>JBQGDL010000118.1:0-39286 GCA_052039045.1 Steroidobacteraceae bacterium
ACAGCGGTCCATTCATGGCGACCGAGGCTACCGTCCACTGCCGTCCACGTCACGCGGAGGAGCGAGCAGCGCCATCCCGGGACCGGGGCTCCAGAGGCGCGCCAGCGGCAAGCGTCGTGTGCCCTGAGGCGGTCTTGGGCACAATCGCTGCATGGATCATCTGCGCGCGTTGCCCGTCGACCGGCTGGCGGCCGCCGTCACCGGGGGAATCGCTCGTATCGCGCCTCTGGTCTGGCGAGTCGTCGCGCCGAACCCGAGCCCGCTCACCGGCCCGGGCACCAATACATACGTCGTCGGCCAGAATCGCCCGGTCGTCATCGATCCTGGCATGCGGGACGCTGAGCACCTCGAGCGGATCATCGCGGTGGCGGGGGGCGCGATCGACCGTGTCATCTGCACGCATTCGCACCCCGACCATTCGCCCGGGGCCGCCGAGCTGCGTGCGCGCACCGGCGCGCGCGTGCTCGGGCGCGCCGCGCCACAGGACCCGTACCAGGATCCGAGCTACGTCCCCGATGCGGTGCTCTCGGACGACGAGCTCGTTACGCATCCGGATTTCCGTCTGCGTGTCCTGCACACGCCGGGCCACGTCTCGAACCACGTCTGCCTGCTGCTCGAGGGCGAGGGGCTGCTGTTCACCGGCGATCACCTGATGCAGGGGACGACCGTGGTGATCATTCCACCCGAGGGCTCGATGCGCGATTACCTGGCGTCGCTGCGGCGGTTACAGGCATTGCCGGTCACGACGCTCGCGCCCGGCCATGGCACACTCATTCCCGACGCTCAGAGCGAGATCGCGCGCGTCGTCGCGCACCGGCTCGGGCGCGAGGCGAAGGTCGTGGCGGCGCTCGCCGCGCGCGGGCGGGCGACGCTCGACGAACTGCTCCCGGTCGTGTACGACGACGTGCCGATGGCGCTGCACGGCTGGGCGCGGCATTCGCTGCTGGCGCACGCGATCAAACTGGTCGAGGACGGGCGCGCGATCGCACAGGGCGACGCATACGCATGGGTGGCCCCGATGATGGCGCCGGCCGGCGCCAGTCAAGGGTGAGCTAGATCGGCAATTCCGCCTGGTAGACGATCACCGCGTCGCCGCTCACGCGCACGGCCGTGGCGCGCCGACCGGAGGCCGTCACTTCGACGTCCACGCGGCCGGGCCGGTCGACGAAGCGACCCTGATGACCGACGAAGCGGCAAGCACCCTCCGCGCCGGGGGCGAGCAGCCCGTTGTGCACGAGGTACACGCCAAGCATGCCGTGCGCATTTCCGCTTACCGGGTCCTCGGGAACGCCGATCACCGGGCAGAACATGCGCGATTCAGTCGCGACGGCGCCATCCTTGTCAGCAAGCGCGAACACGAAGAAGCCGTCGGCGCCGACGTGTGGCGTCAGGTGCACGAGCGGGTCCATCTGCGGTCGCAACGATGCCAGCATTTCTGTGGACTGCAGGCCGATCAGCAGGCGCGATCCGCCCTTCACCATGACCTGCATCGGGCACGACGGATGGAGGCTCGCGGAACTGATGCCGAGCGCATCGAGCACCGGTCCGCGGCGCGCTTCGGGGACCACCGGACCGAAGGTGGCAGGGCTCTGGATCATCGATACGCGCAGGTCGGGTGCCTTGCCCTCGACCTCGACCTCGATGATGCCGGCGCCCGTGCGCTGGCGGAGCCGCCCCTTCGGTACGCCGTTCACGAGCGCGCGTACGTACTGCGCGGCCACCGTTGCGTGGCCGACGAAAGCAACCTCGCGATCCGGCGCGAAGAAGCGCACCTCGAGATCGTAGTCGGTCGACTCGGGCGGGATGACGAAGGCGACCTCGGTGCCGTTGATCTCGCGCGCGATGCGATGCATGTCCTCGTCGGTGAGCTCATCCGCATCGAGCACGACCACAGCGGGGTTGCCGGCGAACCGCTCGCGAGTGAACGCGTCGACGTGGAACAGGCGGCAGGAGCGTCTGGCCATCCAGGCTGCATCCGGAACGGGCGGGAAGCGCATTAGCGCCGAGGCGACGACGGCCGTCAACCCGCGCTGCGCTCTGCGTCACGCCCGATGTAAACTACGCCCGCCCTGGGGTGGCCTGAATTGGCCTGAGATGCCGAACGCGGCGACGCGCTGCTCATCGGCGAACCCGTCGAACCTGATCCGGTTAGCACCGGCGTAGGGAGCAGGTATGCAGGTGGTTTCATGGATTGTTTATACTTCCAGAACAGGAAGTTATAAAGGATTTCTCCGCGCGTTCTTCGGTATGCTGGTAATCATCCAGCTGGCCGCTCGCACCGTTGGCGCCGCAACGCCGGGGGAACTCGAGGAGATCGTCGTCACGGCCTCGCTGCGCCCGGAGCCCGCGCGTCGCATGACGACGAGCACCACCGTGCTCGATTCCGACACCGTGCGCGCCGCGGGGCTGCAGCACTTCGGCGATGTGCTCGGCCTGGTACCGAACCTCAACTGGTCGGGCGGCAGCTCACGTCCGCGGTTCTTCCAACTGCGGGGCATCGGCGAGCTCGAGCAGTATCAGGGCGCGCCGAATCCCTCGGTCGGCTTCTTGATCGACGACATCGACTTCAGCGGCGTGGGCATGCCGGCGACGCTGTTCGATGTCTCGCAGATCGAGGTGTTGCGCGGCCCCCAGGGCACGCGCTACGGCGCGAATGCGCTCGCCGGCCTGATCAAGATCAACACGCACGAAGCGGTGCCGGACTGGTCGCTCCGCGCGCAGGGCATGGCCGGCGAGGACGCGCTGTGGGGCGGTGGCATACAGACCGGCGGGCCGCTCGGGGCCGGCGGCGGCCACGCCTGGCGTCTGGTCGCGCAACGGGTCGAATCGGACGGTTTCCGTCACAACGACTTCCTCGACCGCGACGACACGAACGGGCGGCGCGAGACAACGCTGCGCGGCAAGCTGCGAGTCGAGCCCTCCGACGACTGGCGCCTCGACCTGGCTGCGCTCCACGTCGATCTCGACAACGGCTACGACGCCTTCGCGCCCGACAACTCGCTGACGACGCACTCGGATCGTCCGGGTCGCGATGCGCAGCGCTCCTCCGGCGCCTCGCTGGTGGTGAGCGGTGACCTCGGTGCGCTGCAACTAGTCTCGACCAGCGCCGCCGCCGAATCCGACATCGACTACAGCTTCGACGGCGACTGGGGCAATGATCCGTACTGGGGCGAGTTCGCGCCGTACGACTACTTCACGAGCTACGAGCGGCGGCGGCGCACGCTCAGCGAAGACCTGCGCCTGATCAGTACCTCGACGGCAGCCGACTCCGGTCTGGGCTGGGTCGCCGGTTTGTATGCACTGCGCCTGCAGGAGGAGGGGCTGCAACGCGACGAGTTCGCGGGCGAGCCGCTCCACGTGCCGCTATCGAGCGACTATGACGCCACGAGTGTCGCGGCCTACGGCGAGCTGGAGTGGGCGCTCGTCGATTCGCTCACCCTTTCCGCCGGTCTGCGCACCGAGACGCGCTCCGCCGAGTACGGCGACAGCGACGGTATGCGCTTCGAGCCCGACGAGGCGATGCTCGGCGGGCACCTGTCGCTGCGCGGCGAGGCAGGCAGCACGGCCGCCTGGTACGTGACTGCCAGCCGCGGCTACAAGGCCGGCGGCTTCAATATCGGCTCGAACGTACCGGACGAGCGTCGCAGCTTTGCGCCCGAATACCTGTGGAACCTGGAGGCGGGGCTGCGCTTCGCCGCGCCGGACGCAGCCTGGCAGGGCGAGCTCGCGCTGTTTCACATGTGGCGCGACGACCCGCAGGTCATGACGTCCTTCCAGGTCGATCCGCGCGACCCCTCGACCTTTGCACTCTTCACCGACAATGCCGAGAGCGGCCGCAACTACGGACTCGAGGCCGAGCTGAGCTGGCATCCCGTCGAATCTCTGAGCCTCAGCGGCAGTGTCGGTCTGCTCGAATCGAAGTACATCGGCTACCTGTACGGCGAGCGCGATCTCGACGGCCGCGAGCAGGCGCACGCGCCCACCTGGCAGTACTCGCTCTCGGCCGAATGGGTGGATGCGCGCGGACTGATGCTGCGTGCCGACATGGCCGGCATGGACGCGTTCTACTTCGACGCGAGCCACGATCAGCGCTCCGAGCCTCGCACCGTCGTCAATCTCAAGGCCGGCTGGTCGGGCGAGGCGTGGTCCGCCTACCTCTGGGGACGCAACGTGTTCGACGAGAACTACGCTGTGCGCGGCTTCTTCTTTGGCCTCGAGCCTCCCGACTTCGCCGAAAAACTCTACGTGCAGCGCGGCGACCCGCGCCAGCTCGGGGTCACGGTCGAATGGCGGGTCCGCTGACCGCACTCATCCCGCAACCCACGGAGCCGCGCATGCGCATCGCCGTCGAGATCAGCCTCTATCCGCTCAACGCCGACTACGTGCCGCCGATCCAGGATTTCATCGACCGGCTGGCCGCGCGCCCCGGTCTCAGCGTGCTCACCAACGCGATGAGCACGCAGGTCTCGGGCGAGCACGGACAGGTGTTCGCCGCGCTCGCCGACGAGACCGCCGCGACCTTCGCCGCGCCCGGTCGAGCGGTGTTCGTCATGAAGGTGCTGGGCGGCACCGATCCGCCGCGCTGAGCCGGTGAACGGGCAGCGCGTGTTCGATGCGGTGGCGGCAATTCCGCCCGCGGAGTGGGCGGGGGTCGCGCTGGCGCTCGCATATCTGCTGCTCGCAGTGCGCCAGCATGTCGCCTGTTGGGTGTTTGCGGCGTCGAGCTCGGCGGTGTTTCTGTGGCTCTTTGCGCGCGCCGGGCTCGTGATGCAGGCGGCTCTGCAGCTCTTCTACATCGGGATGGCCGGTTATGGGTGGCATGCCTGGCGCGGTGGCCTGGCCGAGGCGGCGCGCCCCGTCACCCGGCGCCCCGTCGCCTGGCACTTGCGAGCGGTCGCCGCGGTCGCGCTCCTCTCGGCCGTCACCGGCTGGCTGAGCGGAAAAAGGGACATTCTCCATTTCGTGAGCTGTCGGCTCCGCGACTGCGTCGCGGTCGGCGAAATGGAGAACGTCCCCTTTTCGGCGGTGCCGTACGTCGATGCGCTCGTCGCCTGGGGCAGCGTGTTCACGACCTGGCTCGTCGCGCGCAAGGTGCTCGAGAACTGGCTCTACTGGATCGCGCTCGACCTCGCTGCCGCCTCGCTGTACTGGTCGCAGGGCCTGCACGCGACCGCGGTGCTGTTCCTGCTCTATTCCGCCATCGCCGTGCAGGGCTATCGCAGCTGGCGGACGAGCCTCGCCAGCCCGCCACTCGGCGCGGCCGCGTGAACCCGGGCGCTGTCGATCCCCTCGAGGTGCGGGCACGTGCGCTGCTGCGTGCGCTCCCGGCCGGAGAGCGCCTCGCCGAGGCGTGCCTGGTGCCGATTCCCTCAGGCGCGCACAACCGCTGCTGGCGCGCCGACACCTCGGACGGCCCGGCGTTCATCCGGCTGGCGCACCGCGAGGCGCGACGTCTCGGCGCCGACTGGGAGAGCGAATGGCGCCTGCTCGGCATCGCAAGCCGCGCCGGCTGCGCGCCGGTACCGTGGCTCGCCGTCCCGACGGAGGGACTCCTGGTTACGGAATTTCTTGCGGGTGGTCCACCGGACGCGGATGCGATAGCGACGCCGGCGGGCCTCGAGCGTGTCGGTCGGCTGCTGCAGGGCGTGCATGCGCTCGAGCCCGTGGCGGCGATCCGACGGCTCGACTTCGCGACGCAGGCGCAGCGGCTGGAATTACAACGGCCACCGCACGGACCGGTGGAGCGGCGCCTGCAGGCTCGGGCGCAGCACGTCTTCGCGCAACTCTCCGCAGGGCAACGACGTAGGGCACCGTGTCACAACGACGTGCATCGGGCAAATCTGCTGGACGATGGCCGTACGTTGCGTCTGGTCGACTGGGAGTACGGCGGCGTCGGCGACCCGATCTACGACCTCGCGGGTTTCGCGAGCCATCATGCGCTCGGTGCCGGTCAGGTCGGTCTGCTGCTCGAGGCCTACGGCGGCCGCGTCCGACCCGCGCGGCTCGCCGCCGCATGCTGGGCCTACGACTATGTGCAGTGGCTCTGGCACCGCCTGGCCGCGCACCTCGCCGTGCCGGGCAATCGGGACTCGGCACGGGCGGCGACGGAGTTGGCGCGGCGGCTGTCCGAACCGCCTTGACTCGTCCACTGGGGGCGGGTGCATTGCGCTTATTGCGCTGCAATAATGCGCCGCTCACGTTCCAGCCGCGAGCCTCGAGAGGAGGAGCATGCCAAAGATCGTCGTTACCGACCGGGATGGAAACAGCCACGAGGTGGAGGGGCGGGTCGGACTGAAGGTCATGGAAACCTTGCGCGAGCTGGACTACGGTGTTCTCGCGATCTGCGGCGGGCTGTGCTCCTGTGCCACCTGTCACGTGCTCGTCGCTACGGACTGGATCGACAAGCTGCCGGCGCGGCAGAGCGACGAGCAGGAGCTGCTCGTCGAGCTCTCGCACTTCGACGCCGCGCGCTCGCGCCTGAGTTGTCAGGTCGAGTTCACGCCTGATCTCGACGGACTCGAAGTCACGATCGCGCCGGACGAGTGACGACGCGCGCCGCGCTCCCGGTCGCGCGGGGGTCGCCGATGAATCTCAAGGCCTCGTGTACCCAGCAGGTGATGCAGATGAGCCCAACGGTTCTGGTCGAAGTCGATACGGGTGTGGCCACACTGACGCTCAACCGTCCGGAGTCGAGCAACGCGCTGACGCTGGCGCTCGCAAAGGAGCTGCTCGCCGCGGCGCTCGCCTGCGAGGCCGATTCGCGGGTGCGGGCCCTGATACTCACCGGCGCCGGCAGGCACTTCTGCTTCGGCGGCGACCTGCGCGCGATGCGCGACGCTGGCGATGCGGCCGCGGCCTACATCAACGAGCTGACGACGCACCTGCATGCGGCAATCAGCGCCCTGACGCGCATGCGGGCCCCGGTCGTGGCGGCGGTGAACGGCACCGCGGCCGGCGCGGGTGTGGGGCTTGCATGCGCCGCCGATCTGGCGCTCTGCGGGCGCAGCAGCCGGTTCTCGCTCGCTTACACAGGGGTCGGGCTGGCACCGGACGGCAGCGTGTCGTTTCTGCTGCCGAGGATCGTGGGGCGACGCCGGGCGATGGAGTTGCTGCTGACCAACCGGGTGCTCGGCGCCGAGGAAGCGCTCGGCTGGGGACTCGTCAACCGGGTCGTTGAGGACGCCGAGCTAGCCGTACAGGCACGGTCGCTCGCGCAACGGCTCGCCGCCGGCCCGACCGAAGCGTTTGCCGCGACCAAGCGCCTGATGGAGGCCTCCGCACCCGGGCTCGAGTCGCAGATGGCGCTCGAGGGTCGCACGATCGCCGCGATGTCGGCGCATCCGCACGGACGCGAGGGGATCGCCGCGTTCGTCGAGAAGCGCGCTGCGCACTACCGGTGAATTCAGCCGCACCCGGATCGTGCGCTTCGGCTGACCCGCGCGGCCGGCCGCCTCAGGCGATCGCCGAGCCCGACATGGCGGCGGGCGTTTCGCGGCGGATGCGCCGGGCCTGCAGCGCCGTGCCCACCAGGAACACCACGAACGCGGCCGCGACCGCTGCGCGCAACCCTGGATCTTCCGGCCCCGAGGCGAGCGGCGCGCCCTCCGGGATACGCGTCGCCGTCTCGGTGAACCCCGGGATCATGTGAAAGAACAGCGTCGCCGAATAGCCCACTACCGCCACGTAGCGCGACAGCCGCCCGAAGATCACGCGCTTCTCGGCTGCGATCGCCAGCGCCAGAACCAGCAGTGTCAGCACGGCAAGCGTGTGCGGGATGCCGAACGTGCCATGACGGAAGATGAAGAGCCCCGTTACGCAGGTCAGAATGGTGAGCCAGACGTAGATCCGACCGGAAATGGTCGATAGTCCGATCTCGCGGTAGCGGGCGAGTGCGGTGAATCCGGCCGCGACGGCAATCAGCGCGATCACGGTGTGGAACATGCCGAACGGCGTTATCCCGAACATCCGCAGCTCCCCAACCCGGTTCCGGCGCTCAGGATACGCTGGATTTCCGCGCGCAGACACGAGCCGGTATCGCCGGCAGCACTCAGGCGGTGGGGCGTCTACGCCCAGAGGAGGCAGCACATGAGCAAGCTGTTCGATCTCAGCGGTCGGGTGGCCGTGGTGACGGGCGCGAGCCGCGGTATCGGCGCGGCGATCGCAACCGCGTTCGCGGCGCATGGCGCGAAGGTGGTGGTCTCGAGCCGCAAGCTGGACGCCTGCATCGAGGTCGCGCGCCGCATCACCGAGAGCGGCGGCGAGGCGGCGGCCGTCGCCTGTCACGTTGGCGACATGGACGCGCTCGGCGCGCTCTTCGACGCCGTCCAGAGCAGGCACGGCCGGCTCGATATCCTGGTCAACAACGCGGCCACCAACCCGTACTACGGCCACGTTCTCGACACCGATCTCGCGGCGTTCCAGAAGACCGTCGACGTCAACGTCCGTGGTTATTTCTTCGCCTCGGTGATCGCCGGACGCCTGATGCGCAAGGGCGGCGGCGGCTCGATCATCAACGTCGCGTCGGTCAACGGGATACGGCCGGGCCCGCTGCAGGGCATCTACTCGATCACCAAGGGCGCGGTGCTCAACATGACCAAGGTGTTCGCGCGCGAGTGCGGCCCGGACGGGATACGGGTCAATGCGATCCTTCCGGGACTGATCCGCACGAAATTCGCGGGGGCGCTGTTGTCGGATGCCGCTCAGGTCGAGCACTACGTCGGTCAGAACCCGTTGCGGCGGGTGGGCGAGCCGCAGGACGTCGCGGGCGCGGCCGTCTATCTGGCCTCGGACGCATCGTCGTACGTGACTGGCGAATTCCTGGTCGTGGACGGCGGCTTTCTGGCCTGAGAAATGAAAAATGGCTCCGAGCCATTTTTTCATCCGCCATTTTTCATCGCGGCGCCTCCGTTTGCCTTGCCACGGCCTCGGCTCGCGCGCGCACGGCTTCGGCATCGCCGAGATAGCGGCTGGCGAGCGGGCGCAGCGCCGCGTCGAGCTCATACACCAGCGGGACGCCGGTCGGGATGTTGAGCTCGACGATCGCGGCGTCGGAAATCCCGTCGAGCATCTTGACGAGCGCTCGCAGGCTGTTGCCATGCGCCGCGACCAGCACGTTGCGGCCGCGCTCGAGCTCGGGCGCGATTCGCTCGTTCCAGTAGGGCAACACTCGCGCCAGCGTGTCCTTCAGCGATTCCGCGGCCGGCAGGTCCGCGGCCGCCACTGCGGCGTAGCGTCGATCGAACCGCGGATGTTGCGGGTCGTCGGCCGCAAGCGGCGGAGGAGGGATGTCGTAGCTGCGTCGCCAGATCTTGACCCGCTCGGCGCCGTGCCGCTCTACCGTGCGCGCCTTGTCGAGGCCCTGCAGCGCGCCGTAATGACGCTCGTTCAGCCGCCAGCTCCGCTCCACTGGCAACCACATCTGGTCGAGCTCGTCGAGCACTATCCACAGCGTGCGGATGGCGCGCTTCAGCACCGAGGTGAATGTCAGGTCGAAGGCGAAGCCTTCGGCCCGCAGCAGCCGGCCCGCTTCCTGAGCCTCGAGCACGCCCTGCGGCGAGAGATCGACGTCGATCCAGCCGGTGAACAGATTCTCGAGGTTCCAGGTGCTCTGACCGTGGCGCAGCAAGACGAGTCGTCCGGTGCTCATGCTCTTTTCCTTGATCAGCTGCCCGAAATCGCGAGCCGTCGCACACCCTGCAGCGCCACTGAGACCGAGGCGAAGTCGATTGCGGTCTGCTGCGAACGGATGTCGCTGACGACGGCACGCGCGTGCGCCGCCTCGGCCGAATGGGTGCGCGTCCAGCGCGCGACGGCCGCCGCGGGATCGCGCTCGCGGGTTTCCGCGAGCACGCGCTGAGCCAACCGTCGATGCGAGTCGTACAGTGCCTCGCGCAGGCTGCCCCGCGCGACCGCGTGCCAGTGGCCCTCGGTATCCAGCCCTTCGATCCGCTCGCGCAGCCAGTCGAGCCCGAACTCGGCGCCGACCGCGGCGTAGGCGCGAGCGGCGGCCTCGACCGAGAGCCGGCGCGCGGCGGCGAGCTCGACGATGTCCGGCGCACAATGCAGCGCGTACAGTTCAGCGACGCTGCTGGCGAGATCCGCGGGAACGCCGGCCCGCGCGAGCTCCGCGGCCCGCGCGTCATGCGCCGCGCGCTCGATTCCGATCAGCCATCCGGGCGCGGCGCGCGCAAGCTCGCGCACGCCCGGCCGCAGCCGCTCGACCTGCGCCTCGATGCCGAGGCTGCGTCCGTGACGCTGGATCAACCAGTAGCTCACCTGTCGCAGCAACGAGACGGTGTCGTGCATCATCGCGTACTGCACGGCCGGCGGGGCGCGATTGTCCAGCAGCTCGATCGCCCCCCACAGCTCGCGCACGTCGAAGACCTCCCGCGCCACCGTGTAGGCGCGCGCGACGGTAGCCGCGTCGGCGCCGGTGTCCTGCTGCGTGCGCGCGACGAAGTTGGGACCCATGCGGTTGACGATGCTGTTCGTGGTGGCGGTGGCGATGATCTCGCGCTTCAGCCGATGCTCGCGCAGCAGCTCCGGATAGCGGTGCGTCAGGCGCTCGGGAAAGTACCGGTCCAGCTCGCGCGACAGGTAGGCGTCCTCCGGGACGTCGGATTCGATCAGCTGGTGGTTGAGCGCGATCTTCGCGTAGGCCAGCACCATCGCAAGCTCGGGGCGCGTCAGACCGTCGCCCGTACGGCGGCGATCCTCGATCTCCTCGGCGCTCGGCAGGTGCTCGAGCGCGCGGTCGACCACGCCGTCGAGCTCCAGCGAGCGGATCAGGTGTGCATGCTCGCCCAGCCGCTCCGCGGCCTGCACCTGCTGCAGGCCGATGGCCTGACTCTGCAGGTAGTTGTCGCGCAGCACGAGCGCCGCGACGTCCTCGGTCATCTCGGCGAGCAGCCGGTCGCGCGCGGTCCTGCGCAGCCCGCGGCGGCGCTGTGCGGCCTCGAGCAGGATCTTTATGTTCACCTCGTGGTCCGAGCAGTCGACGCCCGCGGAGTTGTCGACGAAGTCGGTGTTGATGCGGCCTCCGGCCTGCGCGTACTCGATGCGGCCGAACTGCGAGAAGCCGAGGTTGCCACCCTCGCCGACGACACGGCAGCGCAGCTCCCGCCCGTCCACACGCAGCACGTCGTTCGTGCGGTCGCCGATCGTCGAGTGCGCTTCGTACGATGCCTTGACGTAGGTGCCGATGCCGCCGTTCCACAGCAGGTCCACCGGCAGCCGCAGCACTGCGCGGATGATTTCCGGCGGGGTCGCCTGCGGCGACTCGATGCCGAGCAGCGCACGAGTCTGCGCCGAGAGTGCGATCTGCTTGGCGTCACGGGGGTAGACGCCGCCGCCCTTCGAGATCGCGCGCCGGTCGTAATCGGCCCAGCTCGAGCGCGGCAGGCGGAACAGGCGCTCGCGTTCGCGGAAGCTGCGCGCCGGGTCCGGGTCGGGATCGAGGAAGATGTGCTGATGGTTGAACGCGGCCTGCAGGCGGATGTGTCGCGACAGCAGCATGGCGTTGCCGAACACGTCGCCCGCCATGTCGCCGATGCCCGCCACCGTGAAGTCCTGCGACTGGATGTCGAGACCCAGCTCGCGGAAGTGGCGCTTGACGCACTCCCACCCGCCGCGCGCGGTGATGCCCATCTTCTTGTGGTCGTAGCCGGCGGACCCGCCGGAGGCGAAGGCGTCGCCGAGCCAGAAGCCGTATTCGGCAGCGAGCGCGTTCGCCGTGTCCGAGAAGGTCGCGGTTCCCTTGTCCGCGGCGACCACCAGGTACGGATCGTCGCCGTCGTAGCGCACGACGTCCGCCGGCGCCACGACCCGGCCGTCGAGCACGTTGTCCGTGACGTCGAGCAGAGCACGGATGAAGATCCGGTAGCATTCGGTGCCTTCGCGCTGGACCTCCTCCCGGCCGGATGCAGGCAGCAGCTTGGGCACGAACCCGCCCTTGGCGCCGACCGGGACGATCACCGTGTTCTTGACGTTCTGCGCCTTCATCAGACCGAGAATCTCGGTGCGGAAATCCTCGCGCCGGTCCGACCAGCGCAGGCCGCCGCGCGCCACCATGCCCATCCGCAGGTGCACGCCCTCGACGCGCGGCGAATAGACCCAGATTTCGTACATCGGTCGCGGCTTTGGCAACTCGGGTATGCCGCGCGGGTCGAGCTTGAGCGCCAGATAGTCCTTCGGCGCCCCATCTTCGCCGCGCTGGTAATGATTGGTGCGCAGCGCCGCCGTGATCACCGAACGGAAGGCGCGAACGATGCGGTCCTCGTCGCGACCTGTCACCCGGGCGAGCGCCGCGTCGATCTCGCGCGCGAGCGCCCGGCCGCGTGCAGTGCGCACCGCCGCGCCGCTTGCCGGATCGAAGCGTGCCTCGAACAATCTGCTCAGACGCTGGGCGAGCGCCGGGTGGCGCGCCAGCACCGATTCCATATAGCGCTGGCTGAAGGGCAGACCCGTCTGAAGCAGATAACGGCACACCGCGCGCAGCACCACCACCTGACGCCAGTCGAGCCCGGCTGCCAGCACCAGCCGGTTGAACCCGTCGCTTTCCGCCCGCCCCTCGCGCACCGCGAAGAACCCGGCCTCGAAACGCGCGCCGACTGCAGCCGGGTCGAGACTCCCGCCGCCGGCGTGCGTGACTTCGAGATCCTGGATCCAGAGGCCCTTGCCGTCGTCGCTGGCAATGCGGTATGGACGCTCGTTCTGCACCCGCAGGTCGAAGTTCTCCAGCATCGGCAGCAGATCCGACATGGCAAGCGGATCGCCGCGGCGGTAAAGCCTCAGATGCAGCGTGCGGCGATCGGCGCTGCCCGTCCGCAGCTCCAGCCGCAGAGCGGGAGCCTGCGCAGGCAGCGCCGACAGCTCGCCGATGTCGACGATCGCATCGCTCGCGCTGACGTCCTCCTGGTAGGCGGCCGGGAAGGCGCCCGCGTAGCGCGCGGCCACGGCGGGAGCCTCGTCCGGCGGCAGCCGCGCGAGCAGCTCGTCACGCAGCCGATCGTTCCAGGTCCGGAGCGTCTCGATTATTCGCGTCTCGATAAGATCAGGGTCGGCCGTGACTTCGCGCCCCGGATCGGTGCGCACGAGGGTGTGCAGTCGCGCGAGCGTCGATTCGGAGATCTGCACCTGCGACTCGAGGGCGGTGCCGGCAAGCTCCTCGCGAAGGATGGCCTCGATGCGGACGCGCGCCTGCGTGTTGTAGCGGTCGCGCGGCACGTAGATCAGACAGGAGAAGAATCGTCGGTACGGGTCGCGCCTCAGGAAGACGCGCACCCGGCGGCGCTCGTAGAGGTTGACGATGCCTCGCGAAGTGCGCACCAGCTCCGCGACCGAGGACTGGAACAGCTCGTCTCGCGGATAGGTCTCGAGCACGTGTAGCAGCGCTTTGCCGTCGTGGCTCACCGGCGACACGCCGATCACATCGACGACCCGCTGCACTTTCTGCTCGAGCAGCGGAATCTCGTGCGGCTTTGCGCTGTAGGTCGAGGAGGTGAAGAGACCGATGAAGCGGCGCTCGCCGGTGACCCGCCCCGCGGCGTCGAAGGTTTTTACGCCGATGTAGTCGAGGTACGTCGCACGATGCACGGTTGAAACCGTGTTCGCCTTGGTCACGACCAGGATCACCGGCTCGCGCGCGCGCCGGCGGATCTCTCCGGAGAGCAGCGTCGGGCGCGGACGCGGCCGCCGGCCTCCCGTGCGGAGCAACCCGAGCCCCGTGCCCGGCAGTGCGATCAGGCGGTCGCGGGCCGATCCGCGTTCGAGGCGGTAATCACGCGCGCCGAGGAACGTGAAGTGGTTATCCGCCAGCCACGCGAGGAAGGCGCTCGCTTCGCCCGCGTCTGCGCGCGGCACGCCCGGCATGCCGTCGCTCAGGTCCGTCGCCAGCTCGGTGGCGCGTGCACGCATCTGCGGCCAGTCCGCCACCGCGACCCGGACATCGTCGAGCACGGCGATGATCCGGGAATGCACTTCCCTGATGCGCGCCGGGTCGGCGACGCGATCGACTTCGATCCGCTGCCAGGACTCGGCCTGCGACTTGATACCGTTTTCCCCAACCCCGCGCAGCCGCCCTCCTTGGTCACGATGCACGTGCAGGACCGGATGCACCATCAGGTGGATCGACAAGCCGCAGCCGTTCAGTACCATCGTCAGCGAGTCGACGAGGAAGGGCATGTCGTCCGTGATGACTTCGACGGACGTGTATGGCGTCCGCCCCGTCCCCACGTCCGGGTTGTGGACGCGCACGATCGGCCGACCGCGGCGCCGCTGCCTGCCGAGCTCGAGGTGACGAATCGCCGCCGCGGCGAGCGACTCGGCGCCCGCTTCGCGCAGGTCGTCCTCGTCGACGCCGCGGTAATAGGCCTGGATGAAATCTCCGAGAGCCTTCGGCGGCAGCGCACCCCTGCGGCCTCTGGCTTCCCTGGCGGTCGCGTCGATCAGGTGCTTCCTGGCGGCCGGAATCGTTCCTGGCATCTTGGGCTCCGTTCTGAGTCGATGGCCGCCGGGGCGCGCGATTATAGTGCAGCGACCGTTGCTTGCCGCTTGCCGGCGCCAGCTCTTGCGGCGCAAAACCCCGCCGTCATCGCCCCCGCCTGTGGCCGACGCGGCGCGTCCCCCCAGCGGACCGGGGTGACGGGGAGGCGTCGCCGCCGTCCACGCCGAGATCTCCGGCGCGCTCCAGCAGTCGTGACAACACGCGATCGAGCATGGCGCGCTCGGCCGGACTCAGCACAGCAACGAGAGCCCGCTCGTAGCGCAACGCCAGCGGTGCGATGCGGTCATAAACGGCGGCGCCCTTCGGCGAGACCTCGAGCACCGAGCGGCGACGGTCGGCCGGCGCACGGCTGCGCCGCAGGCGTCCGTCGTGCAGCAGCCGCCCGACCGCGCGGCTCACCGCGACCGCGTCCATCCGCGTGCGCTCAGCCACCTCGCGTGCCGCGAGTCCCGGGTAGAGCGACAGGACTGCGAGGACCCGCCACTCGGCGATGCTGAGCGAGAAGCGGCGACGATACGCGCCGGCGATCGCCGTGCTGACGGCGTTCGACAGGATCGACAGGCGATAGGGCAGGAAGCGCTCGAGGCGTATGGGGGTGACAGGCACGGCAGCGTCCGGTGGAATTGGCTGGCTTCGGAGCCCGATTTCCGGAGTCACTTGCAATTGTAATCAATTGGCTCGCGCGCGCGGAGCATCGGAACTGCGTCGCAGAGCCGGATTTCCGGTCAGCCGCGGTGCGGGCGCGCCAGGTAGTCGTGCGACTGCATCTCGACCAGCCGGCTGCGGGTGCGCTGGAACTCGAACGCCAGCCGCCCGCCATTGTAGAGGGCTTCAGGCGGGGCAGCCGCCGACACCACCAGCTTGACGTTGCGGTCGTAGAGCTCGTCGACCAGCGCGATGAAGCGCCGGGCCTGATCATCCGTCGTGGTATCGAACCGCGGTACGCCCGATACCAGCACGGTGTGGAAGTCCCGCGCGATCTCCACGTAATCTGACTGGCTGCGCGGGCCGTCCAAGATCGCAGCGAAGTCGAACCAAACGACATCGGACGCCAGCCGCCGCGTGACGATCTCGCGCCCTTCGACCGCGAGCGTGCCGTCCGCGCGCCCGGCATCGCCGGCGATGGCCACGAACCGCTCCAGCAGAAGCGACTCGCTGCCGGCGGCGGCAGCGTCGAGATACAGCGGCGCGCGCTCGAGCGCGCGCAACCGATAGTCCACGCCCGAGTCCACGTGCATCACCTCTGTGTGGCGTTCGAGCAGCGCGATCGTCGGCAGAAAGCGCGCGCGCTGCAGTCCGTCGCGGTACAGCCCGTCGGGTGGTGTGTTCGAGGTGCAGACCAGCACGGCGCCCTGACGCAGGAATGCGTCGATGAGTCCCGACAGGATCATCGCATCGGCAATGTCGCTCACATAGAGCTCATCGAGGCACAGCACGCGCGCATCGCCCAGCAGCCCGCCGGCAACTCGCGGCAGCGGATCGGCAACCTCACGCAGTTCGCGCAGACGCGCGTGCACCTCCTTCATGAAACGGTGGAAATGCTCACGCCGCACCGGCACCCCGGCATGCGCCTGGAACAGGTCCATCAGATAGGTCTTGCCGCGACCGACGCCGCCCCACAGGTAAACCCCCTGCGGCGGCTCGAGCTTCCGGTCCGGCCGCGGCCGCAATCCCGGCAGCAGCCGCGCCCAGCGCGGCCGCGGTCCCCGGCCCAGGCGCGCCAGGCGTTGCCGCAGCGCCTCGAGCCGCGCGATGGCCTGTTCCTGCGCGGGATCCGGCGCGTAGCCGTGCTGCGTCAGCGACGCGCGGTAAACCGCCCTCAGGTCCCGGCCGTGCACGCGAGAGCTAGCTCTGCAGCTCGGGGCGGTTGCGGAAATGCTCGAGCGCCTCCGGGTTGGCCAGCGCGTCGGTGTTGCGCACCGGGCGACCGTGGATGACGTCGCGTACCGCGAGCTCGACGATCTTGCCGCTGATCGTGCGCGGAATATCGGGCACGGCAAGGATGCGCGCGGGCACGTGGCGTGGGGTCGCGTTGGCGCGGATCGTGTCGCGGATGCGGCGGGCCAGGGTGTCGTCGAGCGTAGAGCCCGGCCGCAGGCGGACAAAGAGCACCACGCGCACGTCGCCCTGCCAGTCCTGCCCGACGACAATGCTCTCCTGGATTTCCGGCAGCCGCTCGACCTGGCGGTAGATCTCGGCAGTGCCGATCCGTACGCCACCGGGATTCAGCACGGCGTCGGACCGCCCGAGGATCACGATGCCGTCGTGCTCGGTGTGAAGCGCGTAATCGCCATGACACCAGACTCCGGGAAAACGCTCGAAGTACGCCGCGCGGTACCGGCTGCGGTCCGTATCGCCCCAGAAGCCGAGCGGCATCGACGGGAACGGCGCCGTGCACACCAGCTCGCCTTGCTCGCCGCGCACCGCGTGGCCCCGCTCGTCGTACACCTGCGTCGCCATGCCGAGCCCGGCCGACTGGATCTCGCCGCGATACACCGGCAGCCACGGGTTGCCGAGGCAGAAACAGGAAATGATGTCCGTGCCGCCGGAGATCGAGGCGAGGTGAACGTCGCGCTTGATGCACGAATAAACGTAGTCGAACTGCTCGGGAGCGAGCGGTGAACCGGTCGACAGGATGGTGCGCAGCGCGCTCAGATCGATGCTGTCGATCGGTGCGCCGCCGTCCTTTTCGAGCGCCGACAGGTACTTCGCACTGATGCCGAAGGCCGTGAGGCGCTCGCGCTCGGCGAGCCGCCACAGCACGTCCCGGTCCGGCGAGAAGGGGGAGCCTTCGTAGAGCACGATCGTGCAGCGGCTGGCGAGCGCGGATGCGAGCCAGTTCCACATCATCCAGCCACAGGTCGTGAAGAAGAACATGCGGTCCGCGGGCCGCAGGTCGGTGTGCAGCGCATGCTCCTTGCGGTGCTGCAACAGCGTTCCTCCGATGCCGTGGACGATGCATTTCGGCACGCCCGTGGTACCCGAGGAGTAGAGGACGAAGAGCGGGGCATTGAAGGGCAGCCGTGCGAACGACAGCGCCGCGTCCGACCGACCGTAGCGCTGCCAGGCGCTTGCGCCGCGCAGCCCGTCGAGATCGGGCTCGCGCGACACGTACGGCACGACCACCACGCGCTCGACCGACGGCAGCTCGCGCAACACGCCCGCCATGGGAACGAGTGAGTCGAAGGTCTTGCCGCCGTAGAAATAACCGTCGGCGGTGAACAGCACCTTCGGTGCGATCTGGCCGAACCGGTCGAGCACGCCGGCGATTCCGAAGTCCGGCGAGCAGGAGGTCCACACGGCCCCGACACTGGTCGCCGCGAGCATCGCGATCACCGACTCGGGCAGGTTGGGGAGAAAGCCGGCGACGCGGTCTCCCGGGCCGATGCCGTCGTCGCGCAGTCCGGCGGCCACGCGCGCGACTTCGCGCGTCAGCTCCGCGCCGCTGATCACGCGGCGTTCGCCGCGCTCGTTGACGGAGACGATTGCCTCGCCGAGATCAACGGCGCCGGCCAGCAGGTTCTCCGCGTAGTTGAGCCGCGTGTCCTCGAACCACACCGCGCCGGGCATGCGCTCGCGATCACGCAGCACCGGCGCGGCACCCACGTCGCGAACGATGCCGGCGAAGTCCATGAGCGCCTGCCAGAACCGTTCGCGCTCCTCGATCGACCAGCGCCAGAGCGCGGCGTAATCGCCCACCGGTGCGCCGTACTCGCGCCGCGCGTACTGCGCGAATCGGGTCAGATTCGACGCCGCGATGCGCCCGGGCGGGGGCGTCCAGATCGGTTCGCTCATCCGTGAAGACCTGTCACAGGTTCTGGTAGTTCGGCCCCGACCCGCCCTCGGGCGTCGTCCAGTCGATGATCTCGTAGGGGTCCTTGATGTCGCAGGCCTTGCAGTGCACGCAGTTGGCCGCGTTGATCTGCAGCCGCCGCTGGCCTGCGCCGTCGTCGACCATCTCGTACACGCTCGCCGGGCAGAAGTGCTGGCAGGGGTTGCCGTACTCGACCGTGCAGCGCGTCGCGCAGATGTGGGTGTCGAGCACCTTGAGGTGCACGGGCTGGGCCTCGTCATGCACGTTGCCGGCATGAAAGACCGCGCTCAGCCGGTCGCGGGGCGGCAGATTGCGGTCGACCCAGCTGCGATCCGGAGGTGGCGTCGCATCGAGGCGCTCGAGTGCCGAGTGATCGGCATGGTTCGACAACGTCCAGGGCGTGTGGCCGCCGGTCACGGTCTCGAGCGCCGCGTTCGCAAGGCCGACCCAGAGCCCGGCACGAAACCCGGGCCGCATGTTGCGCACCTTGTAGAGCTCGCGGCCGCCGTCGGAGCGCCGCCAGCGCTGTTCGAAACCGTCGCTCGCTGCGCCTTCGAGCAGGTGATCGGCCGCGAGCACCCCGGAGCGAATGGCCTGGTGGGCACCCTTGATCTTCGGTACGTTGACCAGGCCACCCGAGTCGCCGATCAGCAGCGCGCCGGGCATGTCGAGCCGCGGCATAGACTGCCAGCCGCCCTCGACGATGCTGCGCGCGCCGTAGCTCAGCAGCTCGCCGCCTTCGAACAGCCCGCGCACACTCGGGTGATGCTTGAACTGCTGGAACGCCTCGAACGGCCGGAAGCGCGGATCCTCGTAATCGAGGCCGACCACGAAGCCCACGTAGATCCGGTTCTGGTCGAGGTGATAGACGAGACTGCCGCCGTAGGTGCGCGCATCGAGTGGCCAGCCGACGGTGTGCTCGATGAGCCCGGGTTCGACGCGCCCCGCCGGCAGCTGCCAGAGCTCCTTGATGCCGAGCCCGTAGGTCTGCGGCGATCGTCCCGCGGCAAGCCGGAAGTGACGAATGAGGACTTTGGCGAGGCTGCCCCGGCAGCCCTCCGCGATCACGGTGTGGCGGGCGCGGATGTCGGGGCCGGCGGTGAAATTCGGCCCCGGCTGTCCGTTCCGCTCCTGCCCCATATCGCCGATCCTCACGCCGCAGACCGCGCCCGATTCGTCGAAAAGCGGCGCGGACGCGGCGTAGCCCGCGAATACGTCACAACCGAGTGTCTCGGCCTTCCCGGCGAGCCACGGCGTGAGATTGCCGAGCGAGACGATGAAATTGCCGTGGTTCCACATCTGCGGCGGCGTCGGAAGGCGGAAGCGCTTGCTGCGCGTGAGGAAGGCAAACTCGTCTCGCGTGGCCGCGACCTTGATGCCGCCGTACTCGGTGCGCCACTCGGGCAACAGGGCATCGAGCGGCGCCGGCTCGAGCACGCAGCCCGACAGCGCATGCGCGCCCACCGACGCCGCCTTCTCGAGCAGGCATACGTTGAGCTCGGGCTTGCGGCTCTTCAGTCGGATCGCGCAGGCGAGTCCGGCGGGGCCGCCGCCGACGATGACGACGTCGTACTCCAGCACATCGCGGGGCACGGATTCCGTAGGTAGTTCAGGCATTTATGAGAGATTTCCAGACTGGTATCATGAGTTTCTGGCGGGTCGGGAATTCTAACGCCTGCCGCGAATCGCGGCCGGCCGGGCTTCGTTCGGCAACCGCTCAACCTCCCGGTCCCGCTGGCGATAGCATTGCGATCGTGCAAGCGCACGACCAGAACAATCAAGGACAACGTCGTGTCGACCAAGCGCTCTGATCTCGTCGCCGCCGGCATGTTCTGCGCCGCGGTGATCCTGCTGGCGTTCGCCTACGGGATCGCGGTGGGAAAGTACCGGATCTTTCCCTACGGCATACTCAGTTCTGCCGTGTACGCAGCACGGTCACTCAGCTCTGGGACGTCCTGGTACTACGTTCGCGCACGCGGTGCTCGCCGGCTCCCGACCTACCTGCCCGAGGCCGCGCAACCCGGCCTCAATCTTGTTACCGCGGTCGCAGCGGACAACCATCTTGCGGCCTACGTGATGGACATGGAGGGCAGCATCATCCATTCGTGGGATGTCGATTGGTTCGACGTCTGGCCGGATGCGACGCACCTGCCGGACGAAGCGCGCCCCAAGGAGCCCCCTGGCACGCACATTCACGGGGCCGTGCTGCTCGACGACGGCGACCTGGTCTTCAACTACGAGCACCTCGGTCTCGTCCGGCTCGACCTTTGTGGAGACGTCGTCTGGCGGCTGCCGTACCGGACGCATCACTCCATAGAGCTGGACGATGACGGAGATCTCTGGGTGTCGGCGCAGATCAACCGCACCGACGCGGACCCCCGGTTTCCGAACTACACCCCGGAGTTCATCGAACCGATGATCCTCGAGGTTTCTCAGCAGGGCAGGATCAAGCGCGAGATCTCGGTGCTGCGACTGCTGCACGACAACGGGCTCGACGGCTTGTTGTACATGTCCGCGACCAAGCAGCGCGATACCCGGGTGACGGCAGACACGTTGCATCTCAACGACGTCGAACCGTTTCCATCGGCGATGCACCCGGGGCGGTTCGCGCCCGGAGACCTGCTGGTGTCGCTGCGCAATATCAACACGGTGTTCGTCGTCAGCACCGTCACCGGACGCGTCAAGTGGCTGCGGGTCGGCTCTTTCGTGCGACAGCATGATCCGGACTTCGTCGACGGCAATACGATTTCACTGTTCGATAATTACAACGTCGCCACGGGCGGCCCCGGTCGACAGAGTCGCATCCTGCTGTTGTCAGAAGGTTCCGACGCGCCTGTCGTCTACTACGCCGGGACGGCGGGCGCGCCGTTCTATACGGACATCATGGGCAAGCACCAGTGGTTGCCGAACGGCAATCTGCTGATCACTGAATCGATGAAGGGCAGGGCCTTCGAGATCGACCGGGACGGGAGGATCGTCTGGGAGTACCTGAACCTCGTCGGCGACGGTTATGCGGGCTTGATGGAGGAGGTCTTGCGACTTCCCGAGCGCGTGCGCGGCGTATATTCTGAGGCCAACTTGTTGGCGAAGTGCCCGGCGTCCCGGACCCGGTCGGCGCAGCCGGGGGATCTACGGAATCCGGCATCGGACAGGGAAGGCGAATGAAGACCACGAACGCACGTACACCTCGGGCACTGGCTCTCGCCGGAGCGATCGTCTGTGCTACGCCCCTGGCGGCTGCAGCGTACGTTGGCCCGGGAGCGGGCCTCTCGGCCCTCGGCTCTCTGCTGGCACTGATCGCTGCAGTCCTGGTCGCGATAGTCGGATTCATCTGGTATCCGGTGAAGCGGCTGCTTCGCCGGCGCAGCCCCCCTGCGGCAGGCGCCGGAAGCGGCACGGACGCAGTTGCAGCGCAATCGCCTGCCGATTCACCGCCGGACAATGAGGCCCGTTGAGGTCGGTGGGAGGTCCTGCCGACGGATCGTGGCGTCGTTCCCGGGGTCAGGCCTGACGTGATCTCACGGCGCTGACCATGGCCCTCGCGGGAGCCGTCTTCCTGGTGATCGGCTTCGTGCTTCTGGTACGGATGTTCGGCCTCGTCGGGAAATGCCGGCATGTGTTCGATCTGGTGCAGTCGTCGGTGGCGGTGTTGCGCGATCCGTCGCTGGATGACGACGCCAGAGAACGCGCGCTGCAGTCGCACGCGAAGCAGCTGTTCGGGCTCTTCTTCCTGCTGACAGCCGGAGCCGTCCTCGCGCTCGCGCTTCCCACGGGACTGATCTGGTTACTGGACGTGCTGAGGGTCGTCTCGCTTCGCGCCGTCCTGGAGATGACCCTCTCCTGGCAGTTTCTGACCGCCACCACGCTGGTTGGTGCAGCCGCCTGGCGTCTGATGCGTCGGCGTTGACGAACGGCCGACGGTTCTCAGGTGGCGAGCCAGAGGATCAGCGCGGCCGCTGCGGCAACCGCTCGGCTCACGTTATCGCGCAGCGCAAACAGCAGCGGATCGTCATCTATCTTGCCGCGGCCGGCTCCTACCCAGAGACGGCTGACCCAGTACAGCACCAGCGGTAGCAGTCCCCACAGGTACATCGGTCGGTCGTACAGGCCGATGACGACGCTGCTGTTGATATAGAGAGCCAGGACCAGGACCGCGGTGTAGCCGCTGGCGGTTCCGAGGCCCAGCAGCGTCGGCAGGTCACCCTGGCGATATCCTCGACCCATCGTCGTCAGCTGACCTTCGTCTTTCAGTCCCGCGACTTCCGAGTAGCGCTTCAGCAGCGCAAGACTGAGGAAGATGAACATCGAGAAGGCGAGCAGCCAGAACGACGGCAGGACGTGCACCGCGACTCCCCCGGCAATGATGCGCAGCGTGTACAGGGCTGCCAGGAGGATGATGTCTACTACGACCCGGTTCTTGATCGCGAGCGAGTAGGCGAGCGTGAGGGCGTAGTAGAGCGCGACAGTCGCAAGGAACGCGACAGACACCAGCGCCGCCAGGCCCACGCCGCACGCCAGCAACAGCGCCGACAGCGCGACGCCGTGCTTGACGGACAGCACCCCGGCGGCAAACGGTCGAAGCCTCTTCCGCGGGTGGTGGCGGTCCGCCCGCAGATCGAGCAGGTCGTTCGTCACATAGGCGCTGGACGCGCAGAAGCTGAACGAGAAGAAAGCGAGGACGGCGGTCGCCAGCAGGTCGATCTCGCCGATGCGATGCGCTGCGACCAGCGGCACGAACAGGAGCAGGTTCTTCAGCCACTGATACGGCCGCATCGCGCGCCACGCGGCGGCCACACGATCGCTGCGCCCGGGAAACACCCGGATCACCCGGGAACGCCGCGTCGCCCGCTGTTCGACGCCCCGCTCGGGTCGCACGAGGAGCGCATTGCGCGCCTCTGGCCAGATCATCAGGTCGGCGGGCGAATTTCCAGCGTAATCGAACTTCCCGCTGCCGAACCGGCCGCGCAGGCAGTCGAGCTTGTGCCGACCCGACAGGTTGGTGGTTGCATCACTTGCCAGAACGTCGTCGAACAGGCCGACGAACTCCGCGACCTGACGCGCGTACTTCTCGTTGCTGGCGGTCGCAAGGATGATGCGCCGGCCGACGGCGCATTCCTCACGCAGGTAGGCGATGATCTCGTCGTCGTACGGCAGGACCGACGCATCGAGATCGATCTGGTCCGCGATATCCTGCTTGAAGACGGCACGCCCGTGACGCAGCCGGAAGAGTGCCCGGGCGGCGCGCAGGGGGCTGCGCTTGACGAGCCCCAGGAAGGACTCCAGCAGCAGATCGGTCCTGATGAGCGTGCCGTCGAGGTCGACGCACAGGGGTATCGGGTCCGGCCCGCGATCCATGTCGCCTGCTTCCGTCAGGCATGCGGTTGTCGGGTCGGGTCCGCGATGCATGTCGCCTCTTTCCTTCACAGTCGGAGGCGCTTGAAGAGGCGCTCGGGAACCAGGCGAATGAGCCACATGATTGGTCGCCAGAACCATGGAAGGTACACGACATCGTTGCCGCGGCACAGGGCCCGGTGGATGCCTCTGCCGACCGACCCCGCATCGGCCCACATCGGGCTTTTGGCGAATCCGGCGGTCATCGGCGTATCCACGAAGCCGGGCTTGATGGTGACGACACGCACTCCGGCGCCGTGAAGGCGGTTGCGCAGGCCCTGCATGAAGATCGATATGGCTCCCTTGGCCGCCCCGTAGACGTAGTTGCTCTGCCGGCCGCGATCGCCCGCAACCGAGGAGATGACGGCGATCGTCCCCGCCTTGCGCTGCTCGAAGTAGTTGCCGACCAGTGTGAGCAGGGAGACGACGCTCACGAAATTGGTCTCGAGCTCGGCGCGCGCCGCAGCGAACGACTGCTGGCAGGCAGCCTGATCCGGCAGCGTGCCGTGCGCGACGAGCACCGTGTCGATGCCGCCCAGACTACGCGCGCACTCCTCGATCATGCGCTGATGCTCTGCGGTACAGGTCAGATCCATGACGTACGTCTCGACACGGCCGGCCCCGCGCACGCGCAGATCGGCGGCAACCGCATCCAGCTTCTGCAGGTCTCGCGCGACGAGGAACAGCAGATCGTGATCTGCGGCGAAGCATCTGGCCGTCGCCGCGGCAATGGCCGAGGTCGCGCCGCAGATCAGCACGCGCTTTTGAGCGGTCACGAGGCGACCCGCCGCCAGAAGTTCGAGGAGAAGCGCGGATCGAGATAGGCGCAGAACGAGCGCCATTCGGGGAAGTAGTGTCGGAAACTCTCCGCCGACATCCGTGCGTCCTTCGCCGGGTAGACCGCGCCACCGCTGTCGCGGACGATCTCGTCCAGGCGGTCCAGCAGGGCCATCGTGGGCGCGCCGCGATTCGGAAAATCGAGCGCGAGCGTCACTCCGGGCCGCGGGAACGAGAGCATGCCCGGAGAGCGGATCGACCCGAACACCTTGAGCACGGCGAGGAAGGAGCTGCCGCGAGCCGTGCCGATCCGCGCCAGGAGCTCGGTCACTGCGTCCCGCCCGGCCGCCGTTCCGACCACGCACTGGTACTGCAAGAAGCCGTGACGCCCGTAGATGCGGTTCCAGTTCCGGATGCGGTCGAGCGGATAGAGGAAGGAATCGAAATGCACGTTGCGCACGCGGCTGCGCGGCTTGTGGTAGTAGCAGGCGTTGAATGCGCGCACGACCGCGTTGCTGAGTAGCCAGCCGGGGAGATCGATCGGGATCGGCGGACCGTTGCCGGGGGCCCGCACCGGCCGTGACGCCTCGCTCGAATGGTTGGCGCGCGTGAAGATGCCCCGTCCGAGATTGCTGCCGCGCGAGGCACAGTCGACCCATGCCACGGTGTAGCCGTGGCTGGCGTCCGACTCGGCGGTCAGCCGGAAGAATTCGTCGAGATCGCGAAAGCGCAGCGTTTCGACGTCCATCGAGGCGCCGCTCACGCGCTGCAGGGCGAGCTCGGCCCAGAGAATCAGCCCGGTCAGCCCCAGACCGCCGATCGTCGCGCGGTACCACCCGGCGTTCTCATGCTGCGAACAGCGCAGTCTCGCGCCGTCCGAGCGCAGCAGCTCGAACTCGCTGACGTGGCAACCGAAGCTGCCGGCGCGGTGATGGTTCTTGCCGTGCACGTCATTCGCGATGGCGCCGCCGACAGTCACGTACTTGGTGCCGGGGCTCACGGGCAGGAACCAGCCGCTGGGCACCGCGAGATCGAGGATGTCGCTGAGCAGCACGCCGGCTTCGCAGCGGATGATGCCGCGTTCGGCATCGAAGGAGATGAAGCGATTCAGCCCGCGGGCGTCGAGCAGTATTCCGCCGTCGTTCAGGCAACTGTCGCCGTAACTCCGGCCATTGCCGAACGGCAGGACCGGACACGGTCCGGCGGGCGCGAGCGCATCGTGGCGCCAGCGCAGAAAGCGCACCTCGTGTTCCGCCGCAGGTGGATACCGGCCCCACGAGTGGTACTTACCGCGGGTTGACTGTGCGCTCACGTCCTGCCTCGATGGCCGCGAGGGCGCCGAATCCGAGCGCCACCGCGAACCACAGTGTCGCAACGCGACAGACGATCGTCGCGGCGATCGCGCCCGTGACTTCCATTCCGAGCACCGTGAGCATCAGCACCATGGTCGCTTCGGTGCTGCCGAGACCGCCCGGGATGAAGGACAGGGCGCCGATGAGCATCCCCGCCGCATACACTCCGATCGCCACCGGGGCGGTCACCTCCACATCGAGGTCGCGCAATATGAGATAGAACCCGGTACCCTCCGCCGCCCAGGCAATGAGCCCCAGTGCGACTCCAACGAGCAGCATCCGCGAGCTGAGCAGCGCCTCCGCGGAAAGCAGGAGCGAGTGGACCTGCGTACCCAGACGACGCACGCGTGGCGATCGACTGCGACCGAGCCAGGCGGTGACCAGGGTACGCAACGCGGGCGTGGCCGCGGCGGCCAGCACTGCGACGATGAGCACCGCCGCACAGACGCTGGGCCACCAGACGTCCGAAAAGAGCCGCCCGACCAGCAGGCCGAGCAGCAGCACGGCCAGCAGGTCGAGAAAGCGCTCGACGAACAGCGCGGCGAGACTGTCGGCGTAGCCGACGCCGTGCGGCCGCAGGTAGACGGAACGGATCGCCTCGCCGACTTTCCCCGGTGTCGTCGTGAAGGCGAAGCCGGCCACGTAGTACGCGAGATGCCTGAGCGGCGGAAGGACGTGACCCAGCCGCGCGAGATACCACTGCCATCGGCAGAAGCGCAGCAAATAGTTCAGCAGTGAGAGTCCGAGTATCAGTATCCATATCCGCGGATCGATGCGGGATACCGCACCGAGGACATCCTCAGCCCCGGTGAACAGGCTCGAGCCGGCATAGAGGGCCAGCGCCGCAAGGACGGAGATCGCCAAGGCTCGACGGAAGTGCATCATCAGCTCCTGGCTGCGTCGTCGTTCGACAAGGACGGTACGTCACACGTCACTCCGGTCGATCTCGGTCGAACGAAAGACCATACCCGATCGTGCGCCGGCAGGCCAACGATGCGCTTCGCGAGCGGGGCGGCAAGAGAATCGCGCTACGATGACCGGACCCATGCCGATGCCGGCGACGAATCGAACTCGAATCCGCGTGATCGCGCTACGCGCGCTGGCGTTGTTCCTCGTGCCGCCGTTCGCGTGCGCGGCGGACGGCTGTCCGGATGGCAATCTGCTCGCCGGCAAGCTGCCCGTCCGGCCTGCGGGAGTCCTGCATCCCGAACGGCTGACCGACGGCGTCGCGGCGCTGGAAGGGGACGACTGGCAGATCGATCTCGTCGCCATGGTCCGCCCCGACGCCGATCTGACCTTCGATCTCGGGCAGACCGCGCGCGTGCGTTACGCATTCCTGCAGGGCGACCATCGCGGCAGCTACGTGCTGCAGGGCTCGACCGACGGCGCGGAGTGGGCCGGGCTCTGGACGACCCCGGCGGCCGCGGGCGCGGCTCTTCGTTCGCGGGCCACGTCCGCGCTCGATCATCGGCTGCGGTTCCTGCGCGTCGTCAATCCGCGCCCCCACGAAGCGTTCGGTGTCGCGGAGATTCAGATCGCGTGTAAGTCGCAGGTTGCGCCGGAGATGCTCGTCGTGCGGGCCGGAACGCTGGATTTCAGCGCGGAGGCGCTGCGCGAGCGATACCGCCAGCAGCAGGCCATGCACAAGCTGATCGTCGGGCTGCTCGGCGGCATCGGCTTCATGGCGCTGCTCCTGGCCCGGCGGGGCGAACGTCCGCGCGGAATCTGGCTCGGCTTCCTCGGTGCGGCGTCGCTGCTCGCATATGCGGCCGCACGCGCGCTCGCCCAGCCGGTCGAGGTCGAGCAACGGCTGCAGTACGCCGGCATTGCCGGGGCGGCGATCGCGTTCGGACTGACCGGGGCGTGCCTGCTCTACGCCCGGCCGGAGAGCCAGTGGCGGTCGCGCGGATTCGGCGCCGCGGTCGCGCTCGGGAGCGTGGGCGCCGGAATCTATGCGCTGGTGACCGGCGTCATCTACGGCGCTCTGCATTGGGCGCTACCGCTGCTGCTCGCGGTCCTGACGGCGGCGATCGTACTTACGGGTCCAACGGCCGTTCGGCCGGCGATGCTCCGCTACGTGCCTCTGCTCTTCATCGCCCTCGGCGGCGCGTTCAGCGCGAGCAACTTCGGCACATTCTTCCAGTGGCGCGAGGTCGTCACCGGCATCGGCGCAGAAGCGGAGCTGAACTCCGCGACGAGCTGGGGTCCGGTTCTCTACCACGACCATTTTCACTACTACCTGGGGTCCAAGTACTTCCGGGAGCTCGGCTATCGTGACCTGTACGACTGCGCGGCGCTCGCCGAGCTCGAGAACGGCCGTGGCACGGCAATCGAGCAGGGCAGGGTCCGCAACCTGCGCGACAACCGCATGCAGCCCGGCAGCCTCGCACTGCAGCGGGCCGCGCAGTGCCGCGCGCGATTCTCCCCGGAGCGCTGGGAGTCCTTCCGCCGCGACGTCGACTATTTCCGCACGCGCGTCGAGCGCGTGGCGGCGGAGCGCTATATGGCCGACCACGGCTACAACGCGACGCCGCTCTGGACGGCCGTGTGGAGACTGGGCAGCTCCGCCACGACGGCGTCCGATCGATCGACGCGTCTGCTGGCATTGCTCGACGCTGTTTTTCTGGCTGCCTGCCTGGGGCTCATCGCCTGGGCGTTTGCCCCCGAGGCGGCGGCGCTGGCGGCCCTCATCTGGGGAACGGGGCAGGGCTGGTTCTACATCAACGTCGGCGGGTTCGGCTCCTTCGCGCGATTCGACTGGCTGCTCGCTGCAGTCGCAGGCGTGTGCCTGCTCCGCAAACAGATGGGCCGGACCGGGGGATTCGCGCTGGTCGCTTCCGCGCTGCTGCGCGTCTTTCCGGGTGCCCTGTTCTTCGGTCCGGCGGTGCGTGGCCTCCATCAGCTGTGGCGAACCCGGCGGCTCGATGTCGCGCTGCGGCGGGTGCTGGTCGGCGCCGTCGTCGGATGCGCCGTGCTGCTGCCGTTCAGCATTCTCGGCACCGGTGCGGGAAGCTATGGCCAGTTCGCGCAGAACTCGCTCAAACATGCGGAAACACCGCTCAGCAACTACATGGGCCTGCGTACGATCTTCTCCTGGGATTCCGAGCTGCGTGAGCGTCTCCTGGCCGACAGCAGCCCCGACGAGGAGATCGAGGTGTGGAAACAGCAGCTCCGGACGACGCTTGCCGAGCGGCGGGTGTGGTACGGCCTGGTCGCCGCCGCGCTGATCGGGCTCACGCTGCTGCTCGCCTTGCGCTCGTCCGAGCTCTGGCTGGTCACGCTGGCCGGTGTCGTGCCGATGTTCTGCCTGTTCGAGCTGACCAACTACTTCTACGCGATCATGGCGCTGTTCGCCGTGTGGGCTTACGAGCATCCGCGGCACAGCGCGGTGCTGCTCGCTCTCGCGCTCGGCAGCACGGTCGTGTTCCTGCACGCGCAATGGCGCGCCGTCGCATACGTGGCGAACTCGGCGCTGGTGCTCACCGTGCTCGTGTATTTCCTGCTGAGTGCAATTGCGACCGTGCGAGCCGCGCCAGCGGAACGCACGGTCCCGCGCGCACGAGTTCAGTAGCCGAAGCGCGCGGCGGTCCGCGCAGTCTCTTCGCGGATCACCGCGAGCTCCCGGTCGGTGAACCGCGCGGTGTAGTAGTCGGGAGCGCTCAGCCGGCCGATGAACGCCCGCACGCGCTCATCGTCGGCGCTCAGCCGGCAATGCTGCAACAAGCTTCGGATCACGTCACCGGCCGACGAGCACAGATCCTCGTACCGCACCAGGAGCGCGGCCTGGCGCAACCGCTCGTTGTGCTGCAGCTGGTCAGCCACGTAGGCATAGATCTGACTCCAGTATCTGGCCCAGCCACGCAGCTCCTCCCCCTCGTGCCACAAGCGCAGTATCTCCGCGGTCTGCCCGGTGTCGCCGGTGTTGATCGGTCGCCGGTCCAGTCCGAACTCGAAATGCCCGGTCTGGCGCAGGTGGTCGAGACCGCGCGGATTTCCCGTGCAGGCCGTGGAGAAGCGCTCGTGCTGCCTGAGCAGCGAGGCGACGTGACTCACCGGGTCGCGGACCGGAATCACGATCCGCGCATCGGGAAAGATGCGCAGCAGGTACGGGAGGCGCGAAATGTTGTAGTTGCCCTTGCAGGCGTAGCGCGTGCCGCGTCTTACGAGGAGCAGCTTGCGGATGTGGTCGCGATAGAAGCGCTCGAACTCCCGATGGTGGTGGCGCTCGTCGAGCGCCTGACTCACGCTGGGGTCGTGCGACGAGGGGAAGAACGCCATCCACAGCGGCTCCTCCATCGCCTCCGGGCTCTCGGGCGTGATCCAGATGCGATCCCCGTGCGGACGTTCCTTTGGTTCCGGCATTCTGGCCTGCGCCCGATCGACGAAGCCGTTCCACCAGTAGGGAATGAACACCGGCGGGAAGTCCCGATACCGGTGCGTCACCACTCCTTCGACGGCGGCGATCAGCTCCAGCAGGATCGTGCTGCCGGCGCGGGCGAGCCCGGCAATGTAGATCGGTTCGCGGAGCGGCGTCGCCGCGAGCGCATCCCCCAGGGCGCGGGATTCGGCATCGCCGATGCGCAGCCAGAGGCGCGGATTGCGATGGACCAGCGCGCTCACCAGCGCGTTCATTGCCGACACCTGGAAGCCGTCGTGCGCCTTCGTTTCCGTTTCCGTTGCCATCCGCGCGAGCCTCGTCTACCGGGCTCTGCTCAGTGCCGACGGCGGCGGCCGAGTCGTCGACAGACCCGGCGCGCGATCTCGTAGTTCCTGGCGTCGGTCAGCCACGCCGACCACTCGCGAAGACTGATCGGGGGCAGCGTGTGCTCGGGGAAGGTGATCCCGAAGCCCGCGAGCTGTCTGCGCACGTGCGGCTGCAGCAGCCCGTCGGTGTGCACCTGGACCATGGGCAGGTCCCAGTCCGGATTTCCCTCGACGAGCACCGGCCCGTCCGAGGTGATCGCCACGTCCCAGCCCACGGACCTTAGATTGGGCGTCACCCGCGCCGCCCGCGAACAGAGGTCCAGCACCTCGGGCCAGAACGGCATCTGCAGTCCCGCGAATCGGACGCCGCTGTCGGGATGCGTGTCGATCCGGCTGGAGCCGTACTTGGGTTTCAGCACGCCCTTGCCGAGCACTCCCGAGACCGGGTCGATGGCGATCGATATCCCGCCGCGATCCCAGTTGTCCGCGGCGCTGCCGCGCCGTCCCACACGCAGGATCGAGAAGTGCACGCGAACGTTGTTGTCGGCATCGAGCAGCGTGACGATCCGCACGGTGTTGGTCGTGTACGGGGCGATGCCGCTCAGGAACGGGTGTTGCTGCAGTCTGGCCTGAATGATGTATCCGGGCAGATGCAGCTCGTAGCTGCGCATGCGATAGTGGATATCGACGGGCGAATCGAGCTTTACGGCGATGTCGTCGAAGCTCAGGACTTCGCCGCCGCTCGTCACGGCCGTGATGCCGTCCGCGCCGTACTGCAGCTCGCTCAGGATCATGAGGCCGTGGCCCATGATGCCGCCGACGGGTTTGATCACCAGCGTTGGTGGCCGCAGCTCCTCCAGCAACGCCCTCAGCTCCGCGCGGCAGCCGAGCCGCCCGCCGTTCATGCTCAATCCGGACCCGGGCAGGTACACGCCGTACGTTTCCGGTATCGGGAATCCGAGCCGGCTGAAATGCAGCTGGAAGAACCACTTGTTGTCGAGCACGCCTTTCCAGCTGTTGTCATTCAGGATGAGACGGAAGCGGTTGCGGATCGCGTGAATGCTGAGGAAGTTCAGCATGTAGCCGTAGTCGCGGTCGATCCTGCCGAACCCGTACAGCTCGTATTCGGTGCGCGACAGAAAGCAGTGCAGGAACAGCTCGCGTTGCTCCCTTCGTTGTCGTGCAGCGCTCTTCAGCGCGACGTCTTCGTCTGTCGCCGTGAACGCAGTTGCGGGCGAATTCAAGACTTCCATGTCGGTCCGGTCGAACGTTGCCTGGAGGGCCTCAGTTTCAGGCGCCACAGGGCGCGCGCGCAAGTCCGGAGCCCGGTCTCGCCCACGCAGGGCTGCGAGCGGTTTTCACCATATTCCGGCCGCCGGAGCGGATCCGGCTCACCGCGGCGCCATGCGGATCGCGCCGTCGAGGCGAATCGTTTCTCCGTTCAACATCGGATTCTCGACGATCTGCCGGACGAGCTTCGCGTATTCGTCGGGTCGCCCGAGGCGGGGCGGGAAAGGCACCTGCTTGCCCAGCGATGCCTGCGCGTCCTCCGGCAGCGCAGCGAGCATCGGCGTCAGGAATATCCCCGGCGCGATGGTTACCACGCGTATCCCTGAGCTCGCGAGCTCGCGCGCCATCGGCAGCGTCATTCCGACGACCCCGCCCTTGGATGCCGCATAGGCAACCTGGCCGATCTGGCCGTCGAAGGCCGCAACCGAGGCGGTCATGACTATCACGCCGCGTTCACCCTCGGCGTTCGGTGCGTTCTTCTGCATCGCGGCCGCAACGGCCTTGCTGACCAGCAGCGTGCCGACGAGGTTGATCTCGACCATCCTGCGAAAGAACTCGCCCGGCATCACGCCGTCCTTGCCGAGCATTCGCCGGGGCGTGGCGATGCCGGCACAATTCACCAGGATCTCGATGCCTCCCATCCGCTCTGCCGCCGCGGCGACGGCGGCGTCGACCGCTGCCTCGTCGGCGACGTCGCCCAGGTGGAAGCTCGCCGCCGAGCCGAGCTGCGCGATCGCGGCGGCGCCCGCGTGCGCGTTGAGGTCGAGCAGCGCCACCTGCCCGCCCTCCGCGAGCAGCGTGCGCGCGGCGGCGAACCCGAGTCCCGAAGCGCCGCCGGTGACGACGGCGCGTGTGCCGGCTAGGTCCATGACGTCAGAGCCTAAGACCCCCGTCGAGGTCGAGGCAACGGCCGGTGAAGAAGTCGTTCCCGGCGATGAAGACGGCCGCCTGTGCGATTTCCTCCGGCAGCCCGAGCCGCTTGAGCGGGACAGGGGCGGTGACCTTCTCGAGGGTTGCGGGCGTCATGGCGGCGAGGATGTCGGTACGTGTGAAGCCCGGTGCGATGCTGCCGGTGCGAATGCCGAATCGTGCCAGCTCCTTGGCCCACACGACCGTCATCGCTGCCACGCCCGCCTTGGCGGCGGAATAGTTGGTCTGGCCGTGGTTGCCGGCGCGCGAGATGCTCGAGATGTTGATGATCACGCCGCCGTTGCCGAGCCGGATCATGCGCTCGGCGGCTTCGCGGCCGCAGAGGAACACGCCGGTCAGGTCGACGTCGATCACCGCCTGCCATTGCGCAAGGCTCATCTTGCCGACCGGGCTTCCGTCCTTGACCTTGACGAGCAGCGCATCCCGGGTGATTCCGGCGTTATTGACCATCACGTCGAGCCGCCCGAAGGTCGCGACGATGGCATCAAGCGCCCGCACGACCTCAGCTTCGCTCGAGACGTTGGCGATGGTGGTGTTCACGCGCGTGCCGTGAGCCGTCAGCTCTCCCTGCGCCGACTCCAGGTCGGCGGGGTTGAGATCGAGCAGCGCGATGTGCGCGCCGCGCGCAGCGAAGGCGCCCGCAATTGCCTTGCCGATGCCGCGGCCGCCGCCGGTGACGGCGACCACCTTGTCCTGCAACTCCATGTGAGTTCTTCTCGCGTCAGCCGGCGATTTCGATGGCGATCGAGGCGGCCTCGCCGCCGCCGATGCACTGCGAGGCGATGCCACGCCTGAATCCGCGACGTCGCAGTGCATGAATCAGGGTGGTGATCAGACGGGCGCCGGTTGCGCCGATCGGGTGGCCGAGGGCGCAGGCCCCACCGTTGACGTTGACACGCTCGTGATCGAGCCCAAGCTCCTGCATCGCGACCATGGTCACGCAGGCGAACGCCTCGTTGATCTCGTAGAGGTCGACGTCGCGCGCCTGCCAGCCCGCGCGGTCGAGGACCTTTCTGATCGACGGCGCAGGCGCGGTCGTGAACCACTCCGGGGCGTGCGCATGGCTGCCGCAAGCGACGATGCGCGCCAGCGGCGCGATGCCGCGCTCGCGCGCCGCGGCGGCGGTGGTGACGATCACCGCCGCGGCACCGTCGGAAAGCGACGAGGACGAAGCCGCGGTGACCGTGCCGTCCTTGCCGAACGCCGGCTTCAACTGGGCAACTTTGGAGACGTCGATCGAGAAGGGCGTCTCGTCCTGCTCGACGCGCTGCTCGCCCTTGCGGGTCGTGACCGTCGCCGCAGCGATCTCGGCCGCGAAGTCGCCCTCCCGGACTGCACGCTGCGCGCGCCGCACGGATTCGATGCCGAATGCGTCCTGCTGCTCGCGCGTGTAGCCGTACTTGCGCGCGGTGTGATCGGCGAAGGTACCCATCGCGCAACCGTCCCACGGGCTCTGCAGGCCGTCGTAGAGCATGTGATCCAGGACCTCGCCGTGACCGTAGCGGTATCCCCCGCGCGCCTTGGGCAGGAGGTACGGTGCGTTGCTCATCGATTCGAAGCCGCCGGCGAGCACGATGCGCGCACTGCCGCCCCGGATCTGATCGGCAGCGAGCATCACCGACTTCATGCCGGATCCGCACATCTTGTTGATCGTGGTCGCCGGCACCTCGCGCGAGAGTCCCGCGCTGAGTGCGGCCTGGCGCGCCGGCGCCTGGCCGAGCCCCGCCGGAAGCACGCAGCCAAGGATCACCTCGTCGACGTCGCCCGCGCCGAGCCGGGCGTCGCGCAGCGCGGCGGCCGCGGCCGCGCCGCCCAGATCGGTGGCCCGCAGCGGCGCGAGCACGCCCTGGAAGGCACCGATCGGCGTGCGACGCGCGGCTACGATGACGATGTCGTCGCTCATGGTGAGCCCATGTGGCACTGCAACATCATTCCGGCGAGTGTACGCCCGGCCGATTTTGCAGCGCAAGATCGACCCGGCGGCGGGCCAGTCCCGCTCCCAGCGCCGACACGAACGCCTCGGCGAGTTGTTCAGCGGTCATGGGCCGATCCTCGCGAAACCAGTGGGCGATCCAGTTGAGCGCCCCGGCCAGCGCGAAGGCCATGATCTTCTCGTCGCACGGCTCGATCGAGCCGTCGGCGATCCCGGCCCGGATCAGGCGGCGGATACCCTGGTCGATCTCAGACTTGAGGGCCCGTATATGCCGGCCGGTCTCCCGCCCGAGGTCCTGGTCCTCGGCCCGGACCATGCACCAGCCGTAGTCCGAGGCGACGGCCCGGGCGTAGTCGCGGATCACGGCGTTCAGGCGCTCGAGACCTGGACGCGAGGAGGCCTCCGCCGCGCGGATCGCCGCGCGGATCGGCTCGAGGCCGGCGCGAAAGCACTCGAACAGCAGCTGCTCCTTGTTGGGGACGTAGTAATAGATCGTGGGCTTGGTGACGTTGAGCGCCGCCGCCAGGTCATCCAGCGAGGTGTTGTGATAGCCGCGTGCGTTGAAGGCGCGCGCCGCGGCGCGGATCACCGCCTCGCGCTTGCCGCCGTGATCGCGCCGGCCGCGCCGGCGGCCGACCCAGGGCGAGGGGGTCGCCCGGGGGCGGGGCGCGCGCCGTGCGCTGGACCGGGGGCTGTCGCTCATCCATCCTCCTGCCCGAATCGGCAAGTCGACCGGATTTGACCGGGCGGCCTCAAATTATCATACTGTCCAGTAGAATCCTACTTGTCAGTAACATTGCGCGGCAGCCCCGGCGGGGCGGAGACGACCATGGCCAACGGCAAGACGCAGGGCAGCGCGGTTCGCAAGGCCACGCCCGACGCCGGTGAGGCGCAGCCGCTGCGCTTCGTGAGCGCGGCTTCGCTGTTCGACGGGCACGACGCCGCGATCAACATCATCCGCCGGCTGCTGCAGGCGCACGGCGCGGAAGTGGTGCATCTGGGGCACAACCGCAGCGTCGCCGACATCGTGCGCGCGGCGATCCAGGAGGACGCCGATGCGATCGCCTGCAGCTCCTACCAGGGCGGGCACAACGAGTACTTCCGCTACATGGTCGACATGCTCGCCCAGGCGGGCGCCGATCACATCCGTGTCGTGGTCGGTGGCGGGGGAACGATCGCGCCGCACGAAATCGACGAGCTGCACGCCTACGGTGTCGAGCGCATCTACTCGCCCGAGGACGGGCGTACGCTCGGTCTCGACGGCATGATGGACGACGTGTTCCGGCGCGTGCGCGCCGCACGGCGGCCGCCCTTCGCCTTCGGACCGATGAGCCCGCGTGATCATCAGCAGATCGCGCGCACCATCACCGCGCTGGAACGTGGCGATGAGTCGGCGGGGCTGCGCGACACGCTGCGCAAGGCGGTGGCGCGGGTCGCGCGACCGGCGCCGGTGGTCGGCATCACGGGCACCGGCGGTGCCGGCAAGTCGAGCCTCACCGACGAGCTGCTGCTGCGCTTCGTGCGCTTCCATCCCGGCCGCAACCTGGCCGTCGTCGCGATGGATCCCACGCGGCGCCGCAGCGGCGGGGCGCTGCTGGGCGACCGCATCCGCATGAACTCGCTCGCGAACGAGCAGATCTTCATGCGCTCGCTGGCGACGCGGCGCCAGAACCTCGCCACCAGCGCAGTGCTTGCCGACACGCTCAACCTGCTCAGGTGCGCCGGCTTCGACCTGATCGTGGTCGAGACCGCTGGCATCGGGCAGAGCGACTCCGAGATCGTCGACCTGGTCGACGTGCCGATGTACGTGATGACGAGCGAGTATGGCGCGGCGAGCCAGCTCGAGAAGATCGACATGCTCGACTTCGCCGAGCTCATCGCCCTCAACAAGTTCGAGAAACGCGGAGCCGAGGACGCGCTGCGCGACGTGCGCAAGCAGTGGCGCCGCAACCATGTGTCGTTCAAGCAGCCGGACTCGGAAATCCCCGTATTCCCGACGATCGCGAGCCGCTTCAACGACCCGGGCGTCAACCGCCTGTTCGATGCGCTGACGCGTCTGCTCGACGCGAAGGCCGCAGGCGAGACGCGCTGGGCGGTGCCCGATCCGGGGCCGACGGAGCTCGTCGAGCGGCATGCGCTTATTCCCGCGCAGCGCACGCGCTACCTTGCCGAGATCGCCGCGAACGGCCGGCGCGCGCGCGACGATCTGCAGCACCGTGCCGAAGGCGCAAGCCGCGCGCAGAGCCTGCACGCCGCGCTCGCCGTGCTCGGCGATCCTTTGCTGCCCGCGCCGCTCGACCGGTTCGCCGACGCAGCGCTCACCGACACGTCGGACGCAGCCCGGTCGCGGCTGCGCGAAGCGTACAACGATGCGCTGGACGCGGCGGGCGCGGAGGCGATCGAGCTGTTGCGGCAGTGGCCGGCGGTGACAAAGTCCGCGACCGACGACGAGTACCGCTACGTCGTGCGCGGTCGCGAGATCCGCGGCGAGAACTACACCGAGACGCTGAGCCGCAACCGCGTGCCGAAGCTCGCCGTGCCGTCGTGCCGCGACTGGGGCGAGCAACTCACGTTCCTGCTGAAGGAAAACCTCCCCGGCCACTTCCCGTATACGGCGGGTGTCTATCCGTATCGGCGCGAGGAGGAGGACCCGACGCGGATGTTCGCGGGAGAAGGCGGGCCGGAGCGCACCAACCGCCGCTTCCACTATCTCGCCTCCGGGCATGGTGCGGCGCGGCTCTCGACGGCTTTCGATTCGACGACGCTGTACGGGGAGGACCCGGACGAGCGGCCAGACATCTACGGCCGCATCGGCAACTCGGGTGTCTCCATCGCCACGCTCGACGACATGAAGAAGCTCTATTCCGGCTTCGACCTCTGCGACCCGACGACCTCGGTATCAATGACGATCAACGGGCCTGCGCCGATGATCCTTGCGATGTTCATGAATACCGCAATAGACCAGCGCATCGAGCGCCACCTGCGCACGAGCGGCGGCTGGGACGCGGCCGAGCGGCGCATCGGTGAGCTGTATCGCGAGCGGGAGCGGCCGCGCTACAAGGGCGAGTTGCCGCCGCATCACGACGGATCGGGGCTCGGGCTGCTCGGCGTCAGCGGCGACCAGCTGGTCAGTCGCGACACCTACGAGAAGATCCGCGCCGAGGCGCTGTCCATGGTGCGCGGCACGGTGCAGGCCGACATCCTCAAGGAAGACCAGGCGCAGAACACCTGCATCTTCTCGACCGAGTTCGCGCTGCGGATGATGGGCGACGTCCAGCAATACTTCATCGACAGCAACGTCCGAAACTTCTACTCGGTGTCGATCTCCGGATACCACATCGCCGAGGCCGGCGCGAACCCGGTGTCGCAGCTCGCCTTCACGCTCGCGAACGGCTTCACCATCGCCGAGTACTACCTTGCGCGCGGTATGAAGATCGACCAGTTCGCTCCGAACCTGTCCTTCTTCTTCTCGAATGGCATGGACCCCGAGTACGCCGTGATCGGGCGAGTCGCGCGCCGCATCTGGGCGCGCGCGATGCGCGACCTGTACGGCGGCGGGCCGCGCTCGCAGATGCTCAAGTACCACATCCAGACCTCGGGCCGCAGCCTGCACGCGCGGGAGATCCAGTTCAACGACATCCGTACCACGCTGCAGGCGCTGTACGCGCTGTTCGACAACTGCAACAGCCTGCACACCAATGCCTACGACGAGGCGATCACGACGCCGACCGAGGAATCGGTGCGGCGAGCGGTCGCGATCCAGCTGATCATCAACAAGGAGCTCGGTCTCAACAAGACGCAGAATCCCTGGCAGGGATCGTTCGCGGTCGATTACCTGACCGACCTGGTCGAAGAGGCGGTGTACCGCGAGTTCGACCGCATCTCCGAACGCGGCGGGGTGCTCGGAGCGATGGAGACGATGTATCAGCGCAGCCGCATCCAGGAAGAGAGCCTGTATTACGAGACGCGCAAACACGACGGGTCGCTGCCGATCATCGGCGTTAACACCTTCCTCGGTGCGCACCACGGCACGGAGGAGCTGCGCGGCGCCGAGCTCATCCGCTCCACCGAGGAGGAGAAGCGGGATCAGGTGGCGAACGTCCGTGCGTTTCTCGAGCGCAACGCGCAGCGGCGGCCCGATGCATTGCGTCGCCTGCAGCAGGCGGCGGCGAGCGGCGGCAACGTGTTCGGGGAGCTGATGGAGACCGTGAAGTCGGCCTCCCTCGGCAGCATCTCGCACGCGCTCTACCAGGTGGGCGGGCAGTACCGGCGCAGCATGTAGTGCACGACCAGTGTCCGGCCTGCGCGTCGCGCCGTGAGTCGACTTCGGCAGTGCGGCACGGAGTGCCGATCCGGCGACTCAGCCGGCGGCCGCCACGAACCTCACGAGGTCGGCGAGGTCACGCCCGATCCCGTCCGGATGAACCCCCAGCTCTTCCTCCGGGACGTTCAGCCGATTGACCCAGAACGTCGGAAACCCGAACGACTTCGCGCCGGCCGCATCCCAGCCGGCAAATGCCACGAACAGCACTTCCTCCCGCGCGAGCCCCAGACCGTCGACCGCCACCTGATAGGCGCGAGGGTCGGGTTTG
>JBQGDL010000119.1:0-40817 GCA_052039045.1 Steroidobacteraceae bacterium
GCTGGGTCGCGGCAACGCGCATCCCCTGCGCGCGACGGCGCTGAATTTCATCGGGTCCGTGCCGGTGGTCGCCGTCGTGAGCGTCCTGGCGCTGCGGGGGTTTCACGGCACATGGCAGGGACTGCTGCTGGCGGTAATCTCGGGCGCCGTGACCTCCGGTCTCGGCTACGTGGTCTGGTATGCCGCGCTCAAGCACCTGACGGCGGCCCGCGCGGCGACCGTGCAGCTGTCTGTGCCGGTCATCGCCGCGCTCGGGGGCGCGGTCCTGCTTGCGGAGCCGGTCACATTGCGCCTGGCCCTGGCCTCGGTGCTGACGCTGGGCGGCATCGCGCTGGTGGTCGGCGTGCGTCGCCGCGACAGGTGAGGTCGCCGCTTACTGGGTGGGCGCCGGCGGCGCATACCAGATCGGCGAGCTCCAGCCGCGCTCCTGAATCGTCGCCGGGAGTCCCTTCGGAATCTCGATGCCGAGAGCGACCGCATCGCGCGTGCTCCAGCGCGGCGTGGGAATCTCGATCACGCGCGCATAGTAGAAGGCGTGCAGCGCCGGATCGAACTCCGGATCCGCCCAGGCGGCCGAGAGCTCCGCGGAGCCGATGCTGTTGTCGTAGGTTGCCTTTGTGGCATCGACGGTGCTGCCGACGGCTGGCAGCTTGCCGTTGGCACCGATGCGGCGGTCGCCGCTCCAGGCGACGTCGTAGACCTTCTCCCGCTTCGCGCCCTCGGCATCGATCCAGCCCTTGACGACCTGGATGCGGTCGAGATTGCCGCTGTCCGGATCCTTCATGGCCCAGATCAGGAACGTCGGAGCCTTCCTGGCCGCCGCCGCACCGAGCTCGCCGCCCATCGCGACGCCGCGGGAGTAGCCGCGTCGGACGAAGTCGGCGCTATTCGCGTCCGCGGACCCGAACTCCCAGCCGCCGAAGAAGCGGATCGTGAGGTGGGGGCCGGTGGTGCCGAAGGTCTCCTTGCGCATCATCGCGTCGAAGATCGCCTCGCGCGTGTTCGACTCGGCCCACACTCCGGCGAGCCCTCCGGAGCTGAACTCGCGGACCTGCTGCGCCTGCCCCGGCGGTTGCCCCTCGAGCCCTTTCATCCGGTGCTCCCGGTTCGCCTCGTTGGCGAACTTGCCCGTGTAGTTGAATTCCTCGTGGCTCGCCGCGGCGTTGTGCGTGTCCGAGTCGCCGATGAAGCCGAACTTGTACGGGTTGCCCTTGCCCTGTGCCTCGAGCAGGAGCCCGTCGAGCAGCGCACGCCGTGCGAAGCTCCCGGCCCGTTGCGTGGGGCGCTCCGCGTCCGCCGAGAGCGTGTAATCCCACTGCTCGAAGCCGGCGAACTCGTCGTTCGGCGACAGGTCGGGGTGCGTTTCCGAGGTGCCCTTGATCTGCGTGATCTCGTACAGCGGCTCGTTTCGCACCCGATTGCGAATGTAGGTCTCGTCGAAGGGTTTGCCGTAGGAGTCGGCGGCGGCAAACATGAGGCCGTCGCTGGCGTTGGCATTGTGCGGCACGGCGAGCAGCGTCGACCCCTTGCTGCGCTGCAGCTCCATCCACGTCCAGAGGTCCTCGGGCTTCTCGGAGTCGAATGCGGAAATGACGAGATCGGGCACCGCTTTCGAATCCCGGAACAGTACGACGCGATGCAGGTTCCGTTTGTTCGGGTTCGAGGTCCACTCGAACGCCGGGAACGTCGTGAACCTGCCGGGCTGATAGTGCTGGTCGGCGGTCCTCACGATCTCCTGCCAGACGGCGCGGTTGATCTTCGGGTCGTTGAGCCGCGGATCGACTTTGCCGGCGCTCATGTCGCGCAGGATCTGCGCGAAGGTCTGCAGCGCTACATTCGGGTCGCTCGAGGTGACGCCCTTGGCGACCTCGAGCTTGCTCAGTGGGCTCGCGGGGTCGCTCATCTGGTTGAAAACTCCCATGAACTCGGCGTGGTCGGAGACCGCGTAGAAATCGAGCGGTCGCCGGATCGTGAACTTTGCGCCGTGCTTGTCACCTTCGATCGTCTTGCCCTGCGCCCACTCGTACGCCTTCGCCGGGGTCGTCACCGTGCCGTTGGTGAAAGCGTCGAAGGAGTAGCCGGTGTGGACGTGGATCGCGCCGTAATACGCGCGGCGCTCCGGAGCCGGCGCCGGCTCTTCCTGCGCCCCCGCCGGCGGCGCAGCGACCAGCGCGGCAAGGGTCAGCGGCGTCAGTACTCTGGCGAGGTGTTCCATGTTGCGGATCCCCGAAGTGATGCTGGATCGATCCAGGATTTTTCTGTTGATGACCGTTGCGCAGGACCGTCCCGCGACGAGCGTCTCTGCGCAGCAGCTGCGCATTCTATTCCCGTTCCCTGCCTCGACCGCAAGCCGGTCCCGACGACGACCGGCGGGCGCGGCGTCGCGGGAGGCGCGCGACTCAGGCCGCAGCGCACATCCTCCTCAGCAACGCCTCGGCCTCGTCGAGCTTCATCCGCTTGGGCACGGGATAGTCGCGGTTCGCCTCGATCATGGCGGCGCGAGCGATGGCGGGGATGTCGTCACTGCGCAGTTGCGTCATCTTCTCCGGAATGCCGAGCTCACTGGTGAGCGCGCGCACGCGATCAACGAAGCGTTGTGCGAGGGCCGCGCGCGACTCCTCCGCCTGGCCGGCGCCGATGGCCAGTGCGAGCTCGGCGAGCCGCGCCTCCGCATACGCTGCATCCTTGATGAAGTCGAGCACGTAGGGCAGCGTAATCGCGTTCGCAAGGCCGTGCGGCACGCCATAGGTGCCGCCGATCTTGTGCGAGAACGCGTGCACGTAACCGACGTAAGCCCTCGTGAACGCTAGGCCGCCGAAGAAGGATGCGAGCGCCATCGCCTCGCGTGCCTCGAGATCGGCGCCGTTCGAGTACGCGCGAGGCAGGTTGGCAAACACGAGCCGCACGGCCGACACCGCATGAAACGCCGTCTCGGCGGTCGGCCAGACGTTGAGATAGGCCTCGACGGCATGCGTGAGCGCGTCCATCCCCGTCGCCGCGGTGATGTGCGGCGGCATGCCCTGCATGAGCTTCGCGTCGAGGGCCGCGGCGGCGGGAACGATCCGCGGATCGACCACCGCCGCCTTCTCGTGCCGCACCGGGTCGGTGAGCACCGCGGCGACGGTGACTTCCGAGCCCGTGCCCGCCGTGGTCGGCACGACGAAGAGCGGCAGCATCGGTTTCGACAGCCGGAAGAAGCCGAGCAGTTTCTCGGGCGCCTTGCGCGAGGTGACCATCGCGGCGATCACTTTCGCCGCATCGATCGACGAGCCGCCGCCGACCGCCAGGATCGCCTCGGCCCTGTGCGCGATCGCGGCTTGATGTCCCTGGCGCACCACCGGGTAGGTCGGATCCGGCAGGATGCCGTCGAAAGTCCGCACGTCGATCCCACGCGCAGCGAGCTCGGCGTCGATCGGCGCGACGACACCCAGCCTGACGAGCACGGCGTCGGTCACGATGAGAATCCGCCGGAAGCCGAACTCGCCGATCATCCGGCACAGTCGCAGCGCGGCGTCGGGGCCCACGAACACCACGGGGCGCGGCTGCGGAACCAGCTTCACGACCGGCTCCATGAAGATCTTCAGGAACCGGTATCCCATCATGCGCAGCGCGAAGAGCATGGATCTCAGTTTCTCACGACAGCCGCGACCTCGCCGCAGCGACCACACCGTCACTGCGCCGGGATCGTGAGCACGGGCTTCGCGGCTTCCTCCGAGCGGTCGGCCATCGAGAACAGAACCATGATGAACGACAGCGCGCGCTTGGAGCGCAGGTCGCGATCGTCGACGTAGTAGTAGCGCCCCCGGTAGTTCACGGCGACGAACGCATCCTCGGGCTCGTCCTCGGCGACCTTGACATGGAATCCGGGGCCCGGTGTGCCCGGCGGCAGGCCGGCCGTGGCGCGACCCTGCGCGACGTCCTCCTCCGGGACGTCGACGAACAGCGCCATGAGCTGCAGCACGCGAAGCAGCGAACGGCCGCGCACCGCGATCTGCTGCGGATTGGTTGCGAACTCGCCGCCCACCAGCTCGAACTCCGTTGCATCGGGGTCGAGTCCGAGCAGCTCGCGTGCCCGGAGCGCCGCTGCGCGCATCTCGTCCGACGGCCGGGGATGGCGCAGCGTGACCACCATCGTGCGCCCGCCCGACGGCTCGGTGCGGACGCGGATGCCGAACATGCCGCGCTTCTGCGCCTCGTGCAGCAGCTGCGCGACCTCGATGAAGCGCGGATCGGCCGCCGAGCTGCCGTCGAGATCGAATTCGGCGTTGTGAAGGCCGTTGATCGAGCTCACGCCGATCATGAGCATCGCGTGCGCCGGGAAGCCCGATTCGAGCGCCTCGAAGATCGCCACCGGCGTAATCGGCGTGGCGATGTTCTGGATGAACCGGTTGCCGGTCAGCGGCGTGTAGGTAATGGTTGGGCGGTCCGTGAACCGGCCCTGCGCGCCCAGGCTCCCGCTGTTTCCCTGTACGGCGTCGGCGGACGAGACGATGCCCCCGACGCTGACCGCAGTCTCCAGCGAGTACCCGGCCACGACCTGGCCCACGTCGACGAAGATCGGCGGATCGGCATAGCGCAGCCGTACGATGTTGAGCAGCGTCTGGCGCTTCCACGAGTCGCCGATCGCGGTGCTGTAGTCGAAGCGGTCGCGCGCGATCGTGGTGGGGCCCACGGAGTGGCAGCTCGCGAGCCAGATCGCGGCCGCTGCCGCCAGCGCGGCGCGAGTCGCGCGGTGAGTGCTCCTGGCCATGCTTGGCGATTCCCCCCAGCGAGTCCCGGCAGTTCTGATTCTCCGGATCGGCGAAACCATTGTATCCGGCCGAGACAGGACCGGACCGGTCTTACGAAAACCCGCAGCTCGCAAGGGCGCTCGATACGCGTGTTCGCATCGCAGCGGACTTCATCGGAAAGGAGCGGAAGAAATCCTCCCTGGTGAGCGACGAATTGCGCGCCCGCACGTTGGCCACCCACGCGGCCGCGCGAGTCTCGTCGCCGCACATCGCATGCGCCGCGACCGCGATCATCGCGATCAGCACGTGGGCGCCGGGTGAGCGCGCCGCCCGCTCCGCCCACGCCGCTGCTTCGGCGTCCTCGCCCATCGCCATGTGGCTGAAGGCGCGGGTCCCGAGCATCCCATAGTAGAGCGGGTCCAGAGGGCTGAGCCGCATCGCGAGATCGACGTCGCGGCGACCATCGAGTCCGAGCCCTGCGAGCGTTTCGGTCCAGCCGCGCGCGTAGATGCCCTGAGCGTAGTTCGGGCTGATCGCGCAGGCTCGATCCAGCCACGCGAGGCTGCTGTCGAGATCGCCTTCGAGCCAGAAGCTGCGTCCCATCGTGAAGTTGACGAACGGGTCGACGGGGTCGAGCTCGAGGCCCCGCTCGGCGAAACGCCGGGCAAGCGCGGTCTCGCCCGCCAGATCATCACTGTGACGCAGGAAAGCCGTCTGGAAGTGCACGAAGGACAGCCCTGCATGTGCGCGCGCGAACCCCGGATCGCGGGCCACGGCCTGCTCGAACAGCGCGGTGGCTGCCGCATTGTCCTTGCGATTGAAGTGGTACATGTGCTGCAGACCGAGGTGATAGGCCGACCACGCGTCGAGATCCTCGGTCACCGTGAGGCGCGCGAGCTGCGCCTCGTGGATAGGGATACGGATCTCCAGCGCAGTCAGCACGCTGACGCTGATCTCCGTACGAACCCGATGCACATCGTCAACCGATGAGGCAAAGCGCTCTGCCCAGACGAGGCCCTGGTCTCGCGTGTCGACCAGCTCGACCATGACGACGAGATCCCTGCCCGCGATCTCGACGGAACCTCGCAGGCAATACCGCACGCCGAGCAACCGGCCGATCTCGCCCATGTCGGCATCCGACGCGCGCAGGCGAAATGACGAGCCACGCGCCGTGACGAACAACCACCGCAGTCGCGATAGCTCGGCAATGAGGTCATGCGGCAGAGCCTCCGCAAACGCTCCGTACGGCCCGGCGTCGCCGATCAGGCGAAACGGCAGAACGGCGATCGACGGACGCCAGAGCTGGTCGACGGGCCGCGCGGGCGGTGTCTCTGCGATCTGCACATCCTGCGCCGCCCTCACCTCTGCCACGAAGCGAAAGCCCTGCCGGTGGATCGTCTTGATGCAGCGTTGGGCCTTGCCATCATCACCAATCGCCTGCCGCGCCGACTTGATCCGGCTCGCGATCGCCGCGTCCGATACGACCCGACCGTCCCAGACCTTCTCGACGATCTCGTCCTTCGACACGAGGCGATGGCGGTTCTCTACCAGCAGCGCGAGCAGCGCGAATACCTGCGGCTCTGCCGCCACGGGAGCGCCGCCGGAACGCAGCTCGACCTTGGTCGTATCCAGCTCGAAATGGCCGAACCGGTAGAGCATGAGGGACATGATGCCGCGCCGTCCGGCCTCCGACAAATCTCCACGAAATCTCCAGGCCGTCTGCAAGTATCGGCGGCACGCCGCGCGTACAAAGCGCGTCACGAGCGGCGGAACGGTTCCGTCGCGACGACCAAAGGAGATTCACATGCCTCTCGTTACGATCGATGTGATCAAGGACGTGTTCAGCCCGAAGCAGAAGCAGGAGCTCATCGCCAAGGTCACCGCGGCGATGATCGAGGTCGAAGGCGAAAACATGCGCCCCGTCACCTGGGTGCGCATCCAGGAGTTCGAAGGTGGCGACTGGGCGATCGGTGGCCGGGCACTCAGGGCGGCCGACGTGCACGCACTTGCAGCCGGGAAGGCAGCCTAGCGCAGACGGTGCAGTGAGATTGGCGGGGCGGTGCCGTATGACACCGCTCCCGCCAAGTTATCGCATCCGGAAACAGATCTTTCTAATCACGTCCCGTCGTTGTCGAACACCGCGACGCGATCTGCGGAAGGTACGAAATCCGGCGTACCGTGCCTGGTGACGCCGGCAACGAATTCAACAATGGACTGCTTCGTCGGACCGTCGTTCGCACCCGCCGCAAGAGACGGGTGCAGCCGGTGGTATTCATCGCGTCAGTTGCCGCCCTTGGGCGCGCTCTGAAGGGTTTCCAACGCCTGGTCGATCGAGAAGCTGCCGGACTTCTGGCTCGGTGGGAACTCCTTGAACGTGGTCAGGAACTTCCCGACGTATTGCTGTGCCGGCACGAACACGAACATGTGGTCGACCCACCAATGTTCGTAGTCCATCGCTTCGTGGTCTGCGGTCTCGAAGGGATCGGAACGCAGGTTGAAGAGCTTGGGCGCGCGCAGCGGCACGAACGGCTCACGCCAGACCTCGGCCCCATGCCCCCTCTGCTCGGCGAAGACGACTTTGTATTGGTTGTAGCGCAGCCCGACGAGCGACGCTTCGTCATTGAAGTAGAAGAACTCCGCGCGAGGGCTCGGCGATTTGCCGGCGAGGGCGTCGGTGATGTCGTAGCCGTCGAGATGGACCTTGAACGTCTTGCCCCCGACCTTCATGCCGTTCAGCAACTGCGCCTTGGCATCCGGCACGCCCGCGGCGGCCAGCAGCGTCGGCAACATGTCCTCGTGGGCGAAGATGTCGTTGAGCACGCTGCCGGTCTTGATGACGCCGGGCCAGCGGATCGCCGTCGGCACACGGTAGCCGCCTTCCCAGTTGGTGTTCTTCTCGCCGCGGAACGGCGACTGGCCGCCGTCAGGCCAGGTAAACTTCTCCGCGCCGTTGTCGGTCGAGTACATGACGATCGTGTTCTGTTCGAGACCCAGTTCCTTCAGCTTGTCGAGGAGCTGGCCGACCATCTCGTCATGCTCGACCATGCCGTCGGGATAAACGCCCAGGCCGGTCCTGCCTTCAGACTCCTTCTTGAGATGCGTGAAGACGTGCATCCGGGTCGAGTTCCACCACACGAAGAACGGTTGGTCGGCGTTCTTCGCCTCTTCCATGAACCGCATCGCCTCGCGGGTGAACTCCTCGTCTACCGTCTTCATGCGCTCGATGTTGAGCGGGCCAGTCAGCTCGATCTTCTGCGTGCCGTCCGGATTTGCCCACGAATGGAGCACGCCGCGCGTAGCGTATTTCTTCCGCAGCTCGGGGTCCTTGAAGTAATCGGGATGCTCCGGCTCCTGCTCGGCGTTGAGATGATAGAGCGAGCCGTAGAACTCGTCGAAGCCGTGCACCGTCGGCAGGTGTTCGTCAAGGTCGCCGAGGTGATTCTTGCCGAACTGGCCGGTCCTGTAACCCTGCGCCTTGAGGAGCTGGGCGATGGTCACGTCGCGGGCTTGAAGCCCCTCCTTCGCGCCGGGCAGTCCGACCTTGAGAAGGCCGGTGCGGAAGGGCGTCTGGCCGGTGAGGAACGCCGCGCGCCCAGCGGTACAGCTCTGCTGGCCATACCAGTCGGTGAATAGTGCGCCTTCGCGCGCGATGCGGTCGATGTTCGGCGTCTTGTAGCCCATCATGCCCTGGTTGTAGGCGCTGACGTTCCAGTAGCCGACGTCGTCGCCCCAGATGATGAGGATGTTCGGCTTCGACTGAGCGAGAGCCGGGCTGGGACTGATGACGAGTGACCCGAGTAGGGCCGGTAGCAGTAACGCGTGCTTCTTCATTGAGTTCTCCCTGCGGTAAATCGGCAGCTTGGTCAACGAGCTGGCGACGTCGGGCTTGCCCTAGAGCTGGGCAGCAAGGTCGACGGATAGTTGCGGTGGAGCGAGGGTCGATTGCGTCCCTCCCATCCCGTCCATCATTTCCGGCGTGCACGCTGTCCCGGGGAACCGGACCTTTGGCGCAGCTCTCGTCCCGACGGGTGGCAGGGTGCGGAGACTACGAGAGTCGCTCCGATACGTCCAATGCATTCTGAGTCGCAGATTGACAATCTCAGTGCATGGGACTCGAAATCCGTACGATGCGTCATCTGCTCGCCCTGGGCGAGCAACGCAACTACGCCCGCGCGGCTCGTCAGCTCAACATCACGCAACCGGCGCTCTCGCGCAGCATCCAGGCGCTCGAAGTCGCAGTCGGAGCACGGCTGTTCGACCGGAGCCGCGCGCGCGTAGTCCCCACCGATATCGGGCAACGCCTGCTCGCGCTGGTCCGGCCGATTGTCAATGAGTCGGTCGAGGTCGAGCGTCAGTTACGGCAGATGCTCGATACCCAGGCGGGCCAGATCCGGATAGGGGCGGGTCCTTATCCCGCCGACATCTCGGTCGGACGCGCCGCGGGTCTGCTCAGCGTCTCATCTGGCTGATCCAAGCAGCCAGCGCCCTGCTCACACAGCATCACACGCTCCGCCTGGACGACTACTCCGCCAGCTCGTACAGGTACTCCACGAACGACATCACCGCGCCGTCGTAGCCCTGCACTGCGGGATTGGACGACTCGATGACGTAGTACTCGTCCGGTGCGTGCGCGCCGCTGCCATGACCGAGCCCGAAATGCGCCGAGGGCAGGCTGAGCGGCGCGCCGGTGAACACGAATCCGGGATAGGAGCCTGCGCTGCGCGGCCACAGCACCGGGTCGAGGCGGTTGCGCCGCAGCACGGCGAGCTGCGCCTGGATCATCCGCGAGTTCACATCGGTGCTGGTGGGGTCGTAGCCGCCACTGACGTTCACCTCGATGTCGCCGTAGCCACGCTTGGCCAGGTGCGCCTTTAGTGCCGCTACTGCGGCGTCCCTGGTCATGCCGGGCACCAGTCGCAGGTCGACTTTCGCGACGGCGCGATGCGGCAACACGGTCTTGCCACCCGGACCGGTGTAGCCGCCGACCAGGCCCTGGATGTTGACGGTCGGCTGCGATACCAGTCGCTCGTTGGCCTGCGCCCACGGCAGATCATCGATCCAGTGCTGCACGTTGTACTGCTGCTTCGCCTTGGCTTCGCTGCGCTTCGCGGCCGCCGCCGCGACCATCGCCTTCTCCTCGGCGCTGATCGGCGGCGCCTTTGGATAGCCGTCGATGGTGACGGTATTGCCGTCTTCGGAGACCAGGGTGTCGAGCGCCTTGACCAGCCGCCATGCGGGACTGTCGACCATGGCCTTGAGCGAGGAGTGAATATCCTTGCCAGGACCCCGCCCCCACTTCTCGCCGCTTGCGACCAGTTCGAGCTCGACCACGCCCTTCGCGCCCAGGCTGACCGTGATCACTCCGTCGAGGTCCTGCGACGCCGAGGGCATGAAAACGCCGACAGTGCTGGCCAGTGCCGCCTGCACCTCCGGGCGCAGCACCAGTTGGCCGATGTGCGGCGAACCGATCTCCTCCTCGCCTTCCGCGACCAGTACCAGGTTGACCGGCATCGTCTGCTTCGCCGCGCGGATCGCGTGCAACGCAGCCAGCAGCGCCGACTCCGGCCCCTTCTGGTTGACCGCGCCGCGGCCGACCATCGCTTTGCCGACGTCGGGCTTGTCCACCAGGCGCGCCTCCAGCGGCGGCGAGCTCCATTCCGATGGATCGAACTGCTTGACGTCGTACATGAAGTACAGGCCGACGGTCTTCGCAGCACCGGCGTCGAGCACGGCAAACACGCCCGGCTTGCCGTCGGTCTCGACGATCTCCACCTTCTGGAAGCCCGCGTCGCGCGCCAGCCGCGCCATGTATTCGGCGCCCTCGCGCGAATTGAGGTCTTCGGCCGCAATCGAGGGCAGCGCGATCCAGTCCCGGAGCCGCTCGACGGATGCATCGTGCTGCGCAACCACCTGCTGCCGGATCGCATCGAGATCGGGCGAGGCGGCGAGCGAGTCGCCGCTGCCAAGAAGGGCGAGCGCCGCGGCGATCGGGGATATGCATGCGCAACTGCGCCGACGGGCAAGGCTAGTCGGATTCATCGGCCGCTCCTCGGGAATTTCATGGCGACGATGCGCGCGATACTAACGTGATTCGCCTGGGAAAGATGTCCCTGGCGGCGCATCACCGACACCGGTCAGAAGAAGCCGACGGTCCGCTCGATCGTCCAGTACGCTGCCGTGCAGCCGATCAGGTAGGCGAGCGGCGCGCGCACCAGTTGCTCGGCGCGCATGAACCGGCTCTCATCGCGGCGTGGCGCTGCCAGGCGCGCGATGAGCGCGAGAGCGGCCACGACCACCGCAATGAAGGCCAGCTGGCCAACTTCCACGCCGACGTTGAAGAACAGCAGCGCCACGGGAATGTCGGTCTGCGGCAAACCGACCTCGCGCAACGCTCCTGCGAAGCCGAGCCCATGCAGCAGCCCGAACGCGAATGCCACGACCCACGGCGCGCGAGCCGCGGGGCTCGACCGGTGCTGCCGCGCCCGCAGGATCTCGGCCGCGACGAACATCACCGAGAGGGCGATCGCCGCCTCGACGGGTGCCTGTGGCACGTGCACGAGACCGAGCGTCGCTGCGGCGAGCGTGATGCTGTGTGCGAGCGTGAATGCCGTGACCGTAACGACGAGCCGCTTTGCGTTCCCGACCAGCAGCAGCAGACCGAGCACGAACAGCAGGTGATCGATGCCGAGGACGATGTGCTCGATGCCGAGCACCAGGTAGGAGCGCGCCACGTCCAGCCGGGTCGGGCTCGCGACGACATCGACGTAGGGCGTTTCGGGCGTCAGCCGCGCCGTCTGCGTGGTGCCTGCCAGATGCGAGATGCGCACCAGCACATCGGTACGCGTCCCTGCCAACCCGTCGATCGAGATGCGCCCGCCGACGAGACCGTCCGGGCATCGGGCACGCCAGCGCGTGATGAAGGCGCCGCCGACGAACGCGCCGGCATCGGTTGCGCCCGTGCACGCTGCAGGCAGCCGTGCATAGAGTGCGAGCCGCGCCTCGCCCCGCGCGGGCACTTTCCAGAGCACGTCGTAGCCGTCCGGCTCGACTTCGTTGATCGCCAGATACGCGGGCCGCACCTCGTGTGCGGCGAGCGTCAGGGGCAGCAGCCCCAGGGCGAGCAGCACGACAAGCGGCAAGCCCGGCCGCGCCGCTCGCGAAAGCAGCGACCGCGCTGGGCTTCCCGGCCACGGCGACATTCAGGTCTGTCCGTCGTCCGCGCCCGGCTCGGGGCCGCGAGCCTGCCGGCGCAGCAGCTCCCCGATCTCGCCTTCGATGCGCACTTCGTACTTGCGGCGCAGCGCTTCGTAGAGCGCGTCGTTGCCGTTGCGCTGCTGGACGGCCTGCCACTCGCGCACGACCGCCGGCCGGATCTCGGCGAGCGGTGGCACCCGCCCGGGCGTACGCGCCGAGAGCCACACCAGGTGCGCGCCGAAGGGCGACTCGAACGGCCCGACCCAGCGCTCGAGCGGCGCGCCCTCGAGCTCGGCGGCGAAGGCCTCGCCGAACACGTTGGCGACGTCGCGCGACGACGCACCCGACATCTGCGCCGGCAGGAGCGTCGGATCGCCGGCCGGAACCGCCTCAGAGGGCACAGCAGCGAGACGGGCCAGCCCCTGCCGCGCATCGCTCACGGCGCTCGCGCCGCGCCGGTCGCTGCTGAAGAACACCTGCCGGAAACTGAGCGCCGGCGGATCCGCGAAGCTCTCGGCATTGGACCTGAGAAACTCCGCGAGATCGGCCTCCGTGGGCTCGCGCGCGGCGGCGACATCGTCCGAAATGAACTCCATCTTCTGCCGCAGCCTGCGGCGGATCACCGTGTCATCCTGGTCGAGACCGAGCGCGATCGCCTCGCGGTAGTAGATCTCCTCCTTGACGTAGTCGTCGACGAGCCCGCGTACTTCGGCGGCGGTCGGCGGCCGCATCCAGGTCCGCGCGAAGCTCTGTGCCAACGCCTCGACCTGCGCCTCGCTGATGATGATCGCGCCCGGCGCGGTATCGCGCTCGCCCACGAGCCGGTACAGAGCGAACAGCGCTGCGCCGATCACCAGAAAGTGCAGCAACGGCTCGCGCAGCCACACGCGCGGCGATCGCTCAGCCATGGTGCGGTTTCCGCTTCGCGCGACGCTGCCCGGCGGCGGGCGAGTCGACCGCCGCCCGCACGCCGGCGCGGGCCCATTGCGCCAGCAGCTCGGCGTCCTCGATGACCTCGACCGGCACCTGAAAGTAGGTCATCGACACCTCGGGTCGGTCGCGATACGGCCGAAAGGGGGCCATGCCGCGCACGAGGTAATCGGGACGATTGCGGTCATCGACCTTGAAATAAAGCGTGTCATCGTCGATCAGCCCGAAGAATCGTCCGGCGCAATACAGGCCCACGCCGCCAAACATGCGTCGGCTCGTCACCGCGCCCAGACCGGAGAGCTGTTCGCGCACGTACTCGACAAAGCTCGCGCTCACCGGCATGACAAAGGTACGCAACGGTTACGGGACCGGATGCAGAATTGTATAGCGGCTGTGTGTCAGGCCAGCGGCAGGGGTGCGCGGCGCGCGGCCCATGGCATGCACTGCTCGAGCTGGGCCGAGAGGCGGAACAGCGTCGCCTCGTCGCCGGGGCGCGCTGTGAAGAGAAGTCCCATCGGCAACCGGTCCCCGGTCCAGTGCAGCGGCAGCGAGATGGAAGGCTGTCCGGTGACGTTCGCGAACATCGTGTACGGAGCAGCATCGAACATCGGCCGGAAGGCGTCGACGATCCTCGGACGCTGCCCGAGCAGCACGCGACCCGGCATCTTCAGCAGCAACCGCAGCGCCCGCCGCTGCGCGGCGCGGAGCCGGTATGCGCCCACCGGCAACGGCGGCACTCCCACCGTGGGCGTGAGCAGCACGTCGAACCGATCGCTCCAGGCAAGCCACGCCCGCGCGAAGCCCTGCATCCAGTAGTACGCGTCGGCCGTGTCGCCCCCGGAGAGCGCGTCGCCCATGCGGGCCAGAAGCCGCGTCGGCAGCTCGAGGTCCGCCGCCGTCGCCCGCCGGCCGACCAGACGTTCCGCCAGGCGGATCGTGGCCGCCGCCTCCGCCGCCACCAGCGTCGCATAGTGACCGATGAAGAGCTCGGCCTCGACCGGCAGGTGAACCTCCTCCAGCGTGTGCCCCTCGCTGGCCAGCATCGCGGTCGCGTTTGCGAGGGCACGCTGATTCTCGGGATGCAGGCCGGCGCCCAGCCCGCGATCGAGGCTGAACGCGATGCGCAGCCGCCCCGGCTCGCGGCTCGTCTCCTCGATATAGGGACGCGCGGGCGGCGGCAGTCGTGACAGCTGCCCCGGGTACGGCCCCCGGGCGGCATCGAGCAGCGCGGCGCTGTCGCGCACGGTGCGGGTCACCGCGTGCTCCGCGACGAAGCCCCACCACGCCTCGGGCGCCTGCGGACCCGAGGGGTTGCGTCCGCGGCTCGGCTTCAGGCCCACCAGCCCGCAGTTCGACGCCGGCGTGCGAATCGATCCGCCACCGTCGTTGGCGCCCGCCGCCGGAACGATCCCGGCCGCCACGGCCGCTGCGGAGCCGCCCGAGGAGCCACCCGGGGTCCGGTCCGGATTCCACGGATTACGCGTCGGGCCGAACAGCTCCGGCTCGGTGACGTTGGCCATCCCGAACTCGGGTGTGTTGGTCTTGCCGAAGATCACCAGACCGGCGGTGCGATAACGTGTGACGAGCTCCTCGTCGCGCGGCGCAACGTAGTCACGGAGCAACCGCGAGCCGGTGCGCAGCGGCTCGCCCGCGCACGCCATGAGCAGATCCTTGACCAGAAACGGCACGCCGCGGAACGGCCCGTCCGGCAGTCCAGCCGCGATTGCCGCACGGGCCGCGCGCTCCATCCCGTGCACCACGGCGTTGATCCGCGGGTTGACGGCAGCGCTTCGCGCCAGCGCCTCGTCCAGCAGCTCATCCGCGCTCACCTGGCCCTGGCGAACCAGCGCCGCCAGGCCGAGAGCGTCGTACGAGCCGTATTCCTCGAATGACAGTGGCGGCTCCGTGAGCGCGGCGCAGACGGGCCCGCGGGGGGCGGCGGATTCTAACGCACGCAGGCGTTCGGGCATGAACCGCGATCAGGTGACGCCAGCCTTGCGCAGCCCTTCGAGATAGCGCTCCAGGTGTTCAGGGTTCTTGACATAGAAGAGTCGCTCCCGCGCGAACGCACACGAGAAGTTCGGCTTCAGACGCCGCAGATCGGCCAGAGCGCCGGGCAGCTCGGCCGGACGCTCCAGGTGTCCGAGCGCCGCTACGCGATGGGCGTACGGCCAGTAGTGACAGTTCGGCACACGGGTCGCTCGCTCTGACCACACGAGGGCCTGATCGAACTCGCCGGCCAGCAGGTGCGCAAGCGCCCGGTACGAGTAGAACGCCCAGCGCTGCGGATCGTACGGGCTGAGGTCGATTGCCTTCTCGAAGTATGGAATCGCCTCGGCGAAGCGGCCCTCGTAGGCGAGCGAATCGCCGAGACCGCAGTACACGACCGCCAGATTCGGATTGAGCTCGAGCGCGGACTCGAGCTCCGCGAGGGAATCCCGGTACGATTTGCGCGCCAGCAGGGCGCGGCCGCACGCAAAGTGCGCCAGCGCATCCCGTTCATCCAGCTCGACGGCCTTCTCCGCGATCGCTACGGCCTCATCGAGACTCTGCTGGTCGGGACGCGCGTCGAAGTACACCATCGCGAGCACCATCGCGTACGACAGCCAGGCGTAGGCCTGGGCCAGCTCCGGGTCGAGCTCGATGGCGCGACGAAACAGCCGCTGCGCCTCGATATTGTCCTGCGGTGTCGACTTGTAAAGGGACTTCATTGCAAGGTGAAAGAAGTCCCAGGCCCGCAGGACCTCACGCGACTTGCGCTCCACTCTCGTCCGCTCGGCGCTGCCCACCTCCGGCTCAATGCGCGCGGCGATGGTTGCAACGATCTCGTCCTGCACGTCGAAGATGTCGTCGAGATCGCGGTCGTAGCGCTCCGCCCACACGCATCTGCCCGCCTCCGTCTCGACGAGCCGTGCCGTGATCCGCACCGATCGCCCCACCTTGCCGACGCTGCCCTCGACCACATAATCGGCGCCGAGCTGCAGGCCGACCTGACGCACGTCGACACCCTGCCCCTTGAACGCGAAGGTGGAACCACGTGCGATGACGAGCAGGGAGCGGTGTCTCGACAGCGCCGTGATGATGTCTTCCGTGATGCCGTCGGAGAAGTACTCCTGGTCCGCATCCCCGCTGATGTTGTCGAACGGCAGCACGGCAATGGCGGGCTTGCCGCCCGTCGGCGGCGTGGACGCAGCTGTCGTCGCCTGGTCACTGCTCGGTGCGACTTCGGCAACGAACCGGTAGCCGCGCCGATGGCGTGTCTCGATGAAACGCGGCTTCTTTGGATCGTCGGAGAGTGCCTTGCGCAGCTCCTGGATACATGAGGTGAGCGCATCGTCGCTGACCACCGTCTTCGGCCATACGGACGCGAACAGCGCTTCTTTGGAAACCGGCTCTCCGCGATGCGCGAGCAGCGCACTCAGGACGGCGGCCGCCTTCGGCGTGAGGCGGACCTCTTGTTCCCCCGACCAGAGCCGTCCGCTCGGTGGCTCGAACCGAAATGTGCCGAAGCTGACGCTCCGCTCCATGGCCGTTCGGTCTTATCCGCTCCCACGAAATCTCCCGGTGAAATTCCGGGGTAATCCCGGAGTCGTCCCGGGACCCCGGGCCGGGAGCTGCGTACTTTATCGCATCACCCCAATCCCGTGAGACCGCCGCATGAATGCCACCGCACCCCTCGACCCCGCCGTCCGTGGTCCGATCCATACGGGTCGCTACGTCCGCTGCATCGGCGCGTCGAAGCGCGTCCGCTGGGACATCGACGCCGACGTCATTCGCGACCGGCGGTTCGATCTGTCGCAACCGTTCCTGCCGAACGGCCTGTCGAAGGTCGATGAGCTCGGTTTCCTCGGTGCGGCCGACGCCCGGCTCCTGAGCCAGGTGCAGGGTCGCACTTATGCGCTGATCTTTGGTCTGGTCGAGCGCTTCATCAACGCGAAGGTGCTTGAGATCAGTCGCGATCACTGGCTCGAGAACCAGATCGCGCTGCAGGCCCTGGTTCGCTTCAGCGACGAGGAGCTCAAACACCAGGAGCTCTTTAGGCGCATCGAGGAGATGATCGCGCAGGTGATGCCCGCGGGCTACCGGGCCGCAGCCGAGGCGAACGCCGTGGCCGGATTCGTGCTCGCCAAGTCCAGCTGGGCGGTGCTCGGGCTCACGCTCTTCATCGAGCTCTTCACCCAGCAGCACTACACCGCCAGCATCGCGGCCGAGGAGGACATCTCGCCGCTGTGGAAAGACGTGTTCATGCATCACTGGCGGGAGGAGTGCCAGCACGCGATCCTCGATGAGCTCGAGTGGCTGCGCGAGGACGCGAAACTCACCGCCGAGGAGCGCGATCGCGCCGTGGGCGACCTGATCGAGCTCATCGGCGGCGTCGACGGCATCCTGCAGAGTCAGGCGGCGGCTGATGTCGAGTATTTCACCGCCATCGCCAGCCGCCGGTTCAGCGCCGACGAACGCCGAGCGCTCGCTGCCGGCGTGCTCAGAGCATATCGCTGGCAGTACATCGGCTCCGGAGTGCAGCACCCGCATTTCGTGCGGCTGCTTTCCGGAATGACGACCGAAGCCCAGATGGCGCGCATCCAGTCGGCGCTCGCGCCGATCGTTGCGAGCTGACTTCAGCCGTAGATCGTGGAGGTATTCAAATGAACACTCGTGCCCGCCTGCTCGCCCTGATGCTCACTGCGCCGGTACTACTGGTCGTTCTGGCAGGAGAACCGCAGACGCCCGGCGCCCAGACCCGGCCCGACGTCGCGGCGGCCGCTGCGGTCCCGCAGCGCAGTCTCTATGACCGGCTGGGTGGCGTGTACCCCATCGCCGTCGTGGTCGACGATTTCATCGAGCGGCTGCTGGTCGATGACACGCTCAATGCCAATCCGGCCATCCGCGATGCGCGTCAGCGCGTGCCGAAGGAGGGACTGAAGTTCCACGTGACAGCGCTCGTCTGTCAGGCGACGGGCGGTCCGTGCACGTACACAGGCCGTGACATGAAGAGCTCCCATGCGCATCTCAACATCTCCGAAAAGGAGTGGCAGGCAATGCTGGACGCTCTCCGCAACAGTCTCGACAAGTTCCAGGTTCCGGTCGCCGAGCAAGGTGAGCTGGTTGCGATCGTCAACACCACGAAGGCCGAGATCGTGGCAGGGGCAAAGACATCCGGGGAGGAGAGCCCTCAGGCGGGCCGTGTGCAATGACAGCGCTCGCGGAAGAGCAGGATGTCGCGGTCGACTACGACCGGTTCATGGGACGCTGGAGCGCGCTCATCGCCGAGCAGTTCATCGACTGGCTGGCGATCCCCGCCGGACAGCGCTGGCTCGACGTCGGATGCGGCACGGGGGCGCTCACGGCCGCCATCGTTCGTCGCACGGCGCCGCTCGAGGTCTGGGCGATCGATCCGGAGGAAGCCTATGTGAAACGCGCGGCTGAGCGCTTCGGCGACAGCCGCCGACACTTCACCGTCGCGGAGGCGCAACGGCTGCCGCAGGAGCTGCGAGGACTGGATGTCGCGGTCTCGGGGCTGGTGCTCAATCTGCTGCCGGCGCCGGCCGCGGGCCTGCTCGAGCAGATATGGGTGACGCGGCCCGGCGGCGTAGTGGCCGCGTATGTGTGGGATTTCGCCTCCGGCATGCGGCTTCTGCGTCATCTCTGGGACGCCGCAAAGTCATTCGACCCCGACGCGGATGCGCTCGATCAGGGCAAGCGCTACCCGCTCTGCCGGCCGGAACCGTTGCGGGCACTGTTCGAATCTGTCGGGCTCGCCGCCATCGACGTGCAGGCCCTGCACATCGTCACACTCTTTCGGGGCTTCAACGACTACTGGGAGAGTCTGGCAAGCGGACACGGGAATGCGCCCGCGTACGTTCGCTCGCTCGCCCGTCGGCAGCGGGATCGCCTGCGCGAGCGGCTGCGAAAGGATCTGCCGACTGCATCCGACGGCTCGATCCCGCTGACGGCCCGGGCGTGGGCGGTCCGGGGAACGCGAACCTGAGCTGCCGCGACGGCCGGGGCAGAACCAGCGGACAATGGTGATCGTTCCAGGAGCGAACCGTGTTCTTCCGACAGCGTACTAATGACGATGCCTCGATCTCCTACTTCTTCGGCTGCGCCGGGCTTGGCAAAGCGGTCGCGGTGGATGTCGTTGCGGGCGACGAAGCCTGGTTCATCGACGCGGCACGTCAAACAGGGGTCACCATCACGAAGGTGATGGACACCCACGTTCACGCAGACCACTACTCCGGCGGGTGCGCGCTCGCGAACGCGGTGGGCGCACCGTACGGCCTGCACGAATCCAATCGAACAGCGGTCAACTATCCGATCGAACCGCTGCGCGACGGCCACGTGCTCGAGGTGGGGAACGTCAACACCAAGGTGCTGCACAACACCCCGCCGCGGCCCTCGAACATGGACGTCATGGTGAGGGCGAATCTTGGTCTGACGGCCGAGGGATGAACCCGGCAGTCGTCCGACTCGGGCTACGGGAGAATCTCGCGCAGTTTTCGCTGCTGGTCGTCGTCAATGCCTTCGTCGGCGCGATGGTCGGCCTGGAGCGAAGCATCCTGCCCGCCATTGCGCAAGACGAATTCCACATCGCGGCCCGGGCCGCGATTCTGTCCTTCATCGCCGTCTTCGGCGTCACCAAGGCACTGAGCAACTATCTCGCCGGTCGCCTGTCCGATCGATTCGGCCGGAAACACGTGCTCGTGGCGGGGTGGCTCGTGGCCGTCCCGGTGCCGTTCGTTCTGATGTGGGCACCGCGATGGGACTGGGTCGTCGCGGCGAACGTGCTGCTGGGCGTGAGCCAGGGCCTGACCTGGTCGACCACCGTCATCATGAAGATCGACCTGGTGGGACCCAAGCAGCGCGGCCTGGCGATGGGACTCAACGAATTCGCAGGCTACGTCGCCGTTGCGGGCAGCGCATTCGCGACCGGCTGGATGGCAGCGCAATTCGGACTCAGGCCGGAGCCGTTCTACCTCGGCGTGGGCTACGTGGCGCTCGGCTTACTGTTGTCGGCAGTTGCGGTCCGGGAGTCCCGGCACCACGTCGCGCACGAGCTGGGTCAACATCAGCCCGCTGCCGGCAGCGGTGATCTCTCGCAGAGGGAGATCTTCCGCCGCACGTCGCTGACGGATCGCAACCTGTCCAGCGTCAGTCAGGCCGGCTTCGTCAACAACCTCAATGACGGCGCGGCCTGGGGCCTGTTCCCCCTCGTGTTCGCCGCCGCCGGCATGAGCCTCACGCAGATCGGCGTGCTCGCCGCGATCTATCCAGCGGTGTGGGGCTGCATGCAGGTATTCACCGGTGCGCTTTCGGACCGCATCGGCCGCAAGGACTTGATTGTCTGGGGCATGTGGCTGCAGGCGGCGGGTATCGCCGTCACGGCCTCGACCTCGGAGTTCGGAGGCTTTGGCCTGGGTGGCGCGTTGCTGGGGTTCGGCACGGCGATGGTCTATCCGACACTGCTCGCGGCCATCGGCGATGTCGCGCACCCGGCTTGGCGCGCTTCCTCGGTAGGCGTCTATCGATTGTGGCGCGACCTGGGGTACGCGGCCGGTGCGCTTCTCGCGGGGCTGACTGCCGATCGGTTTGGCATGGCTGCGGCCGTCTGGCTGGTGGCGGCCCTGACGTTTCTGTCCGGCGTCATCGCGGCCGTGCGAATGAAAGAGACCCTCATGAGGTAAGGGGCCTGACGGGGCCTGAGGGGCAGGTCGCTGCCATTGTCGGTGCGGCGGAACCGGTCCAGAATGCCGCACTGCAACAATCGCTGCCCTCAGCACCATGCCGAGCCTCCGCGCGCGACTGACGAATGCCTTTCTGCGCGCCACCACCAAGCGCAGGTGGCGCCCGGATCTGGATGTCCACAAGACCCGTGAGCGCGTACGGCGTATGGACACCCGTCTGTCCCGTGGCGCACCGGCGTACCCGGTCGAGCAGGTCGACGCCGACGGGGTACCCGCCACGTGGCACGGAGCGCCGGCGCTGCGCGAGCGCGGCACGCTTCTCTACCTGCACGGCGGTGCCTGGTGTCTGCACCTCCCCGGCGCCTACCGCCGGCTCGCGGCACGGTTGGCGGCGTTGACGGGGCTGCGCGTGCTGCTGCCCGAATATCGCCTGGCGCCAGAGCACCCCTTTCCCGCCGCCGTCGACGACTGTCTTGCGAGCTACCGCTGGCTGCTCGACCGCGGCTATGCGCAGCGGCCGTTCGCGATCGCCGGCGACTCCGCGGGCGGCAGCCTCGCGCTGGTTACGATGATGCGCGCCCGGGACGCCTCGCTTCCGCTGCCGGCCTGCGGCGCGTTGCTTTCGCCCTCCACCGACCTCACGATGTCGGGTCCATCGATGGAGTACAACGAGCGCGCCGACCCGATGTTCGCGCACCAGGCACTCGGTCTGCTGCCGGATCTTTATTGCCCCGGCATCCCCGCGTCGCATCCCTGGCTGTCGCCGCTTTTCGGCGAGTGGCACGGGCTCCCGCCGCTCGTGTTCCACGCGGGGTCGACCGAGATGCTGCTCGACGATTCAGTGCGCGCCCACGACCGGGCAGTCGCGGCCGGGGTCGACGCCCGCATCCGGATCTGGCGGGCACTGCCACACGTGGCACCGCTCTTCACGTTCATGCCGGAGGCGGATGAGACGCTCGGCGAGGTCGCGCGGTTCATCGCCGGGCACACCGCCCCACGCATCGCCGCAGCCGCGACCGAGGCGCCTGCCGTGGAGGCGGCGCGCCGCGGACCGCTGGCGCAGGCAGGAAGCACGCCATGAAGCACGTCGAGTATTCCCTGCGCGACGGAGTCGCGGTCCTGGCGTTCGCGAACCCGCCGGTCAACAGCCTCAAGCATGCGCTGCGCGAGGCACTGGTCGAGGCGCTCGACCGCGCTGCGGCAGACCCGGCGGCACGGGCCATCGTCCTGATCGGCGCGAACGGCACCTTCTCGGCAGGCGCCGATATCAAGGAGTTCGGCACACCGGCGCAGGCCAAAGCGCCCTCGCTGCTCAACGTGATCGCGGCGTTCGAGGATTCGGGCAAGCCGGTGGTGGCGGCGATCGCGGGGCTGGCGCTCGGCGGCGGGCTCGAGCTCGCACTAGGCTGCAATTATCGCGTCGTGCACAAGGATGCCAGGCTCGGGTTACCCGAGGTCAAGCTCGGACTGATACCCGGAGCGGGCGGCACGCAGCGACTGCCGCGGCTGATCGGCGTCGAGGGAGCACTGAACGTAATCGTCGGCGGCGAACCGCTCCCGGCGCAGCTGCTGGCAAAGACGCCCCTGATCGACCGCCTTGCAGAAGGCGACCTGCTCGCGGCGGCGGTCGACTTCGCGGCCGGCGTCTCTGCGCAACCGGCAGCGCACCCGCGCGTGCGCGATCGCGTGGTACGCGAACGCGACCTCGAGGCGCTTGCGCAGTTCGCGCGCAACACGGTCAGGACCGCGTTCCCCGCCCTGCCGGCGCCGCTCGCCGCCGTGGATGCGGTCGCGGCCGCGGCCACCCTGCCCTTCGAGGAAGGCCTCGCCGAAGAGCGGCGCCTGTTCACGCAGCTCTTCACCGGTCGCGAGTCGCGCGCACTGCGACACCTGTTCTTCGCAGAGCGCGCCGCGGCGCGCATCGACGATGTTCCGGAAGGCACCCCGCTGCGTGCGGTGAAATCCGCCGGCATTGTCGGCGCGGGCACCATGGGCACCGGCATTGCGATCAACTTTCTCAACGCCGGGTTGCCGGTCCGGCTGCTCGAAGTCGGCCGCGAGGCGCTCGACAAGGGGACCGCGCGGATCCGCGACACCTACGCGGGGCAGGTGAAGAAGCGCAAGCTCACGCAGGAGAAGCTCGATGCGCGGATGTCGCTGCTGGCGCCGACGCTCGACTATGCCGAGCTCGCGCAGTGCGACATCGTGATCGAGGCGGTGTTCGAGGACCTGGGCGTCAAGGAGCAGGTGTTCCGCGCGCTCGATACGGCGGCGAAGCCAGGCGCGATCCTCGCCACCAACACCTCCACGCTCGACGTCGACCGCATCGCAGGCTTCACGAAGCGCCCGCAGGACGTCGTCGGGACCCACTTCTTCAGCCCGGCGAACGTCATGAAGCTGCTCGAGGTCGTGCGCGGCGCGGCGACCGCGAAGGACGTACTCGCCACCGTGATGAGCCTCGCCCGGACGCTGCGCAAGACGGCCGTGGTGTCCGGGGTGTGCGACGGCTTCATCGGCAACCGGATGATCGAGCAGTATTCGCGGCAGGCGCTGTTCATGCTCGAAGAGGGCGCGAGCGTGCAGCAGATCGATGCGGCGATCGAGAAGTTCGGCTTCGCTATGGGCCCGTTCCGGATGAGCGATCTGGCCGGGAACGACATCAGCTGGCACATCCGCAAGCGCAGGCGTGCGGAGCGTCCGGACATTAAGTACTCGACGGTCGCCGACGCGCTGTGCGAGCTTGGCCGTTTCGGCCAGAAGACCGGCGCCGGCTGGTACGACTACCACGCCGGCGATCGTACGGCGCATCCCTCGACGGTCATCGACGAGCTGGTCGCCAAGCACCGCACCTCGCTCGGGCTACCGGCACGCACGATCGACGATCGCGAGATCGTGGATCGTCTGGTCTACGCGCTGGTGAACGAGGGCGCGGCGACCCTCGAGGAGAGGATCGCGCAGCGCGCGTCCGATATCGACGTCGTCTACCTGATGGGCTACGGCTTTCCGATCCACCGCGGAGGACCGATGTTCTACGCCGATACGGTGGGGCTGTATGCGGTTGTGCGACGCATGCAGCAGTTCGCCGCCAATTCGCACGGCGACCCGGCGTTCTGGACGCCGCAGCCGCTGCTCGCGCGGCTCGCGGCCGCGGGCGGCACCTTCAATCCACTGCCGGGGGGCGCAGTCCGATGAGCGCGCGAGATCGGGATGCGGTCATCGTCTCGACCGCGCGTACGCCGCTCGCGAAGAGCTGGCGCGGCGCCTTCAACATGAGCCACGGCGCCACGCTCGGCGGGCACGTGGTGCGCGCTGCGCTGGAGCGCGCCGGGGTGGAGCCCGCCGCGGTCGAGGACGTCGTGATGGGTTGCGCATTGCCGGAAGGCGCGACCGGCAGCAACATCGCGCGCATCATCGCCCACCGCGCGGGCTGCCCGGTGAGCGTGTCGGGGCTCACCGTGAGCCGTTTCTGCTCCTCCGGTCTGAACGCCATCGCGATCGCTGCCCAGCGCATCCAGTGCGGCGAAGGCGAGATCTACGTCGCGGGCGGCGTCGAGTCGATCTCCTGCGTGCAGCAGGAGCTCAACAAGCACATGCTGCGCGACCCCGAGACCGAGGAGCGCAAGCCCGAGCTCTACTGGCCGATGCTGCGCACGGCCGAGGTCGTCGCACGCCGCTATTCGATCCCGCGGGAGGCGCAGGATCGCTACGGCGCCCGCAGCCAGCAGCGCGCCTGTGCGGCGCAGGAAGCCGGCTACTTCAGGGACGAGATCGCGCCGATCACGGTGCGGACGGCCGGTGTCGATCCGGACACCAAGGCTTTTTTCACCCGGCAGGTGACGGTCGCCGCCGACGAGGGATTGCGGCCGGGCACGACGTACGAAGCGGTGGCCGCCATCCGGCCCGCCACCCCGGGTGGGGTGATCGCCGCGGGCAACGCGAGCCAGTTCTCCGACGGCGCGGGAGCCTGCGTCCTGATGAGCGGCGCCGAGGCGGCGCGGCGCGGGCTTAAGTCCCTGGGCGTGTTCCGCGGCTTCGCGATCGCCGGTTGCGAACCCGACGAGATGGGCATCGGACCGGTGTACGCAGTGCCAAAGCTCCTGGCGCGGGCGGGGCTCAAGGTCCAGGACATCGACCTCTGGGAGCTCAACGAGGCGTTCGCCGTGCAGGTCATCTATTGCCGGGACAAGCTCGGGCTCCCCGACGACCGGCTGAACGTCGACGGGGGCGCCATCGCGGTCGGCCACCCGTACGGCATGACGGGGCAGCGGCTGGTGGGCCACGCGCTGCTCGCGGGCCGGCGGCTGGGCGCGAAGCGCGTCGTGACCACGATGTGCATCGGCGGCGGTATGGGTGCGGCGGCCCTGTTCGAGGTGGCTTGAAATGGGGACATTCTCCATTTCGGGCGCTGAACGGATGCCGCACCGCTGCGGCCGAAATGGAGAATGTCCCCATTTCTGATATGGTCACGCTCCGGGGGCAGACTCATCCGCGAACGGCACCATGCGCGGCCACGACAACAACAACGAAGAGTTTCGCGGCATGGTTGCGGCGCTGTCCGCGACCGACGATCCGGCAGCGCGCAAGGATCTCGAAGTGCGGATCTGGCAGCGCTACGGCACGAGCGGCGCGGTTTTCGTCAGCGACATGTGCGGCTTTTCCCGTACCACCCGCGCACAGGGAATCTGCCACTTCCTCGCGCTGATCGACCACGCGCGCGGACTCATCGCCCCCGAGGTCCTGCGTCACGGCGGCAAGCTGCTGAAGTTCGAAATCGACAACAGCTTCGCCTACTTTTCCGACGTCGACGCCGCGCTGCACTGCGCCCGCGACCTCACGGCGAGGGTTACGGAAACCAACCATATGCGCCGGCCGGAGGATCAGATTGCGCTCGCGATCGGCATCGACCACGGCGAGCTGCTTCTGATCGATGATTCCGAGTTCTTCGGCGATCCGGTCAACACCGCCTGCAAGCTCGGCGAGGACGTGGCCGCAGATGGCGAGACGCTGGTCACGGCGCGCGCGTTCGCGCTGTGCAAGCGCGACCTGCCGTATGTCATGGAGCGCAAGCATGCCCGGATCTCGGGCATCGACGTCGAGTACGCCAGGATAGAGTTCATGCACGCCCGCGGTCGCCGATGACATCGTCCGCCGGAACCGACGCGCGAGAAGCCGCTACGCCGTCACGCCTCGGGCCCGAGGAGCTCGAGCAGCTGCTCGAGGTCACGCGCCTGCTCGCCGCTCCGTTCGATCTTTCCGCGATGCTCGCCGCGGTGGTCGATGCGGCCCGCAAGGTGCTGCGCGCCGAACGCGGCAGCGTGTTTCTCTACGATGCGACCTCGAATGAGCTCGTGCTCAAGGTCGCGACCGACCTCGCGCCGATCCGGATTCCCGCGGATCGTGGCATCGTCGGGCAGTGCGCGCAGACCCGCCGGCTGATCAACGTCCGCGACTGCTATGCCGACCCGAGGTTCAACCCCGACGTCGATCGCAAGAGCGGCTATCGGACGCGCTGCATGCTGAGCCTGCCGCTGATCAACCACGAAGACGAGCTGATCGGCGTGTTGCAGATCCTGAACCGGCATGAGGGCAGCTTCGACCGCCACGACGAGAAGGTCGCATCGGCGCTCGCCGCGCAGTGCGCGATGGCGCTGCACCGCGTGCAGATGACCGAGACTCGCCTGCTTACCGAGAAGCTCGACCGCGAGATCGCGGTCGCCCGCGAGATCCAGATGTCGGCCCTGCCAAAGGAGATGCCGCAGGTGCCGGGTTACGACGGAGCGGGACTCTTCCGCCCTACCGATCAGACCGGCGGCGACCTGTTCGATTTCGTGAGACTGCCCGATGGCCGTCTGTTCATGCTGCTGGGCGACGCGACCGGTCACGGCATCGGACCGGCGCTCTCCGCGACCCAGGTCCGGGCCATGATCCGCGTGGGCTTGAGGCTCGGAGCGGGACTCGACGAGGTCTACACACACGTCAACAACCAGCTGGTGGACGATCTGCCGGCGGATCGGTTCGTGACGGCTTTTCTCGGCGTCCTCGATACCGCCACGCACGCGGTGAGCTTCCACGCAGGTGGCCAGGGTCCGCTGCTGCACTTCCGGGCAGCGAGCGACTCGATCGACTGGCACGGACCGTCGACGTATCCGATGGGCGCCCTGCCGCAGACTCGCCTGGAGCAGGCGCGCCGTCTCACGCTCGAGCCCGGCGACGTGCTCGCGCTGATCTCGGACGGGATCTACGAGTACGAAAACCCGGCCGGTGAGCATTTCGGCGAGGACCGTGTCGCCGCGGTGATCCGGGAAGGCCACGCTCGACCCATGAAGGAGCTGGTTGCGCAGGTGCTCGCGACGGCCCGGGAATTCGGCGGGACGGCTGCTCAGGCCGACGACATCACGATCGTGCTGATTCGCCGGCTGCCGGCCCAAGTTGCAGCTTGACCAGCGCGGTTTTTCGCCGCTCGTTCGACGCCCTCGACAGCATCTTCGAGTTGACTCGCCGCTTCTATGACGATGCGGCCGTCGGGCATGATGATCGGCTGGCGTTCGATTTCTGCATCGAGGAGGTCTTCACGAACTTCGTGAAGTACAACGGTGACAATCCCAACGACATCGAGCTCGAGCTCGAGCGCCGGGGCAACCGCCTGGTCGCGAGCCTCACCGACTTCGATGTGGAGCCGTTCGACATCACGCAGGCACCTGCGGTGGACGTGAGTCTGCCGGCGGACCGTCGCGAGCCTGGTGGACTTGGGCTGCACCTGGTGCGCCGGCTGGCCGACGATGTCGAATATGACTATACGAACCGGCGCAGTCGGATTACGGTTACGAAGAACCTGGGGTAGGACGATGTTCGAAATACGGCTAGGGGAACAGGGTGAGGTGGTCTGCGAAGGGAGGCTGGATGCCTCGCAGGCGGCGAAGGCCCAGGCCTTTCTGGATGCCCTTCCCACGCCGCACGTCGTCGATCTCGCCGGCCTCGAGTACATCTCGAGCGCCGGGCTCGGGGTCCTGCTCCGCACTCAGAAGCGCGTCCTGCAGAGCGGGGGCGGTTTGCGGCTGATCAAGGTCAACCGCCACATACGCGACATATTCCGCTACTCGGGTTTCGACCGCATATTCGAGATCGAAGGCAGTGGCTGATCGCGGCGCGCGCCTCGGGCCACCAACTTTCCGCAGCCACGCCGGTACTTATGGTTGAGGACGAGGACGCCGAGTTGGTGCGGCGCTGTCGCAACGGAGACCGGTCGGCATTCGAGGTCCTGCTGCGGCGATACGAGCGACCGGTCTACAACGCGGCGCTACGCATGCTCCGCGATGCGGAGGACGCGAGGGATGTCGCCCAGACGGTCTTCATGAAGGTCTATGAGCATCTTGCGGATTACGACCCGAAATACAGGTTCTACAGCTGGATATACCGGATCGCCGTCAATGAATCGCTGCATGGACTCGATCGCCGCCACAAGGTCGAACCGATCGATGAAGAGGCTGAGGACGACCACCCCGGACCCGATGAGCTGCTGTGCGAGCAGCAGGCCACCCGCAGCGTGCAAAGCGCCCTGATGCGTATCAAACCCGAATACCGCACCGTGATCGTCCTGAAGCACATCCTGGGTTGCAGCTATCACGACATGAGCGAGATCCTGCAGCTGCCTGAAAAGACCGTGAAATCGAGGCTTTTCAGCGCCCGCCAGCTGCTCAAGGAAGTGCTCCTCGACCAGGGGAAGAGCTCTGCATGATCGACGAGCGCCACATCGAGCTGATCAACGCTGATCTCGACGGCGAGCTGTCGGGTGAGGAACGCGCCGAGCTCGCGCGGGTGTTGCTCGCCAACCCCGAGGCGCGTGCCCTGCGCGACGAGCTGAGCCGGCTGTTCAGCGAGCTCGCGAGGCTGGATGAGATGCCGCCGCCGGCGGGCCTCGTCAGCTCCGTGCTGTCGCGTATTCCGTGGGCACGCTCATCGCGGCGTTCGATTGGTGTTACCGGGGGCTGGAGCGGTCGCTCCGCATTGCGGTACGCGGCCGTGTTCGTCGGCGTCCTGCTGCTCGGCGGGGTGTTCTTTGCACCAGGCATCCGGCACCCGGGTGGCGTCGATGTCTCGGAGCTGGTCGGCACGATCGGCAAGGGCGACCCGGCGTCGCGCCGGGCGCCCATCGACCGGGCGGATATCGACCTGGCCCAGGCGCGCGGCACCGTGAACTCGTACACCCTGGGTGACCAGCTGGTGCTGGAGCTCGACCTGAAGATCTCCGCAGCCCTCGAGGTGCGCGCAACGCACGGCGGGCAGACGTTCCAGGTGCGGCTCGATCCGACCTCCGGCTCACACACTGAGCGGGTGCTCTGGTTGCCGGACCACCGGGAGGAGGCGGCGCCGTTGCGCTTCCAGATCTATGCCGGTGGGCGCCTGCTCCACGAGGGCTCACTTCGATCAGCCGAGGCCCGCTGATTGGATTACGATCCGGTTCCAACGCACAACCAACTTTTTGCAGGCTCTCGGATAATTCAACCGTAGTTCGACACAAAGGCCCGGCTTGCCGGGAAGCAGAGGGAGAAGACCATGACGGGATCGAATGCAGGACCGGGCAGCAACCGGATCTGGCTTCTGGCCGGCTTGCTGGCCGTCGTTGCAGTCGGCGGCTATTTCAGCCTCAACTATCCGCCATCCAGTGAAGACACCGCGGGCACGATCGTGCCGGCGAAGCGCTATCAGGCAGCCGATGCCGGCGGAGCGGCCGGCGGCACGGCCACTGGAGACGCGAGCATCGCGTCGCCGGGCGCGGACGGAATTACGTCGATGAGTTCAGCAGTCGCTGGTCAGGCCGGGCAGGCTGGTCAGGCGGCGCTGGCCGGGCAAGCTGGTCAGGCAGCGCGCTAACTCGAGACGTAACCGTCTCCACCCCGGGTGGAGACGGTTGCACAAGCCGAGCGAAGTGGCCCAAGCGCCGAGGGGGGCGGGCCACTTCGATTTTTTGTATGGACGCTTAGCCTTACTCCAATAACAACACCTTGATGTTCGCGTCGCGGTTCCGCCCATTCGCGGCTCGATACCTCGTCGTCGCGACGCTGGCCTTTCTGCCCGCACAACCGGGCCGAGCCGAACTTCGTTTCGTCGAGACTCGCGATGTCCAGGTCGTGCATTTCGATCAGACGGGCGAGTACCTGGTGCCCTACGCAACCCAGTCCTTCATGAATGCGCTCGCTGCGCAGCACGCCCGGTTCGGCTACACACCGGATGGCAAGGTGTCCATCCTCCTCCAGGACTTCTCGGATCGCGGCAATGCGTATCTCCTGACCGCACCGCGCAACAGGATCTTCCTGGACATTGCGAGCACGACCCTCGCCTTCGAGACCTTCAGCCCTGGTGAGCGCCTCTTCACCCAGGCCAATCATGAGTCCGTTCACCTCGCGACCGGCGACCAGGCCAGCCCTGACGACGAGAGGTTCCGGAGCCTGTTCGGCGGCAAGGTTGCCCCGGTGCCCGAGCATCCGGAGTCGCTGCTCTATTACTACCTCACGACTCCCCGCAACACGGCGCCACGCTGGTATCACGAGGGGAGCGCCGTGTTCATGGAGACCTGGCAGGGCGGTGGCTTCGGACGTGCACAGGGCGGATACGACGAGATGGTGTTCCGGGCGATGGTTCGCGACGAGGCACATTTCTTCGATCCGCTCGGTCTGGTCTCGAAGGGCACGGAAGTCGATTTCCAGGTCGGCGCCAACGCCTATCTCTATGGCACCCGGTTCATGAGCTGGCTGGCCCTGGAACATGGTCCCGAAAAGCTTCTCGACTGGTGGCGCCGCGGGCCCGGATCCCTGCGTTCCTACTCCGACGACTTTCAACGCGTCTACGGCATGTCGATCGATCAGGCCTGGCAGAACTGGGTGCAGTTCGAGCACGATTTCCAGACCAGCAACCTGGCGGCCGTGCGCGAGCACCCCGTGACGCCTTATCGCGCCGTGACACGCGTCGGGCTCGGGGCCCTGTCCCGCGGCTGGCTCAGCGACGATGGACAGACGCTCTACGTGGCGGTCCGCTATCCGGGGCGCGTGCCGCACGTGGTCGCGATCTCGATGGCCGACGGCTCCGTGAAGGAGCTGGCGGAAGTGACGGGCGCGATGCAGTACCGCGTGGCCTCGCTCGCCCTGGATCCGGAATCGGGCACGCTCTTCTACACCACGGACAACCTGTCGTTTCGCAACCTGCTCGCCTACGACCTGAAGACCGGCAAGTCGACGACGCTGCTCAAGGGCCAGCGTATCGGCGACCTCGCCTTCAATCGCGCGGATCGATCGCTCTGGGGTCTGCGCAGCAACAACGGCTTCGTCATTCTCGTTCGCATCCCCTACCCGTACACCGAATGGCAGACGGTGCATGTCTTTCCCTACGGCGAAGTCGCATTCGACCTCGACATCTCACCCGACGGCTCGCTGGTGTCCACCTCGATGGCCGGGCTGGATTCGAGCCGCGCCGGGGCGCAGGTAATGCAGGTTCGCGTGATGAAGACCGAGTCGCTGCTCGCGGGCGACGCCACTCCGATGCGTACGCTGGCCTTCGGCAGCTCGCTGCCGGAGGGTTTCGTTTTTTCGCACGATGGACGCTACTTGTACGGCAGCTCGTATTACACGGGTGTGTCGAACGTCTATCGCTACGAGATCGAGACCGCAGAGATCGAAGCGGTGAGCAACGCCGAGGTGGGCTTCTTCAGACCGGTTCCGCTCTCCGACGACGAGCTGTTGGTCTTCGCCTACACAGCCGTTGGGTTCGTTCCGGCGGTGATCAGCCCGCAACCCACAGAAGACCTGAGCGCGATCACGTTCCTGGGCGAGCAGGTGGCGACGCGGTACCCGGTCGTGCAGGACTGGAGCGCGGGCTCCCCGGCGCGGTTCGATTACCCGTCTGAAATCCAGCGGCAAGGCGTGTACCGGGCGGGGCGGGAGCTGTCGCTCGAGTCGATGTACCCGATCCTGGAGGGCTACAAGGATTCGGAGGCTCTTGGGCTGCACATGCGTTTCAGCGATCCGATGGGCTTCAGCAACGCGAGCTTCACGGCGAGCTACAGCCCCGACGACGAGCTCGACTCCAGCGAGCGAGCGCATGCGGCCCTGCGCTTCCAGCAGGAGTTCTGGAAGGCCGGTCTCAATTACAACGCCGGCGACTTCTACGACCTGTTCGGGCCGACCAAGCGCAGCCGCGAGGGCTACGCGGGCTTCCTCGCGTACGATCGGCCGGTCATCTACACGCCGCCGGAGACGATGAACGTCAGCGCGGAAATCGCCTTCTACGGCGATCTCGACGCGCTGCCCAACTTCCAGAACGTGCCCTCCCCGTCGAGCAAGCTCGTCACCTTCCAGACCGGCGTCGTCCACAAGAACGCGCGATCCTCGATCGGCAGCGTCGACGACGAGGCAGGCCTCAACTGGGGCGCGCTTGCCCACGTCTACGCCGCCGATGGCGAACTGGTGCCGGGACTCGTCGGTCAGTTCGACATCGGGTTTCCGCTGCCAATCGGTCATTCGTCGATCTGGCTGCGCAACGCTGTCGGAGGGTCCTCCGGAGATCGCGACGACCCGCTGGCGAATTTCTTCTTCGGCGGCTTTCGCAACAACTACGTCGACGACGGGGACGCAAAACGCTATCGCGAGGTCCTGAGCCTGCCGGGGTTCGAGATCGACGAGATCGGCGGGCGCACGTTCGCGAAGTCGATGATCGAGTGGAATCTGCCGCCGCTGCGGTTCGAAGCCCTTGGCACACCCGGCTTCTACGCCCCGTGGTTGCGATCGGCGATCTTCGCGACCGCGTTGTCGACCGATTTCGAGGATGGCGACGTGCGTCAGAACGCCTACGACGTCGGAATCCAGTTCGATCTGCAGATGAAGGTGATGCACCGGCTGTCGATGATGCTGTCGGTGGGCTACGCCGCGGGGTTTGGCGAAGGCGACCGCGACGACGACGAGATCATGGTCTCGCTCAAGATCCTCTGAACCCCGCGATGCACAGTCGGCAGGCCGCCGCGACATGATCCTCGACCTTGCCACGCGGGTTCCGATCGCCTTGCTGCCCGTCGTCGTCTTCCTCGCGGCATTGGTCTATTTCGACAGCTACAAGCTCGTCAGCCTGCGCCACGTCGTGGCGACGATTTTCGTCGGCGCCGCAACGGCCGGCATCGCCTACGTCGTCAACGATTTCGCGCTCGGGCGGCTCGATATCGAATTCACGACCTACTCACGCTATGTCGCACCGCTGATCGAGGAGACGATCAAGGCGCTGATCCTCGTGTACCTGGTCCGCTCGCAGCGCATCGCCTTCCTGGTCGATGCGGCGATCTACGGTTTCGCGGTGGGCACGGGCTTCGCCGTCGTCGAGAACCTCTATTATCTCGCGGTGCGGCTCGACGCAAACGTCGCGGTCTGGATCGTGCGCGGGTTCGGCACCGCGATCATGCACGGGGGCGCCACCGCGCTCTTCGCCATCATCTCCATCACCCTGACCGAAAAGAAGCCCGGCAGCATCGCCGCATTCCTGCCCGGTCTGGCCGCGGCTGCGGTGCTGCACTCCGCCTTCAATCACTTCCTGTTCAATCCGGTGCTGGCGACGGTCGGAATCCTGATCGTGCTGCCACCGCTCTACTATTACGTGTTCCAGCGCAGCGAGCGCTCTCTCGGCGACTGGCTCGGGGCGGACTTCGACGCGGATGCCCGCTTGCTCGAGCTCATCAACTCGGAAAATTTCGGCACATCCAACCTCGGCAGCTACCTGCAGGCGCTCCGCAAGCACTTCCGCGGCGAGATCGTCGCCGACATGTTCTGTTACCTCCGCCTGCACCTCGAGCTCGAGATGCTCGCCAAGGGCATGCTGCTGATGCGCGAGCAGGGAATGTCGCCGGAGCTCGACCCGGACGCGCGCGCCAAGTTCGAGGAGTTGCGCTATCTCGAGCGCAGCATCGGGCGCACCGGCAAGCGCGCAATGCAGCCCTTCGTGCACCTGAACGCACGCGATCTCTGGCAGATCCACATGCTCGGCCGCTGAGGCGACCTGGCCGAGCGAGCTCCTGCTTCGAATCGGCTCACTCGTGCCGCAGCGCCTCGATCGGATCGAGCAGCGCCGCGCGGCGCGCGGGCCACAGGCCGAACAGCAGACCCACGGCGGCGCTGAAGGCGAACGCCAGCGCGAGTGCGTCCAGCGCAACGCTCGTGCGCCATCCGGCGAGTCCCGACAGCACCCGCGACGCAGCCACGCCGGCGAGGATACCGAGTGCACCGCCGACCAGGCAGAGCAGCAGCGCCTCGATCAGAAACTGGGCCAGGATGTGGAAGCGCGTGGCGCCGAGCGCCATGCGCACCCCGATCTCGCGAGTTCGCTCGGTGACCGTCACCAGCATGATGTTCATGATGCCGATGCCGCCGACCAGCAGGCTCACGCCCGCGATGCCTGCCAGCAGGAAACCGAGGATCTGCGTCGTCTCCTGCTGAGTGGCGAGAAACTGCTTGCGATCGACGATCGAGAAATCGTTGTCGCGGCCCGGCGCGAGCCGATGCTCACGCCGCAGCACGCGCTCGACCGCGACCATCGCCTGCGCGAGCTCCGTACCGGGCGCGACCTGCACCGCAATCGTCTGCACCCGGTCCTCTCCGGTGACGCGGTAGCGCGAGGTCTCGATCGGGATGTAGACGTCGTCGTCGGGGTTGGCGAACCCCACCGCCCCCTTGCGCGCGTAGACGCCCACGACCTCGAAGGGCATCGCCCGGATCAGGACGGTACGCCCGACCAGCTCGGTCGCGGGCAGCGCGAGCTGCTGCGCGACTTCGCCGCCGAGCACGGCGACCCTGCGCCGCGCGCGGCCGTCCGCCGCCGCGAGCCCACGGCCCGCCTCCAGCGTGAAGCCATTCACGCCGGCATGCTGCGGCGTCGTGCCGATCACATTCAGGTTCAGATTGCGATTCCCGAGCTTCAGCTGCTGGCGCCCCGACTGCTCGGGAACGGCCGCCATCAGCTGGCCACCGTGGCGCGCCAGCGCCTGCGCGTCGGCGATCGTCAGCAGCAGCTGGTCACGCGCCACGCCCTGGGCGAAACGCATCCCGGTCGTCACCGTGATCAGGTTGGTGCCGAGCGTGGCGAGCTGCTCATCGACCGCGCGTTGCGCGCCGCGTCCGAGCGCGAGCATCGTGATCACGGATCCGACGCCGATCACGACGCCGAGCATGGTGAGCACGGCGCGGAACGGGTTCGCCGCGATCGAGCCCAGTGCCACCCGGAGGATCTCGCCCACGCGCGACTCCCGAACCCCTCAGCGCGCCGGCGCGGGCGCCGCCGCACCGTCGGGCTGCTGCGTGATGCCGGGGATGCCGCCGCGCCGGCGCATGAAATCCTGGACCCGCTCCTGCGCTTCGACGAGACCTGAGCTCGGCAGGAGCGCCACTTCGTCGCCTTCGGTGAGACCGGAGAGCACCTCGACGCGGTCCAGATCGGTGAGCCCGGTGTCGATGCGGGCCACGCGCCAGCTGGCACCTTCGCGCACGACTACCCAGTAGTCCCCGGGGAGCCGCGCGGCCGCATCGCCCGCGTCGCCGCGCGCGGCCAAAGGGCGGCCCAGCTCCGCGGAGAGTGTCTCCTCCGGCCAGCCGAGCATCGTCGCCGTCGCGGCCAGATCACGCTCGGTGCGCAGCGCGGCAACCGGCACGGTGAGCACCTGCTCGCGCCGCACCGCCGCGAAGCTCGCCTCCACGTTCATGCCCGGCCGCAATCGCCCGTCGGGGTTCGGCAGCGAAACCAGCACCGGGAACAGCGTGACGTTCTGGTCGACGATGGCCTGCGGCTCGATCTTCTCGATCGTGCCCATGAAGGTCGTACCGGGGAATGAGGCAACCTCGATCCTCGCCGCCTGGCCGGGCTCGAGCTTGCCGACATCGGTCTCGTCGACCAGCGCCCGCACGCGCACGCGACTCAGATCCGCCATCACGAGCAGCGGTGTGCCCCCGCCGACGTCGGTCGTCGGCGAGGAGATGACCTGTCCGCGTTCGACGCGCTTGCTCAGAATCGTGCCGTCAGCAGGCGCGCGCACCTCGGTATCTTCCAGCGCGATACGCGCGTTCTCGACGTCGACCTGCGCCGCAACGACCGCGGCCTCGGCGTTCGCCACCGCGAGCTCGAGCTGGTCGAACTCCGACTGGTTGATCCAGCTGCTGTCGAGCAGCGCGCGGCCGCGAGCGAGCTGACTGCGGGCCGTGCTGCGCTGTGCCAGGGCGGCGTTCAGCTGCGCTTCCGCCTGCGCGAGGCGGTTGCGTGGCGTGCGCGGATCGATCCGCACCAGGAGCTGACCGCGGCGCACGCGGTCGCCGGTGTCCGCGCCGATCTCGAGGATCTCCCCGGACGCCTTGGACTTGAGCTCGACCGTGCTCACAGGCTCGATGACCCCCGCCGCCTCGACCGTGAGGGCAACCGAGCCGCGCTCGACCGGCGCCAGCTCGTAGTCGGCGGCCGGTGCCGCCGCGTCGGGACGTGCGCAGGCGGCGAGCAGACAGGTCAGCAGCGCGAACACGGAGGATCGCATCGTCAGGAATCTCATGCGACGTGCTCGTCGCCTACTATGCGCCCGTCGCGCATCAGCAGCCGGCGACCGGCCCGGCCGGCGACCTCGGATTCGTGGGTCACGAGCAGGATGGTATTGCCCTCGGCATGCAGCGCGTCGAAGAGCCCGAGGATCTCCTCGCCGGTCGCGCTATCGAGATTGCCCGTTGGCTCGTCGGCGAGCAGCAGGGCTGGGCGGGTCACGAGCGCCCGCGCCACCGCGACGCGCTGGCGCTGGCCGCCCGAGAGCTCGTTCGGGCGGTGGGCCGCCCGATCGGCGAGGCCGACGCTGGCGAGCGCCGCGAGCGAGCGCTCGATGCGCTCGCGGCGCGGCACGTGTCCGTAGACCAGCGGCAGCTCGACGTTCTGCAGCGCGGTGGCACGCGGTAGCAGGGCGAATGACTGGAACACGAAGCCGACTTCGCGGTTGCGCACCCGCGCAAGCTGCGCGCCCGTCATCTTCGAAACGAGTTGCCCGCCGAGCCAGTAGTCGCCCTCGTCCGGCGTGTCCAGGCAGCCGAGCAGATTCATGAGGGTAGACTTGCCCGAGCCGGAGGGGCCCATGATCGCGATGTACTCGCCGCGAGCGACCGACAGGCTGACGTCGCGCAGCGCGTGGATCGTCTCGCCGCGCGTCACGTAGCGGCGAGCAAGCCCCGCTGCCCGAATCACCTCCGGCAGCTCGGCTGGCTTGGCGTTCATTGGCTGGGCTTGGAACGCCGGCACGCCGCAAGCGGTTGACGGCGATGTCCGTCCGATCGGCTGCGGACGGAAGTCCGGGGCACGCTCCGGGCCTAGTCGATCGTGGCGCGCGGTACGACTCCGCGGCGCCGGCGGAAGTACCAGATCAGGAGCGCCGCACAGGCGATTGCGATCACGACGTCGAGCAGCGCCGGCAGGCGGACGAGCCGCGAGACAGCGCCGCCGACCACCGAGCCGACCAGCCCGTAGCCCATCGTCGCCAGCCAGGACATCGGATCGGGCCCCGGCAGAGCCAGCCGCGCGAGCACGCCGATCAACAGGCCGATGCCGGCCGCGACCGCGAGAAACACCAGAAACCCCATCCCCGCTCCGAAAGCCTCTTCCATCTCGTGCTCCGGTGGCAGCCGCGCCGACCCGACGATACATCAGCCCGCCGCGACCGGCACTCGCCTGCGCCGGTCCCGCCGGTGCGCGAATCATATGCTCATAACCACATGTGATCGACCGCCCGTGCCGCCCGTTTTGCGGTGCATTGACGCCGCCGGGCCATCGTGTCATACGGATGGAACCTCATGAGCGTCGCGCCGAGCAAGGACCGTGCGAAGTCTCGAGCCGGTCGCGCGCTCGGAGTGCCGGGGCACGTCCGTGCGCCCGCCGCCCAGGGGCTGTACGACCCGCGCTTCGAGCACGATGCCTGCGGCGTCGGTTTCGTCGTCGACATCAAAGGCCGCAAGTCACATCGCATCCTCGAGCAGGCGATCCAGGTCCTGAAGAACCTCGATCACCGCGGCGCGTGCGGCGCCGAGACCAACACCGGCGACGGCGCCGGCGTGCTGATCCAGATGCCGCACGCCTTCAACGAAGAGGTGTGCCGCAAGGCCCGCGTCACACTGCCTCCGCCCGGCGAATACGGCAGCGGCCTCATCTTCCTGCCACGCAACCCGACCGTGCGGCGCCTGATCGAGGAGCGCTTCGAGCAGGTCGTGCAGGCGGAAGGCCAGCAGGTGCTCGGATGGCGCACGGTACAGGTGGCGAACGGGATGCTCGGCGAAACCGCGCGCTCCTGCGAACCGTTCATGCGTCAGGTGTTCATCCGGCGCAATCCCGCTACAGCCTCCGAGCTCGACTTCGAGCGCAAGCTGTACGTGATCCGCAAGCGCGCCTACAACGAGATCCGCACCTCGACCATGGCCGGCGCCGAGTACTGGTACGTGGTGAGCCTGTCGAGCCGCACCATCGTCTTCAAGGGGATGCTGCTCACCGGGCAGCTGGACCAGTACTTCCTCGACCTCAGGAATCCGGCGATCGAGACCGCGCTGGCGCTGGTGCACTCGCGCTTCAGCACCAACACCTTCCCCAGCTGGGATCGCGCGCATCCCTACCGGTATCTCGCGCACAACGGCGAGATCAACACCGTGCGCGGCAACGCCAACTGGATGCACGCGCGCGAGGCGCGTTTCGAATGCGAGGCGTTCGGCCCGGACATCAACGACATCCGGCCGATCATCAATCCCAACGGCAGCGACTCAGGGATGTTCGACAACACGCTCGAACTGCTGATGCTGGCGGGGCGTTCCCTGCCGCACGCGATGATGATGATGATCCCGGAGCCCTGGTCCAATCACGAGGACATGGACGACCGGAAACGCGCCTTCTACCAGTACCACTCGAGCCTGATGGAACCCTGGGATGGTCCGGCCTCGATCGCGTTCACCGACGGGCAGCTGATCGGCGCGGTGCTCGACCGCAACGGCCTGCGCCCCTCGCGCTACTACGTGACGAAAGACGACCTGGTCGTGATGGCTTCCGAGGCCGGCGTGCTCGACGTGCCGCCCGAGGACGTGACCTCCAAGGGCCGCCTGCAGCCGGGGCGCATGTTCCTGGTGGACACGGTGCAGGGCCGCATCATCGACGACGAAGAAATCAAGCGCACCGTCGTCTCGGAGCGGCCTTATCGGCAGTGGCTCGACGAGTACCTCGTCCACCTCGACGATCTGCCGTCCGCCCCCGAACTCCCCGCCCCCGATCCGGACAGCCTTCTGCAGCGTCAGCTCGCCTTCGGCTACAGCTACGAGGACGAACGCCTGCTGCTCGCGCCGATGGCCCGCGACGCGGTCGAGGCCGTGGGTTCGATGGGCAACGACACGCCGCTCGCCGTGCTGTCGAGCCGGCCGCGGCTGCTCTACGACTACTTCAAGCAGCTCTTCGCGCAGGTGACCAACCCGCCGATCGACTGCATCCGGGAGGAGCTGATCACCTCCGCCGAGACGAGGCTCGGCTCCGAGGGCAACCTCTTGAACCCACAGCCCTCCGATTGCCGCCGGCTCGAGCTCAAATGGCCGATCCTGACGAACGAGGAGTTCGCGCAGGTGCGCAGGATGGATCTGCCGGGCCTCAAGGTCGGGGTGCTGCCGATCCTGTTCCGCGTCACGCGCGGCGAGAAGGGCCTCGTCAAGTCGATGGAGGAGCTGCGCCTGATGGCGCGGCGCCTGATCGAGGAGGAAGAGGTCAACGTCATCGTCCTGTCGGATCGCGGCGTCAATCGCGAGTTCGCGCCGATTCCGTCGCTGATGGCGGTGGCCGGCCTGCACCACTACCTGATCCGCGAGGGGCTGCGCACCCGCGCGAGCCTGGTGCTCGAGACCGGCGAGGCGCGCGAGGTGCATCACTTCGCGCTCCTGATCGGCTACGGCGTGAGCGCCATCAACCCCTGGCTCGCCTTCGAGACGCTCGCACGCATGATCGACGACGGCCGGCTCAACGGCGTGGATCACCGCACCGCCTGCCGCAACTTCGTCAAGGCCGCGGCCAAGGGCGTCATCAAGGTCGCCTCCAAGATGGGCATCTCCTCGCTGCAGAGCTACCGCGGCGCGCAGGTCTTCGAGGCCGTCGGGCTGCGCCAGGACGTGATCGACGACTACTTCAGCTGGACCGCGTCGCGCATCGGCGGAATCGGCACCGACGTGATCGCCCAGGAAGTGCTGATTCGCCACGGCGCGGCGTTCGCGGCACGCGCGGGCGAGCACCGGTCGCTGCCCGCGGGCGGGCAGTACCAGTGGCGCGCCGTCGGCGCGCATCACCTGTTCAACCCGGAGTCGATTCACCGGCTGCAGAAAGCGGTGCGCAACGGCAGCTATGCGAGCTTCCGCGAGTACTCCAGGATCGTCGACGGCAATGCCGCCTCGTACTGCACGCTGCGCGGCCTGCTCGACTTCAAGCCTGGTGATCCCGTGCCGCTCGAGGAAGTCGAGCCGGTCGAGAGCATCGTGCGACGCTTCAAGACCGGTGCGATGTCCTACGGGTCGATCAGCAGGGAGGCGCACGAGACACTCGCCATCGCGATGAACCGCATCGGTGGCAAGAGCAACACCGGTGAAGGCGGCGAGGATCCCGAGCGCTACGTGCCGCTGCCGAACGGCGATTCGAGGAACTCGGCGATCAAGCAGGTCGCCTCCGGACGCTTCGGCGTTACCAGCGAATACCTCGTCAACGCGCGGGAGCTGCAGATCAAGATGGCGCAGGGGGCCAAGCCCGGCGAGGGCGGCCAGCTGCCGGGCAGCAAGGTCTATCCGTGGATCGCGCGCACCCGTCATACGACCGCGGGTGTGGGATTGATCTCCCCTCCGCCGCATCACGACATCTATTCGATCGAGGACCTGAAGGAGCTTATCCACGACCTCAAGAACGCCAACTCCGAGGCGCGCATCAGCGTCAAGCTCGTGGCGGAGGCGGGCGTGGGAACGATTGCAGCGGGTGTCGCCAAGGCGCACGCCGACGTGGTGCTGATCAGCGGTCACGACGGCGGCACGGGCGCCTCGCCCCTCACCTCGATCGCGCACGCGGGGCTTCCCTGGGAGCTCGGGCTCGCGGAGACGCACCAGACGCTCGTGCTCAACAACCTGCGCGGCCGCATCGCCGTCGAAACCGACGGACAGCTCAAGACGGGGCGCGATGTCGTGGTGGCGGCCCTGCTCGGGGCCGAGGAGTTCGGCTTCGCCACTGCGCCGCTGGTCGCGAC
>JBQGDL010000120.1:0-2506 GCA_052039045.1 Steroidobacteraceae bacterium
GAAGCGACCGCGCTCCAGCCGTTTGGCATAGAGCGACATGCCGATCCCGTCGTGCCACAGGATCTTGATCAGATGACCGCGTTTCCCTCTGAAAACGTATAAATCGCCGGCGTGCGGATCGCGCCCGAGCTTTTCCTGAACCTGCAGCGCCAGGCTATTCATGCCGCGCCGCATATCGGTGTGCCCGACCGCCAGCCACACCCGCACGCCAGACGGGACCGGGATCATCGCCGCGCCAGCACCTTGATGACCGCTGCCGCCAACTCTGCTGGGACCGATCTCGGTATCCGCACCCGAACCTTGCCGGCGAATTCCACCTCGATCGCGGGTTCGCCGGCCGATCTCGGCTCCTCGGCCATTGTGCCGGCAGCTTCCGGCGCCGCGATCAGCACCGGCGCAAAGCCATTCGCAACAGCGCGCAATTCCTTGCGCCAGCGATAAATCTGACCAGCACCAACATCAGCGCGCCGGGCCACCTCGCTGATCACCGCCCCCGGCGCCAAGCTCGCGGCAACAATCGCCCGTTTCTGTTCTTCCGACCAGCGCCGCCGCCGTTCCGGCCCGGTGATCACCTCAACGCGCGCCATCGCACCGTCTCTTGCACGGGTGCAAGCACTGTCCTTTGCACCGATGCCTTCAGACGGCTCCCAACTACCCCCTCAGCGCAAGGCGACCCTCACCGGCTTTCAATTACCCACATCGTCGATGTGCGAGTTCGGCGCCTGTCATAATGTCGGCGAGGCGTGACCATCCGCGCCACATAACGATGTTGCCGGGTGGCGGGTCGTGAGTGCGGGCGAGATAGCCGCCGAGCCGCGCGACCTTTGCGAGATAGACGGAGAGCGTCTTGAGCCTTGGCGGATCGGTGCGATCGCGCACGACCCTGTCGAGCACATCGATCTCGGCTGGGGTCAGCGCGAGCTCGGCTGGCCCCTGGGGTGTGGCACGCGCGATCATCGCCGTCCAGAAGCAGCGCCAGGCAATGACAGAGAAGACGGCGATGAGCTTGGTCAGGCGCTCAGCGGTGCGCAAGCGGGCAGCCTCAGCACGGCAGCCAGACTTCAACACCTTGTGGAACAGCTCGATTTTCCAGCGGCACGCATACCAGCGCAGCTTCTCGACCGCCTCGTCGACAGAGGTGATGGGCAGGTCGGTGGCCAGTTTCCAGTTGATGCGGGTGCGCCCCTGCGGCTCGGCGGCCTGGCTAGCGTGCAGGATTGTGAGATCGAGGGCGGGGTAGCGCTTCTGCTTGCCAATCGGGGGCAAGACATGGATGCCGGCATAGCGCAGCTCAAGTTCGGCCTCGGTTACGCTACCGTCCTCAGCCGTCACCTCGATCCGGTGCATGCCGGCCGCCGGTACCGTCGCCATCTCGGCGGCCACCGTGCGCTTGCCATCGACCGCCAGCCGATCGACGCAGGTGCGAACCAGAAAGTGGGTGCCGAGCTTGCTCGCCTCGCAGAACAGCTCGTAGATGTCGCTCTCGCGATCACCGATATGCACCAGCCGGTTGGGCGTGCCGAGAAGAGCGGTGGACTGCCGCATGTTCTCGAGCCAGCGCATGCTCTCCTTATCCTCGATCGACACGCGCGTGGGATTGACGTGGCGCTTGAGCTCGCTGGCGCCCTTGAACTTGGATCGCGTCCAGAACTTCGCTGCCGCGAGCCCGAGCGGCAGGCCTTCGGGTGTGACGACGAGGCTCGCGTGCATCAGCAGCCCGCATTGGGTGTAGATGCGCGGTTTGCCGTCGCGGTCCCGCCCCGTGCAGCCGCGCCCGATCGCGCCGACCGCCTCGGGCTTGGCCCACGCAAAGACGAGCTCGGTAGTGTCCTGGATAACGAAGATCGGCCCAGCGGTTGCGTCGACGCGGCTCGCCGTGGCGGCGAAGTGGCCAGACAGGATCGCGTCCTCACCAAAGCGGCCATTGGAAAAGAAGCGGTAGGCGGCCTTCGTACCGGCCCAATCCTGACAAGCGAGTGGCAGCGGCTGGCCGATTGCTTCGCCAAGCTCCCCTAGCAGTCTGCGTAGTCGCTCGACCAGCCGCTTGTCGCCAAGGCGGCAGCCGGCGATCTCGGCATCAACCCACGACAACGCACCGCCAGTGGCGCTACAGCACCCCTCCGACATGATGCCGCCTCGCTTGCAGCGCATTCTGTGCACGGCACAGATCACGCACGGGTCAACAGCGGCAAACACCCCCGGTGCTCAGATGTGGGTAATTGAAAGGTTCGGCCCCTCCTTACAACAGCGGAATTACGCGAATGTCACCGCCCGCCCGGTATCTGACGCCTGTTTGATCGCATCCACAAGGCGATGCGTTTCGACGGCGGTCGCGAAATCCGGCAGAGGGACGTCGCCGCAGGTCCACTGGATACCCCCCCAGACGTTCCCCGAACCCTACGAATCCCTCCGGGCCCGGCTGTGCCAAGAGGGGGGGTGATTGACAAGGGGGGTGGGGTGATTGACAAGCTTGTCAATCACCCTGTCAATCGGTGTCTTTCACAGC
>JBQGDL010000121.1:0-24080 GCA_052039045.1 Steroidobacteraceae bacterium
CCAGACGCTCGTGCTCAACAACCTGCGCGGCCGCATCGCCGTCGAAACCGACGGACAGCTCAAGACGGGGCGCGATGTCGTGGTGGCGGCCCTGCTCGGGGCCGAGGAGTTCGGCTTCGCCACTGCGCCGCTGGTCGCGACGGGCTGCATCATGATGCGCGTCTGTCACCTCAACACCTGCCCCGCAGGTGTGGCCACGCAGGATCCCGTGCTGCGCGAGAAGTTCCTCGGGCGGCCGGAGCACGTCGTCAACTTCATGCGTTTCATCGCCCAGGAGGTGCGCGAGCTGATGGCGGCTCTCGGTTGCCGCACCGTGGAGGAGATGGTCGGGCGCGTCGATCGCCTCGAACCGCGCCGCGCGATCGACCACTGGAAGGCACGCGGTATCGACTTCACCAACCTGCTCTACCAGCCGGAGGTCGACACGGACTGGGGCCGCTACTGCCAGGAGCCGCAGGACCACGGTCTCGATCAGTCGCTCGACCGCACGACGCTGCTCGCACTTTGCGCGCCCGCCATCGAGCGCGGCGAGGAAGTCACGGCGGAGCTTCCGATTCGCAACGTCAACCGGGTCGTCGGCACCATGGTGGGCAGTGCGATCACGCGGCGGCACGGCGCGAAGGGCCTGCCGCAGGACACCGTACGGCTGCACTTCCGCGGCTCCGCCGGACAGAGCTTCGGCGCCTTCATTCCGCCGGGCATGACGCTGTCGCTCGAGGGCGACGCGAACGACTACACCGGCAAGGGGCTCTCCGGTGGACGGATCGTCGTGTTCCCGCCGCGCGCGGCGCAATTCGCGGCCGAGCAGAACATCATCATCGGTAACGTGGCATTTTACGGCGCCACGGCCGGCGAGGCGTTCGTCCGCGGCGTGGCGGGCGAACGCTTCTGCGTACGCAACAGCGGCGCCGACGCGGTGGTCGAAGGTGTCGGCGATCACGGTTGCGAGTACATGACCGGCGGCCGCGTCGTGGTGCTGGGTGCAACCGGACGCAACTTCGCCGCGGGAATGTCGGGCGGCATCGCCTACGTACTCGACGAGGACGGGACATTCGAGCGGCGCGTCAACCGACAGATGGTCACGCTGCGCAAGCTCGAGGAGGCGGCAGAAATCGAGACCGTGCGGCGGATGATCGAGAGTCATCTCGATCACACCTCGAGCGAGCGCGCACAGCAGGTGCTCGGGGACTGGAGCGCCCACGTGACGAGAGTCGTCAAGGTCATCCCGAAGGACTACGAACGGATGCTTGCCGCGATCGCCCGCGCCCACGAGCAGGGACTGGCCGGCGAAGAGGCGATCATGGTGGCCTTCGAGGAGAACGCCCATGACGTGGCGAGCGTCGGCGGAAACTAGAAAAATGGCTCGGAGCCATTTTTATTCCGCGGCGCCGGCTCCCAGACCAGACTATGCTATGGGAAAAATGGCTCCGAGCCATTTTTCTAGTTGCCATGGGTAAGCCGACGGGATTCATCGAGTATCTGCGCGAGCTGCCGGTCGACCGTGCGCCGGCGGAGCGCGTGCGCGACTGGCACGAGTTCCATCCGCACCTCGAGGAGAAGCGCCTGCGCCAGCAGGGCGCACGCTGCATGGACTGCGGCGTGCCGTTCTGTCATGCGGGGATGCTGCTGAGCGGGATGGCTTCGGGCTGCCCGATCAACAACGTCATTCCGGAGTGGAATGATCTCGTCTACCGCGGGCTGTGGCGCGAGGCGCTCGACCGGCTGCATCGAACCAACAATTTTCCGGAGTTCACCGGCCGGGTCTGTCCCGCGCCTTGCGAGGGCTCCTGCGTCCTCGGCATCAACGATCCGCCGGTAACGATCAAGAACATCGAGGCGCAGATCATCGACCGTGGGTTCGAGGAGGGATGGGTGCTGCCACAGCCGCCCCAGAGCCGCACCGGGCGAAAAGTCGCCGTGATCGGCTCAGGGCCCGCGGGCCTCGCGGCCGCGGCGCAGCTCAACCGCGCCGGGCATCTGGTCACTGTGCTCGAACGCGAGGACCGCGCCGGCGGTCTGCTCACCTACGGCATCCCCAACATGAAGCTCGACAAACGCGAGGTCGTGGCGCGGCGTATCGCGCTGATGGAGCAGGAAGGCATCCGTTTCCTCTGCAACGCAAACGTCGGCGACAACGTCGAGGCGCAGCTCCTGCTCAAGGACTTCGATGCCACGGTGATCTGCACCGGCGCAACGCAGCCCCGTGACCTGGCTGTCGAGGGCCGCACGCTCGGCGGCGTGCACCATGCGATGGAGTACCTGACCGCGAGCACCAGGGCGCTCCTTAACGGCGGCCCGGAGCATTCGCCGATCCACGCCCGCGGTCGCGACGTGGTGGTGATCGGCGGCGGCGACACGGGGACCGATTGCGTAGCCACCGCGATGCGCCATGGCTGTCGCAGCCTGGTGCAGGTCGAGATCCTGTCGAGGCCGCCGCTCACGCGGGCGCCCGACAATCCCTGGCCGGAATGGCCGAAGGTCTGCAAGCTGGACTACGGGCAGGAGGAAGCCGCGGCCCGCTTCGGCACGGATCCGCGCGTCTACGTCTCGACGGTCAAGCGCTTCGTCGGCGCCGCCGACAGCGGGCTGGAGGGTGTGGTAACCGTCGACGTTCGGTGGCAGCGCGGGCCCGACGGACGGGTGGCGCCCGTCGAGGTCGAGGGCACGGAGCGTACCCGTCCGGCGCAGCTTGCGCTGATCGCGATGGGCTTCCTCGGCCCCGAGCAGCCGCTGCTCCGCGACCTGGGCGTCGACTGCGACGAGCGCAGCAACGTGCGCGCCGGGTACGGCCGCTATGCGACCAGCGTGCCGGGCGTGTTCGCGGCGGGCGACTGCCGCCGCGGCCAGAGCCTGGTCGTCTGGGCGATCGCCGAAGGCCGCGGCGCGGCGCGGGAGTGCGACCGCTACCTGATGGGACGCACGGATCTCGACTGAGTACCGGGCCGGCCGGCGTTCCGTCGGCCGCCCAGCTTGCGACATAAGACTTGGCAAGCCGTCCCCGGCACGGCACCATGCGCCGGTTTCCCGCCCCGCGAACCCCGTCACGGATCTGGCTCCGCGACTGAGGGATCGTTGCATTCCGCAGGCATTCTGGATCGACCACCGCAGAGCTGGACCCGGATCTTGGAGCAACAGCACGCGCCGCCACCGAAGATCCGGGCCCGGGGATGGGGCTTGCCGATCGGCGTCTGGCTGGTCCTCGGATTCGCCTTCGTCATCGGCGCCTTCGTCACCGCGAACATTCTCGCCCAGCGCAGCACGCGCCTCGCTACGGCCGACGTGGCGCGCGTGCAGCAGCAGTTCGAGCCGCTCGCGCGCCACGCGCGCGAGCTCGGCGACGCCGTCGCCGCCTTCGACCGTGCCGTGCTCGCTTACCTGCGCTCGTCCTCGCCGGAAATGAGCGCCGCCATCGTCGAATCGGGCATCCGGCTGTCCGAAGTGGTGAACCACGCCTCGGAGCTCGCGCCTGGAGGCACAGAGGCGCACTTCAGCGAGATCGCCAGCCTCACGGCCAGGCATCAGGCCGACGGGTTCCGGCTCGTTGCGCTCGACGAACGCCGCCAGGCCACGCGCCTGGCGCTCGATGCGGCACTGAACGAACTCGACGCGCGCGTCAGCAGTTCCGGCGCAAAGGGCGTTGCGGTCGGCGATACGCTCATGGCGCGCCAGTCGCTGGTGGCAGTCGCCGAGGCCGTCGCACAGGTGCGCAAGGACGCGATGGCCGCCCTCGGCCGTGCGCACCCGGAAGACACCCCGGTCACCACGCCGGGCGAGAGCCGGCTGCGCGGCGTGCTGGCGAGCTTCGGCGAGGAGCTGCGTGTCTCGCCCGGCGCGGCGTGGCTCGGACTGCTCGAAGAGGACTTCCGGCGAGCCGTTACGCTGCGGCGCCGGATCGGCACGCTCGATGCCGAGATCGAGGCGCAGCGCGCCGGTTATGCGGCTGCCGGCGATGCGCTCACGTTGCGCATCCGCGAGGAAATCGAGGCGCCCGCCTGGAGCGAGCTGACCGCGGCCGCCCAGGCGGCGCGTCACGCGGTCGACGAAGCACAGCGCACCATCACGGACGCAACCTTCAAGTCCATCCTTCTCGCGCTGCTCGTGCTCGCGATCACGGCCTGGGCCATCACCTGGCCCGTGCGGCGGCTCACGGCCGGCGCGCGCCGCCTCGCAGCCGGCGATCTCTCGACCCGCGTGCGCGGCGGGGGAGCGAGCGAGGTCGACGAGCTCGCGCAAGCCTTCAACCAGATGGCGAACGAGCTCGACGACGCGGAGCGTGCGGTACGCAGCTACCAGGCCCAACTCGAGGCGCGCGTCGAGGAACGCACGCTGCAGCTGCGCCACCTCGCCGAGCACGATCCGCTGACGAACCTGCCCAACCGGCGTCAGCTGTTCCAGCGGCTGAACGAGATGATCGCGACGACTGCCGCGGCACGCGAGCAGCTCGCGGTGCTGTTCCTCGATCTCGACAACTTCAAGACCGTCAACGACAGCCTCGGCCACGAGTTCGGCGATCGCGTGCTGATGAGCATCGGCGAGCGACTGCGCCAGGTGAGCGGCGAAGCCGGCCTCATCGCCCGGCTGGGGGGCGACGAGTTCACGCTGGTGTTCCCCTTCTCCGGCTCGCTCGACGAGATCGAGCGGCGCGCCGGCGGCCTGGTGAGCCTCTTCCAGCGACCGCTGGTGGTCGACCGGCGCGAGCTCGCGATCGGCGTGAGCTGCGGCGCGGCGGTGTTCCCAAAGCACGGCAGGGATGCAGCCTCGCTGCTTCGGGCCGCGGACGCGGCGCTGTTCCGGGCCAAGGAGCTCGGCCGCAACCGTTTCTGCGTCTACGACCCGGAACTGTTGATCGCCGCCTCGAACCGCTTCCGGGTCGAGCAGGCGCTGCGCAAGGCGATCGAGGGCGGGGACTTCGTGCTGCATTTCCAGCCGCAGGTCTGCCTCGGCCGACTGCAGACCACGACGGTCGAGGCGCTGCTGCGCTGGCGGCAGAACGGCTCGCAGATCGTGCCGGCGAGCGACTTCATCGCGATCGCCGAACAGTCGGGTCTGATGCTCGATTTGAACTTCTGGGTGCTGGAACAGGCCGCCGAAGCCGTGCGCCGCTGGCGCGCTGCCGGCTGGACGGATGCGCGCGTGGCGATCAACGTCTCGGCGCAGCAGTTCGTCGCCGGTGATTTCCTCGCCGAGATCGAGCGGCTGCTCAAGCGCTTCGAGCTGCCGCCGGACTGTCTCGAGCTCGAGCTCACGGAGAACATGCTGCAGACAGGAGCGATCACCGTCGAGACGCTGCACAGCCTGCAGCTGCTCGGCGTGGCCACGGCGCTCGACGACTTCGGCACGGGCTACTCTTCGCTCACCTCGCTCGAGCGGCTGCCGTTGTCGCGCGTCAAGCTCGACCGCAGCGTGGTCGCGGAGGTGGACTGGAACCCGCGCGCCGCATCGATCGCCCGGGCGATCATCTCGCTGTGCCGCAGCCTGGGACTGCAGGTGACCGTGGAAGGCGTGGAGCGGCCGAGCCAGCTCGATTTCCTGGTCAACTGCGGCGACGTCTCGGTGCAGGGTTATCTGGTGGCGCACCCGTCGGACGCGTCGGAGATCATGGACATGGTCGCCCGGACACGCACCCGGCTCGCCGCGCTGCTCGAAGCCGCGCGCCTGAGCCGCTCCGAGAGGCTCGAGGAGACCGGCGGCGCGGTGCCCTTCCTGCGCCGGTCGGCGCGCAACCGCTAGCAGTACTCGTCTCGCGCTCGCCCGCACGAACCATGGTCGACGTCACCTGCCGCGCAGGCATCTAGAACGTCGCAGGTCGTGCCTGAAACTCGTCCACGCCGAAGAACATCTCCAGCGCGATGCCCAGACCCCAGCTCGGCTTGCGCGGCTGTTCCGGTTGGTCCTTGGGCCAGGTGACGCTCGGTCGAACTTCAACCACCAGCCACTCACGCACCACGCTCTGGCGCCAGGCCATCCTGACTCCGTACTCCCCGACCGGCACGGCGGCATCGAACGACCCGCTCGTGAAGACCTGCCCGCCCACCGCCCGGCGATCCGGCAAACCACGATAGGCCGTCAGCGCCGTGTAGCCGCGGACGCCCTCGGATTTTTCCGAAAACGTGCCTGATACAGTCCAGCGCGCAAGCCAAACCTCGTCCAGCACGCGTTCCAGATCGGCACGGCTCGTCAGCCCGAACTGCTCGCTGTTCTCCCAGAACACCGTTTCCTTGAGGTACAGCCGTAATCGTTCCGGGGTCCCGCGCTCGTAGCGATAGCCCACCTTGACGAAGGGATCGATCGGCTGTTTGATGCGCAGCCCCGCCGCGGCGTCGAATCGGCCGCCCTCATCCGGTTCCCGGTACTGAATTCCGAGCAGGGTCTCGTCCGGGTCGACCTCGCCGCCGACATGCTGGCGTTGAATCGCGCCGGATTCGAGCTCGCGCTCCGTCACGAACTCGTCGCGATTGAACCTGCCTACGAATGCGTTGTAACGCTCGCCGAGATGCGGCAGCGGCAATTTGACGCGGAATCGGAATTTCTGGTCGAAGCCGTGGAACTCATCCCACAGCAGCGCCGGGGTAATGCTCCCTCTGGTCATCCGTTGGTAGGCCTGTTCATCCAGCTCCGAGCCGAACAGCCCATCGACATACATGGCGGAGCGCCACACGAGCGCGTGCAGTCCCGTGTGGGCGCGGTCGATCCATTCGTCAGGCACCACCTCGGTCGATTGGTCGGCACCGACCGTGACGTCGTGGTCCGCTGCGGTGTCCTGTCCACAGGCGATGCTTCGAGCTGCACAAAGCAAGCCGCCGATCACGATCCCCGGCCGCCAGCGCAGCGGCTGGAACCCGCGCCTGTGCCGCGCGCATTGCGCTGGCTGTTCGCGGGCGCTCGCGTTCCCTGCGCGCGTATGCATTCCGCTCCCCCGATTCCGTGCCGAGGCGATCATCCTACCGAGGCTTGGACTCCGCGCGATACGCGAAGTCACCCGGCTCGAGATTCGCCGCCGGTCGCTGTAATTTTTTCACGGCCGGGGATCCGCGCGGCGCGCTGCACGTCACGGCATGCGAGCAGAGCCGCCGCCGCGCCGGCACTCAAAGACGCGCGCCGAGCGCGAGCGCCAGGTCGACCGAGTTGACGAGCGCGTCCTCGCGCGCGGCGATCAGATCGATCTCGGACTGGAACAGGTCGCGCCGCACGTCGAGGAGCTCGAGATAGGCGATGTCCCCCTCGCGATAGCGCAGCTCGGCAAGCTCGGTGGCGCGTGCGAGCGCCGCGGCGCGCTCCGCCGCCGACGCCTGGATCGAGCCGAGGCTGCGCTGCCCCTGCAGCGCATCGAGCACCTCGCCGAACGCCCCCTGCACGGTCCGCGCATATTCGGCACGGCGCTGCAGCCGTAGTGCATCGGCGCGGTCCACTGCCGCACGGCGCCGGCCGCCCTCGAACAGCGGCTGCGCGAGCGCCGCGGCCGCCGACCAGGTCTCCGCGGGTGCGCTGAACAGGTCGTCGAGCTCGAGGCTGGCCCAGCCGAAGAACCCCGTCAGGCTGATGCTGGGAAAGAGATCGGCCTTCGCAGCGCCGACGTCCGCCGCCGCGGCCTCGAGGCTGGCCTCCGCGGCGCGAATGTCGGGTCGCAGCTCGAGCACATGCGAGGGCAGGCCCGCGGGCAGCTGCGGCGCGGAGTCGGGCAGACCGCCCGACGCCTGGACGCGCGCCTCCACGATCTCGCGCGGCGAACGACCGAGCAGCACCGCGAGCGTGTTGCGGCGCCGCTCGACTTCGAGCTCGAACTGCTCCGCGGCGTTGCGCGTCGCGGCCACCTCCGCCTGCACGCGCTTGAGCGTGAACTCGTCGCTCTCGCCGCCCTCCTCGCGTATCCGCTCGATGCGCAGTGATTCCTCGCGGTTGGCCAGCGACTCGCGCGCATTGGCGAGCTGCTCGCTCGCCGCATTGAGCGCGTACCAGGCGCGCGCGACCTCGCCGCTCAGGCTCAGCCGCACCGCTTCGCGGTCGAGCTCCGAGGCGAGCAGGCGGGAGCGGGCCGCTTCCGAGGCGTGTGCGTAACGACCCCAGAGATCGAGCTCATAGCGCACCGTGCCCTGCACGTAGTACGCGGTCTGGGTCGTGCGCGCACCCTCGACCGGCAGCGTGAGCACGCTCTGCCGACTGCGCTCGACACCTGCCTCGAGCCCGACCGACGGCAGGCGGTCGGCGCGCGCGCTGCGGGCGATGGCACGCGCCTCGGCCACGCGCGCCGCCGCCAGCTCGATGTCCGGGTTGCGCTCGAGCGCCTCGCGGACGAGCTTATCCAGCGCGGGATCGTCGAACACGCGCCACCAGGGGGCCGGCAGCTCGGGCAGTGTCTGCGCCGTCAGTGCGGGCAGCGCGTCGGGCAGCGGCAGCTCCGGTTTCTCCGGGTCCGTGCGCGTCAGGGCGCAGCCGGTCATCAGCAGGCAGGCCAGGAGAACGGGGACATTCTCCATTTCCGGAGAGCGCCGCCGAATACGGCCATGGATCGTGTCGGAAATGGAGGATGTCCCCATTTTCCTATGCATGACCAGCGTCCTCGGCCGGACGTGCTGTGGCATCGCGCGCCCGCGCGGGACGACGCCAGGCCGCGATCCGGCTATAGAACAGCGGGATGAAGAACGTCGCGACGAAGGTCGCGGCGAGCATTCCGCCGATCACCCCGGTGCCGATCGAGTGGCGGCTCGCCGCCCCGGCGCCCGAAGACAGCGCGAGCGGCGTCACGCCGAGGATGAACGCCAGCGAGGTCATGATGATCGGCCGCAGCCGCATGCGTGCGCCGGCGATCGCCGCCTCCGCGAGTGGCATGCCCTCGCTCGCCTTGAGCGAGGCGAACTGCACGATCAGGATCGCGTTCTTCGACGCGAGCCCCACCAGTGTCACTAGGCCGATCTGGAAGTAGATGTCGTTCTCGAGGCCGCGCAGGAACACCGCGAGCAACGCGCCGAATACGGCAAACGGCACGGCGAGAATCACCGCGAACGGCAGTGTCCAGCGCTCGTACTGCGCGGCGAGCACCAGGAACACCATCAGCACACCGACCAGGAACACGGTCGTCGAGGTACCCCCGGTCACGCTCTCCTGGTAGGCCGTGCCGGTCCACGCGAGCTCGTAGCCCTCGGGCAGGGCCTGCGCCGCCACCTGTTCCATCGCGGCCAGCGCCTCACCCGAGCTGTATCCCGGCCCCGCGCTGCCGATCACCTTTGCCGCAGGGAACACGTTGAAGCGCTCGATGACCTCCGGCCCGGTCACCTCGTGCACGTTGACGAGGGCCGTGAGCGGGATCAGCTCGCCCGAGCCGCCGCGGACGTACACATCGCGGATGTCGTCGGGGCGCGAGCGAAACTGCGAATCCGATTGCAGGTGCACGCGGAACACGCGTCCGTCGCGGTTGAAGTCGTTGACGTACAGGGCGCCGAAGGTGCTCTGCAGCGCATCGAACACGTCGGTCACGTTGACCCCGAGCAGCTTGGCCTGCTCGCGGTTGAGATCGATCCGCATTTGCGGAACGCTCGCCGAGAAGGTCGAGGTGACGCCGACCAGCTCCTTGCGCTTCGCCGCCGCGGCAGCGAGTTGCTGCGCCGCAGCCTCGAGCGCCTTGTAATCGGTGCCCGCGCGCGACTGGACATAGGCCTCGAACCCGCCGGTCGTGCCGAGGCCTTCGATCGGCGGCGGCTCGAAGGCGAGGATCAGCGCGTCGCGGATCGCACCGCCGGCCCCGAAGGCGTGCGAGACGACCGACCGCGGCGACAGATCCTCGCCGTGGCGCTCATGCCAGTCCTTGAGAACCACCCATGCCACGCCCGCGTTGGTGCGCGAGGCGAAGGTAAGAACGTCGAACCCTGCGAAGCCAACGACATCCGCAACCGCCGGGTGCCGCAGCAGCGCGTTGCTCAGCTGATCGGTCGCCGCCTCCGTACGCTCGAGCGACGCGGCGTCCTGCAGCAAGGGGATCGCCAGGACGTAGCCCTGGTCCTCGGTGGGTGCCAGCGAGCCCGGCACGAGGCGGAACAACCCGGCCGTCGCGACCAGCATCACGCCGAACACGGCGAACGACAGCGCCGCGTGGCGCATCATCCGGTGCACGCCGTCGGAATAGCGGCCGGTCATGTGCGCGAACCACGCGTTGAAGCGCTGGAAGAACGGATGGCGCGCGGCGTGCTCCGGGCGCAAGAGCGCTGCGCAGAGCGCCGGCGAGAGTGTCAGCGCGACGAACCCGGAGATGGCCACCGACACGGCGATGGTGATTGCGAACTGCCGGTACATCTCGCCCACCAGCCCGCCGAGGAACGCCACCGGCAGGACCACCGCGGTCAGCACGAAGACGATGGCGATCACCGGGCCCGTCACCTGCTCCATCGCCTTGATGGTCGCCTCGCGCGGCGGCAGGCCCTCCTCGGCGATGATCCGCTCGACGTTCTCGAGCACGACGATCGCGTCGTCGACTACGATTCCGATCGCGAGCACCATGCCGAACAGCGTCAGCGTGTTGATCGAGAAGCCGAACAGCAGCATCGCGGTGAACGTGCCGATCAGCGACACGGGCACCGCCAGCATCGGGATCAGTGTCGCGCGCCAGTTCTGCAGGAACAGGAACACGACGGCGAACACGAGCGCCATCGACTCGCCGAGCGTCTTCAGCACTTCCACGATCGACACGCGCACGAACTTGGTCGTGTCGTAGGGGACCGAGAAGTCGAAGCCGGGAGGTGCGGACTTGATGAGCTCGGCAAGCCTCGCGCGAACGGCCTCGCCGACCTGCAGCGCGTTCGCGCCCGGCTGCAGGAAGATGCCGATCGGCACGGTGGGCTTGCCGTTGCGCTTGCCGACGAAATCGTAGTCCCGCGAGCCGAGCTCGATGCGGGCGACGTCCTTGAGCCGGACGAACGCGCCGTCTTCCGTGGTGCGCAGGATGATCTCGCCGAACTGCTCGGGATCCGCGAGCCGCCCCATCGTGGTCACCGAGAACGTGAAGTCGACCGGGTCGCGAGTCGGCGCCTGACCGACGCGGCCGGCGGCAAACTGCGCGTTCTGCTCGCGAATCGAGGCAGCGATGTCCGAAGGCGTCAGTCCGAGCTGCGCCATGCGGTCCGGCCGCATCCAGACCCGGATCGAATAGTCCTTTGCCGCGAAGTTCTGCGCGTCGCCGACGCCCGGAACGCGCCGCAGCTCGTCGATCACGTTGAGCGAGGCGTAGTTCGAGATGAAGATCTCGTCGTGACGCGGATCGGTCGAATCAATGGTCGCGATCTGCAGGATGGTCGAGGAGCTCTTGCGCACGGTGATGCCCTGGCGACGCACCTCCTCGGGCAGCGTCGGCAGCGCAGCCTGCACGCGGTTGTCGACGTTGATCGTGGCGATATCCGGATCAGTGCCGATGGCGAACGTAATCGTGATCGACAGCGACCCGCTGCCGGAGCTCGCCGAGCGCATGTACAGCATGCCGTCGACGCCGTTGATCTGCTGTTCGAGCGGTGCAGCGACGGTTTCCGCAACGGTCGCCGAGTTGGCGCCCGGATAGAACGCTGTGACCCCAACCTCGGGCGGCAGAATGGCCGGGTACGCGGCGACCGGCAGCGCGCGGATCGCGGCGAGACCCGCGATCACGATGAAGGCCGACACGACCGACGCGAAGATCGGCCGGTCGATGAAGAAGCGCGAAATCACCGCGCGTGCCCCGCCGCCGTCGGCGTCGACGCCGCCTCGGCTGTGCGCACGCCCGGCTTCGCCGGGTTCACGATCTTCACGGTCACGCCCGGCTGCACCTTGAGCACGCCCTCGACGATCACGCGTTCGCCGCCGGTCAGCCCCTCGGTAACGACCGTACGCTCGCCGAACTGGCGCCCCAGCACGACCGGTCGCAGCTCGACCGTCTGACCCTTGCCCACGACCCAGACGAACGAGCCGTTCGTGCTCGTCATCACGGCGCGCCGCGGCAGCGACACCGCGGCCATGAGCGACACGCCCGACAGTCGCACGCTCACGAATTGCCCGGGCAGCAGCGCGACACCGGGGTTCGGCAGCACGGCGCGGGCGCGCACCGTTCCCGAGGTCGTGTCGACCGCGTTGTCGATGAAGGTGAGCGTGCCAGGGGTTGCGTGCTCGCCGCCGTCGTCGAGCGTGAGACGCACGGTCGGCGGCCGGTTGCTTCCGAGCGCGCCGCGCAGCAGCGTGGCTTCACTTTCGGCGATCGAGAAATCGATGTACAGCGGGTCGGTCTGGACCATGCGGGTCAGCAGGCTCGAATCCTCGCCGGCCGTCACCAGGCTGCCCTCGGAGCGGGCCTCGCGGCTGGTAAGACCGGAGATCGGGGCGCGGACCTCCGTGTAGCCGAGCTCGAGCCGCGCGGTACGCAGCCGTGCCTGCGCGGCAGCGACGTTCGCTTCACCGATCTCGTACGCCGAGACTGCCGCATCGCGCTCGCGCTGGCTGACCGCGCTCTTCTCGAACAGTGGCACGAGTCGGTCGCGGTTGCGGCGCGCCTCGTCGCGCTGCGCCACCGCAACGGCGAGCTCGGCGCGCGTCTGCGCCTCAGCTGCCCGGAACGGCTCCGGGTCGATGCGGAACAGCACGTCGCCCTCGCGAACGCGGCTGCCCTCCTCGTAGAGCCGCTGCAGCAGGATGCCGCTGACCCGGGCGCGTACCTCGACCTCGCGCGAGCCCGCGGTGCGGCCGCTGTAGGTGAGCTCGAGCGGCACTTCGCCGCGCTGCACGGAGGTCACCACGACCTCAGGCGGCGGCGGAGTCACTTGCGCGGAACTGTCGTCACCGCACGCAGCCAGCAGCGCGGTGCTGGCGATCACTGCGGGAAGGAGATATCTGCGGGTGACTTTGACATCCATGATCGATGGCCTCGGCTTATCTCCGGACGACCTCGCGGCCGGCCAGGTCGCCCCTGCAAGTGGGTCAGCTCTGCGCGCACGCCTCGTCGGCGAGACGCAACAGCTCCTGGACGATCAGCTCGCGTTGCTCCTCGGTGAACGGGGTCAACCGCCACACCTCGCCCAGCATCAATCCGTCGACCGCCAGCATGATCACCGCGCTGCGTGCGAAGCTGCCGCCGGACGCGGTGAGCCGTGCGACGTGCTCGGCGTAGCGCACGCGGGCACCGTCGAGCAGCGCGGGATTGGCGGCCGCGGCCGCCAGCAGCGCCGCACCCAGATCCTCCCGTCCAGATCGTCGCTTGAGCACGCCCAGAATCGACGCCTTGAGGGGACTGGAGGTGCGATCCGGAGGCAGCTGCTCGAGCTCCCGGGCGCAGCGCTCGTCGAGATCGTCGCAGTGGCGCTCGATCATCGCCGCCAGGAGCGCCTCCTTGTTCGGATAGTGGTAGAGCAGCCCGCCTTTGCTTACGCCTGCCGCGTGCGCGACCGCATCCAGCGTCAGGTTGCTCGCGCCCTGCTGGGCGACGAGCTGCTCGGCGGCATCGAGGATGCGCGCGCGGGCGGCGGGTAGAGAGGAAGCCGGAGCTGACATTGGTCGTCCTCGGACGGGCTCGGGGACGCGCACTATACCGTCTGGACGGTACAATGCAAGCGGCCGGCCGCTGGTAACGGACGTAAAGGCGTTGGAAGACGCGCCGTGAGCCCTTGGCTGCTGGATGGCAACGTCCTGGTCGCGCTTGCCGACGCCGGCCATGTCCATCAGGTGCCGGCCGAAGACTGGCTGGCGGCGCAGACGGCACGGTTCGCCACCTGTCCGATCACGCAAGGGACGCTGCTGCGCACGCTGTTAAGCACCTGGCGGCGCTCGCCCGCCGGAACGGCGGACGTCTTGCGACGTTCGATCGCGGACTCGCCGCGCTGCACGAGGATGTCGGAGCACGCGGCACTCGACCAGCTCAGCATACGCACCTTTGCGTAGACACTAGGCCCTCGTGCGAATGGTGGCCCCGCAACGGGTCTGTCACGATCTGGTGGCGGCCGGGGGCCCGGCCGTCGACGAATGAGAAGGCGTTCAGACAAAGGAGGAGGCCATGACGAGGTTAATGACAACGTGGCGTCCGTTCCGTGAGATGGACGAATTCTTCAGACCGTTCGGGCCGTTGTTCGGGCGTGTGCCTATGCTCCGCAGGTTCGACGAGGACCTCGAAGCAGGCTGGCTGCCCGCGGCGGATATCGTGGAGCTGGAGAAGGAGTACCTGATCAAGGTAGATGTCCCGGACGTGAAACGAGAGGACGTTCAGGTCTACGCGGATCGTGGGGATCTCGTGATCAAGGGCGTTCGCAAGTTCGAACGCGACGTGAAGGATGCCAAGGTCCTTCGCAGAGAAGTCGTCTACGGCGAGTTCGAGCGCATGTTCACGCTGCCTGAGAACGTGAATGTCGATGCCATAAAGGCTGAGTGCAAGGACGGAGTGCTTCGGGTTCATCTGCCGAGGCTCGAAGTCGAAGCAACGAAGCCGCTGAAGATCACGGTCCAGTAGCCAGCGCAGAGCACCGATGCGGTGCAGAGCAGGCCGGCAGCGCCTCCCGAGGCGGGCCGGCCGCGTTCACATCTCGAGCCCGCCCACTACGTGCTCGAGACCAGGACGCTGCCCACGCCCGGGCCCAGCATGAAGTTCAGGGGGCCGCGACCGCGGCCGCCGGCACCAGACGTTACATCGCCTGCCGGGTCTTCTTGATCTCGGTGACGACGGCCAACGACTTGCTGGCATGGTCGGCGGGGGAGATGTTGTCGTCCGCCGACGAAAGTGTCGCGACGATCTTGCCGTCCGGCGCGATGACGAATGTCGTGCGCTCGGTGAAGGCGTGATCGATCTCGACACCGCGTGTGTCCTTGAAGCCGGGCTTGCCTTCCATCACCTTGAGGTCATAGGACTTCGCGATCTTGCCGTCGGGATCGGAAGCCACGGCGAACTTTCCGGCGCAATATTCCGGATCGGCCGAGAAGTCGTTGAGGCGCGCGATGCTGTCGTGTGACACGCCGACGATCGTGGCACCCGCCGCATCGAACTTGTCCTTGCTTTCGGCAAAGCTCCGAGCCTCGAGGTTACAACCGCCTGTGTAGGCAGAGGGATAGAAATACACGACCACGGGACCTTTCTTGAGCGCGTCGCCAAGGGAAAACGTGAACGCCTTGCCCGCGAGGGACGCTGGCGCGGAAAAAGCGGGGGCGCTGTCGCCCTTCTTCAATGCGGCAACGGCGGGCACCGCGAGCGTGCCCGAGAGGAGCACGGCGAACAGCAGACGTCTCACGGCAATTCTCCTTGGGACGGTCGAACGCGTGTGACGGACCCACACGCGCAGGCAAGCATACTGCGGGCCCGACCCTGCCGCTACGAAAAGCCGCGCCGGCCACCTGAAGCCCGTTCGGCAGGTGCGGGGTATCATCTTCGTTTCGCACCCGACCGGCCGTATTCGATCACCCGCTCGACAATCCCGTGTACTTCGTCGAGCGCAGCGCGATCGACTACTGGCAGGTGCATCGCTCTGCAGCCGAGTCCTATCGATGACGGCCGACCGCTCTGCACCACCGTCCGACGCGCCGCGCAGACCAACCGTGGTCGTGATCGGCGGCGGGTTCGGCGGCCTGTGGGCCGTGCGCGCTCTGGGGCGTGCGGAGCTGGAGGTGATCCTGATCGACCGCCGTAATCATCACCTGTTCCAGCCGCTGCTCTACCAGGTCGCGACCGCGGCGCTCGCCGCGCCCGATATCGCCGCCCCGCTGCGCTGGATCCTGAGGCATCAGAAGAACGTCACGGTGCTGCACGACGAGGTGCGCTCGATCGATCTGCAGTCGCGCGCGGTCGAGATGCGCACCGGGCGCGTGCCCTACGACTTTCTCGTCGTGGCGAGCGGCGCGTCTCACAGCTACTTCGGTCACGAGCGGTGGGCGGAAGACGCGCCCGGCCTCAAAACGCTCGAGCACGCGTTCGCGCTGCGTCGGCGCATCCTCACCGCGTTCGAGAATGCCGAACTCGAAGCCGAGCCTGTGGCGCGCGCCGACTGGCTGCGGTTCGCGATCGTCGGCGGCGGTCCGACCGGAGTGGAGCTCGCCGGGAGCGTCGCCGAGATCGCACGGCACACGCTGCGCGGCGAGTTTCGCCGCATTCGTCCGGAGAGCGCGGAAGTGCACCTGATCGAAGCCGGCCCGCGGGTGCTACCGGCGATGCGCGAAGCCTCCTCCGCCAGTGCGCACCGGCAGCTCGAAGCGCTGGGCGTCCGCGTGCACACCTCGACTCCGGTGTCCGGCATCGATCCGGCCGGCGTGGAATTCGGCGGGCGGCGCCTGGCATGCCGCACCGTGATCTGGGCGGCCGGCGTTCAGGCGTCCACGCTTGGCGCGACGCTGGCCGCGGACCGCGACCGGCAGGGACGCGTGGCGGTGTCGACCGACCTGACGGTGCCCGGCCATCCCGAGGTCTACGTGATCGGCGATCTGGCGCGAGTGACGCAGACAACGGAACCGAACACGGGACAGTCCCCTTCGGGGACAGTCCTCACAGTCCCGGGCGTCGCGGCCGCCGCCAAGCAGATGGGCCGTTATGCCGGCCGCGCCATCCGAGCGCGCCTCGCGGGAAGCGAGCCGGCGGCCTTCCGGTATCGCGACTACGGTACGTTGGCGACGATCGGCCGCAAGGCGGCGGTCGTCGACGTCGGCCGACTGCGCATGAGCGGCCGGCTCGCCTGGTGGTTCTGGCTCGTCGCTCACCTCTTCTTCCTGATCGGATTTCGCAACCGCCTGGCAGTGATGCTGAACTGGGCGCTCTCCTACTACAGCCGGCAGCGCTACGCCCGAATCATCGTCAGCGATGAATTCTGATCACCGGCATCGCAATGACTTTCGCGCGCATGCTGCCCGCCCGGGCGGACGGCGGGGGCCCGCGCCGGTCAGCCGTGCGCCATGGTCCCGTCGGCTATGGGTTCGTCCGCGCGCCGGTGCATCATGAAGTTGTAGAGCGCCACCCCCATCGGGAACAGATTCGAGAGGATGCCAACCGAGTCGTTCTTGCCCCAGATGAAGTACGCCAGGAGCAGCGCGCTGCCCGCCATGCTCATGGTCCAGAACAGGCTCGGGAAGGCGGGACGGCCGTGCCGGCGCGTCGCAAAGACCTGCACGACCCAGCGGCCCGCGAACAGCAGCGTGCCGAGGTAGCCGACCAGCTTCCAGGGCGTGACGACGACGCTGAACAGCTCGAAAAGCGGCGCATTCATGGCAAAGCCTCCGATGATCGAGAACAAGTAGGACCCGGCGACCGCGGCCAATCAATCGTGGAATCTACGGGTCAGTGCCGCAGCACCCAGTGCGGCACCCGCTCGGCCTCGAGGAAGCGCTCGGCATCGCGGCCCGCCAGCACCGCAAGCGTGGTGAGCATCCCCGCCTGCGTGCAGGTGCCGGCGGCGACGGTGACCGACCGCGGCGCCCCCCGTACCGGCCAGCCGTTGCGGGGATCGAGGATGTGCGAATAGCGCGTGCCGTCGGCGAGCACGAAGCGATGCGTGTCGCCGCTGGTGGCCAGCGCGCCACGACGCAGATCCAGCAAGGCCGACGCCGTCGGCGCCCGCCGGGAAGGGGGACAGTCCCCTTCGGGGGCAGTCTCCGCGGGGTCCTCGATCCCGACCCGCCACGGCCGCCCGTCGGCGCGCGGCCGACTGATGGCCAGATCGCCGCCGAAATTGATCAGTGCACCGCGACCACAGACATTGCGCGCGATCTGCACCGCCTGGTCGACGGCATATTCCTTGCCGATTCCGCCGAAGTCGATCTGCATTCCGGGCTGCAGCCGCAGCTGCGGCCTGCGCCACTGAACCTTGTCCCAGCCGACGAGCGGCAGCAGCGCATCGATCTCGTCCTGGCCCGGGATGCGTGAGCCGCCATCGAACGTCCAGGCACGCCGCAGGACACCGGAGGTGATGTCGAAAAGCCCGTCGGAAAGCTCGTGCAGCGTCGCCGCAAAGTCGAGCAGCTTTGCGGTCTCCTCGTCGACCGTTACGGCGCGGCCGCAGGCGGAGTTGATCGCATCGACGACGTTGCCCGCGCGATAGCGGCTGTACTTCTCCTCGATGCGCCAGGCGCATAGCGCGATCCGCGCCGTGACGGCGCGCGACTCCGCGGGGTCGTCGCTCTCGATCAGCACCTCGCAGGGCCCGCCCATCGCCCGGAATCGCCCGGCCCAGCAGCCTTCTCCGGCGCGCAGGTCGATGGCGCGGACGGGCGAAGTTGTGGTGGATGACGCCATTTCTCTAGAGCCCGAAGCGGTAACCGACCTGGACGATCACGGCATCGAGATCCGGGAACTGCGGACGCCGGGCCTGGTCGCCGATGATCTGATCTGCGGGAACGTCACCGGACTGCTGATAGAGCTCGATACGAGCGTTCCACTCGTTGCCCGAAGCCGTCCGATGACCGTACTTGAGACCTGCGGTGACGCCGTCGAGTTCCGCGAGGCGCGCGTCGGCGGAGGCGAACTGAGGCAGCGGCTCGCCCTCGACGAGGCTGAAGCGGTAGAAGTCCGCAGCGGTCTGCGTGTAATAGCGTAGGTGTGGCTCCAGGTAGCTGGACTCGCCGACGGGAAAGCGCAGCCGCGCGTCGAGTGTGTGCGAATCGATCCCCCAGTCGTCCGTGGCATAGCGATACGACACGCCGAGCACCCGGCCCGAGAAGTCGTGCTTCACCTCTGCGTAGAGCGATTGCTTGCTTCGTGAGTCAGGGCGGGACTCGTAGAGGTACACCCCGGAGGGTCCTGACATGCCGGGTGGGGGCGTGTGCGGCAGCGTATCGCCCGTGACGGGATCGACGACGCTCAGGATCTTGTACGGATCCGTGAGGTAGCCGCTCGAATCGCTGAACGAAAAGTTCACTCGCAGCGCGGTGGACGGACCGAGAACCTGCGTCAGACCGAGCAGGACGTCCAGGACGTCCTTGCTGTCCGAAGCCGCCTTGCTCGACTCGTCTTCCACGTCGCGCATCGGCGCAAGCGGCAGCGGCGCACCCCCGACCGGGTCGATGTCGTCCTGGGCCCAGGCGACGGCGGCACTCAGCGTCGTATTGCGCCGGTTGAAATCGCGGGTCACGCCGAAGTTGGCGCCGACATGCGTATAGTCGTATTCGGTGGAGAATCCGACGCCCGCCGCCAGCGTGTAGAGCCGGGCGAAGGGCTGCGTCCAGCCGACGTCGAGCGCGTACCGCGTGTCGAGAAAGCTGTCGTCGAGCGGAATCTCGCCCGCCGGCGTCTGGTAGACGTCGTCACCGGAAGGGCGGGTGAAGGTCTGCGGCGTGCCGCTTGCGATCGCGCCGCTCGGCGAAGCCCCGGTCAGGCTGTCGACGGTGAGATCGAGGCTCAGGTAGCGATCATCGTCGAAGTCGCGCCGCGTCAGCACGCTCGCGCTGAAGTCGCGCACCCGGTCGCCATCCTCGCCGTAGTACAGCAGCGCTGTGTCGAAGTCCCAGCGCTCGGGCTCTTCGGCACGGACGCCAGCGGGCGCCGTCGAGCCGAGCAGCGTGCAGGTCGCCGCCGCCACCGCCGCGCCGATCCGGTTGTCGCGTGTCGTCATTGCCGTGCCGCCCCGCGTGCAGCGTCAGTTGCAGCCACAGCCGCCGCCGCCGAAGCCGCGCCCGCCGCTCGAGGCTTCCTTGCTGAAATAGATGTGATCGTCGAGCGATGCGTCGAGCGGATAGGCGTCGAGCTGCATTTCCTGCCGCGCCAGCACGCCGCGTTCCCAGGGCGCCACTCCGGTCGTCGAGCAACCCGTGAGCAGCAATAGCGTCAGCGCAGCGATCAGGCATGGTCGTCTCATTGCAGTAACCTCGCGAGCAGCGCCTCGTATTCGGCTCGCCGTGCGTTCTGGAATCCAAGGTGACGCGCGACGAGCTCGCCGTCGCGCGAATACACGTATGAGCTCGGCATGCCCTCGAGGGCGTATTGCGCAGCGAGCGTTCCCTGCGGGTCGTACACGACCTCGAAGTCAATCGGCACTTCGCGGATGAAGCGCTCCGCGTCGCGGGCGTCAGCGTCGACGTTGACGCCGATCACGACCAGGCCGCGATCGCCGTATCGGGCGCGCATCTCGTTGAGCCACGGAATGGAGCGCCGGCACGGCGCACACCAGGACGCCCAGAAGTCCACGACCACGACCCGGCCCCGATAGGCGCCCAGATCGAGCGCCGCCCCGGCCTCGGTGGCCGGCAACGAGGTCGGCGCGGCGAGCGCGATGAGCGCGAGCAGGAGCCAGTGCGCCAGGCGAGGCCCGGGCCCTCCGACACCGTCATCGCCGCACGGCTTGCGGTCCGAACCCTCCCGCATGATCCCCAGCCTCCGTTCCTTTCATCCGGGGCGCAGACCACCCCTGGGGGCCACCCCGTTCAAGGTCAGACGCCGCCGGCCGGACAAATCAATCGCCGGCCGGTGGCCGATCGGAAGGGTGAGGGAGCGGCGTCCTACGGAGGCGCGTTTACGAGATCGTGGCGCTCGGGGGTTCGGCCGGCGGGTCTGACAGACGCCGGTGCAGCGCCAGGTTGTAGAGCGCGACGCTCATCGGGAACAGGTTCGAGAGCACCCCGACGGAGTCGTTCTTGCCCCAGATGAAATACACGACCAGCAGGAGACTGCCCGACACGCTCATGATCCAGAACAGGGCCGGGATGACCGGCCGGCCGTGACGTCGCGTAGCCAGCACCTGCACGACCCAGCGTCCTGCAAACAGCGCAATCCCAAGGTATCCCACCAGCTTCCATGGAGTGACGACCACGCCAAGCAGCTGGAACAACGGTGTTCTCATCGCCTGGGTTCCCCCCGTCGTGACGCTGTCTCTACCGAGCCGGCGGGAGTCTAGCATCGCTCCCTTCGGCGCCCCCGCCGGCGCGATTGATTGGTGTAGATTCCGGCGTCCAACATCAACGCGTCGAACCTCGGACACCGGCTTGAACAACGATCGGCAACTGGTGCAACGACTGCTCGACGGCGATGAGCGCGCGTTCGCCGAGTTCTTCGCGGACTACTTTCCGCGCATCTACCGGTTTGCGCTGCCGCGGCTGAACCGGGATGCCGATCTCGCCAAGGACGTGGTGCAGTCGACGCTGATCAAGGCGATGCGTGGGCTCGCGGGATTTCGCGGCGACTCGGCGCTTTTCACCTGGCTGTGCCAGATCTGCCGACGCGAGATCGTCGACCAGCTGCGCCGGCTGCGGCGCCGGTCCGAGCGGGTGGTGTTGATCGACGACAACACGGAAGTCCGCGCCGTGCTCGAAGCGCTCGAGGCACCGGAAGCCGGCGAGCCGGCGCAGCGCTACGACGCTGCAGAGCTGCAGCGGCTGGTGCACGCCGTGCTCGATCGCCTGCCGGGCCGGTATGGCGAGGCGCTCGAGCTCAAGTACATCGAGGGGCGGTCGGTCGAGGAAATTGGCGAACGGCTCGGGATCGGCCACACGGCGGCACAGTCGCTGCTGGCGCGGGCGCGAGTGGCGTTCCGGGACGCGATGGAGGCCATGTTCGGCGCCACGGCCGGGGACGTGATGACCCGGCTGGGTGCATGAGGGGCAAAAAATGACGAGCGAGCCTGACGGGCTGCCGGAAAACGACGACATCGCGCGCATGCTGCGCAGCGCAGGCGGCCGGGATCGACCGGCAGCGGCGCTCGAGGTGCAGATCCGCGCCGCGGTCGAAGCGGAGTGGCGCGACGTGGTCGCCGCACGCCGCCATCAGCGGCACGTCCGGCTGTGGGCGGCCGCCGCAGGCGTGGCCGTCGCGGCCATCGGTGTCTGGCTGGCGGTGCCGTTCCTGGGCGGCGGCACGCAGCCCGCAGGCACGCTGCTGCAGGCGTCAGGCACCGTCGAGCTGCGCAGCAATGCACTCGCCGGCTGGAAGGCGCTCGCGCCCGGCAGCTCCCTCGGGCGCACGGACGAGATCCGCACGGCCGGCGACTCGCGCGCCGTGCTGACCCTGACACCGGGGATCACCCTGCGACTCGATCAGGCCTCGCGACTCGCCTTCGCGCGCGACGGTCAGGCCAGACTGATCGGCGGCGGCGCCTACGTGGATCTCGGTTCGCAGCCCACACCCGAAACGGCGGCCTTCGCGCTGCAGACGCCGGCCGGCACCGTGCGCCACCTCGGCACGCAGTACGAAGCGCGTATCGAGGGCCGGACGTTGCGCGTCGCCGTTCGGGAAGGTCGGGTGCGCATCGACACGCCCGGCGGGTCCGTCTCCGGCATTGCGGGCGAACAGATCACGCTCGACGGTGCGCGCGTGACGCGACGCGAACTCGCGGCGCACGATGCGACCTGGGATTGGGTCGTCAGGCTCGCGCCCTCGTATCCGATCGAGGGCAGCACGCTGCTCGATTTCCTGAGCTGGGCAGCACGCGAGACGGGACGTGAGCTGATCGCCGCACCCGACGCCCGCCTCGAGGCCTCGCGTATCGTCCTGCATGGCTCGGTGGAGGGATTGAATCCCGACGAATCGATCGCAGCCGTGCGCGGCACGACCGGCCTCGCGATCGAGGTGGGATCCGCGCAGATCGTGCTGCGGCCCGGTTCGGCGCCGTCGAGCTCGCTGCTGTAAGGCGCTTCCTAGGCCGAGACCCGGGCCCTCGGCTAGTATCGCCGCGGTGAGACGCGTGGCCGCCCTCGCCTGTGCACTGATCGCGTTGCGTGCCGGGTCGGCCGCGGCGGATCCGCCGTACCGCGGACGGAGCCTGTCGGACGTGCTGAACGAGATCGGCACGCCGGCGATGCGCCTGGTGTACAGCTCGCAGGTCGTGCCCGCCCGCCTGAGGGTTCTCGTCGAGCCCACCGCTGCCGGCGGTCCGACGCTGCTCGAGCAGCTGCTCGCGCCGCACGGGCTGCACGCCGAGCCTGTCGGCGGCGTCGTCTACGCGGTGGTCAGATCCGCGGAACCGACGGCGCCCACCGCGGCGCCGCCCGCCACCCCGCTCGAGGAGGTCGTCGTTGCGAGCAGCCGCTACCGGCTCGCCGATGACTCGCTGCTCGAGCGTAGCTTCCTCACACAGGCCGAGCTCGAAGCGCTGCCCCGGCTCGCGGACGATTCGCTCAAGGCGGTGCACCGGCTCCCGGGTGCTGCGACCAACGGTCTCTCGGGGCTCGCAAACATGCGCGGCGGCGAGCAGTCCGAGACGCTGGTCGTGTTCGACGGGCTGCCGATGTACGAGCCCTTCCACCTGCGGCTGCTGTCGAGCCCGACGAGCGTCCTCGATCCTCGCACGCTCGAGAGCCTGGAGGTCTACTCCGGAGGCTACACGGCCGAGTTCGGCGACCGGATCAGCGCAGTGATCGACGCACGCTCGACGCGACCCGAGGCCGATCGCTATTACGAGGCGGGGCTGAGCGTCTTCTACGTCAACGGGCTTGCCTCGGCGCGCTTCGCGGACGGCCGGGGACAGTGGCTGGCGGCGGCGCGGCGCAGCAATCTCGACGTGGTGGCTGAGATGGCGAAATCCGAAATCGGCGAACCGAGCTACGCGGACGGCTTCGGGCGCCTGGACTTCGATTTCGACGACGCGACACGCGCCAGCCTGCATCTGCTGCTTTCGACGGACCGCTCGTCGCTCAACAACACCGAGGACACCGAGTTCGCCGATGCCGACTATCGCAACAGCTATGTCTGGGGGACGCTCGCGCATCGCTGGTCGCCGGCGCTCGACACGACGCTGCTCCTGTCCTATTCCGACGTGTCCGCCGACCGCAACGGCACGGTGACCGAGCCGGGTCGGCGCGAAGGCTTTGTCGACGACCACCGCGCCTACCACGTGTTCGGCGCCAAGCTGGACGGGAGCTGGTCGACGCCGCGCTGGCTGCATCGCGCGGGACTCGAATTCCGCTCGTTGGCGGCGCGCTACCGCTACGCGAGCGAGGTGACGTTCCAGCCGGACTATCCGTTCCCGGGCGACCCTGGCGGGACGATCGCACGCGACCTCGCCCCCGCACCGGACGGCGATCACGTCGCTGCCTACGCCACGAGCCGACTGCGCGTGACCGATCGCCTGACCGCCGAGCTCGGCTTCCGCTGGGACGAGCAGACCTACGGCGCCGACGCGGACGATCAGTTCGCCCCGCGCGTCAACCTGGCATTCGACGCCGGCACCGACACGCGTCTGCGCGCGAGC
>JBQGDL010000122.1:0-8758 GCA_052039045.1 Steroidobacteraceae bacterium
GACCACACCCATTCGTCATTGAGCACGTCGTCGATCGCGCGCCGCGGATTCAGCGTCTCCAGCTCGTACAGCGCAAGCGCGCCCGTCGCGTCGCCGAGAGCGAGCTGCGCCTGTCCGCGCTGCGCCGTCGAGTAGGCCTGCCCCGCGTTGCCCGCGGCCACGCGGCCCAGCGACTGGCGGTCGTCGCGCACCACGAGCAGCGCGATCTCGAGATCGGAGGCGAAGGCGTTGCCCGGTGAGCTGCGGCGCGCGGTATCGAGCTGTTCCGCCGCGGCATCGCTTGTGCCGAGCTGCAGCAGGATGAGGCCCTTGCGAGCGTGGTAGAAGGCGCGCGTCGGCGCGCGCTCGAGCGCCTGGTCGATCCAGCGGAGGGCATCGGCCGGCTGACCGAGCATCATGCTGAGCCGCGCCATGCCCGAATAGGGCACTGGGAAGGCGGGGTCGATCTCCATCGCCGCGCGGAAGCGCGCCTCGGCCTCCGCCTGGTCGCCGAACCGCGCCGCATCGAAACCGGTGTTGGAGTTGATGATCGGCGACAGCGGGTCGAGCCGGAAGGCCTCGCGGTTGCGCGCCGCGGCCTCGCGGAATCGCCCGCGCACGGAGAGCACCAGCCCGAGCCAGACGTGAGCCATCGTGTAGCCGGAGTTGAGCTCGAGGGCACGTTCGAGCTCGAGCTGCGCCGCCGGGGCATCACCCTGGTTGTGGCGGATGAGCCCGAGCGAGGCGTGGCCTTCGGCGAGCGTCGGGGCGAGCTCGAGCGCCCGCTCGGCCGGGGGCAGCGCGCGGGCAATCGCGAGTGCCGTGGGCACGTTGCCATAGTAGGCGGCGCTGTTGAGCGTCCATGCATCGGCGAGCCCGGAGTACGCCAGCGCGTACTCCGGATCGCGCTCGATCGCCTGTTCGAAGCATTCCACGGCGCGGCCGAGCGCCGCCTCGGTCCGTTTGTGAAAGTAATGCCGGCCGAGGAGATACAGGTTGTAGGCGTCGAAGCTGCGCGTCGCCGGTCCCGCCGTCGCGGCGGCCTTGCCGGCGCCGTCGCGCGGCCTCACCGCGGCCAGGACTGCGCCGGCGATCTCGCTTTGCAGACGGAAGATGTCGGTCAGACGCCGCTCGAAGCTCTCCGACCACAGGTGGTAGCCATCCGCGGCATTGATGAGTTGCACGTCGATGCGCACCGTATCCGCCTGCCGGCGAACCCCTCCCTCGAGCACGGTGGCGACGTTCAGGCGCCGGGCGATCTCGCGCACGTCCTCGTGGCGGCCCTTGAACGCGAAGGAGGAGGTGCGCGCCGCCACGCGCAGCCCCGCCACCCGCGCAAGCCGGTTGCGGATCTCCTCGGCGAGACCGTCGGAGAAGTACTCGTCCTGCGGATCCTGGCTCAGGTTGGCGAACGGCAGCACGGCGATGGAGTGTTCCGGCGCCGGCGTCGCCGGACTTGCCGCGCCGCCGGGCGGCTCGTCGGGCGTTCGCTCAATGCCGGCGGACGTGATGTCGAAGATCCAGGCGAGCACCAGGGCAACCGGCAGTCCCAGAATCAGACCGCCGATCACGAAGCGCATGTAATGCGAGGCGTCGAAGGCGTCGAGCAGCAGATCGCCCGCCTGGGCCAGGATCCACGCAGCCGCGACGTAGATCACCGCGACGCGCATCACGCGCCGTCGCAGCAGCTCCGCCCAGAAACGCTTGGGGTTCGGACTCGCCATCACCTGTTCGCCGGCCCGTGCGCACGCCCGACGCCTCCGGCGCTCGGACCGCGCAGATGCGACGGGCGCCGTTTACGGCGCCCGTCAAGCATCAATGGGGTGATGGCAATGTCAAGTCAATCAGGGCTGTTCGGGCTGAGGGCCTGTCGTCGCTCGGCCTCCTCGCGCTGCGCCTTGCGCAGCGCCGCATAATCGACCGGCCGGATCTCGGTGATCGGACACCTGTCGCGGCCGACGAGGACCGCGTCCAGGCCGCGATGCACCGTGTTCACCGTGGACGTGAGTCCGATCGTCTGCGCGAACTGCAGGTCGCTGCACGGGCCTTGCACGGTGATCAGATAGGCCTCGTTCAGCCCGGTCTGGATGGCGAGCACGTTACGGCCCAGCGAGCGCCAGCCGTCGTACTTGCCGAGATAGGTGAATTCGTTGATCGGCGCGCCGGCGAAGTCGCGGTAGAGCTCATAGGCCTCCGCGTCGCGTTCGCGCGGACTCTGACTCGCGCATGCCGCAAGGACGGCGCTGGCGAGGAGAATGGGTGCAATCCGGTGCTTCATCGCGGGTCCTCCTGGCGTCCGGCGGCCACCGCCGATCAGCCGATACATCCGATACATCAGATACACCGTTTGATGCCCCTTCCTCCGCGAAGTTCTTGGCGTCCGCCGCAGCGGCGCCACCGACCGTCGATGGAATTGACATGCGTCCGCGGCGCGGGACGCCTGGCCGCCGTAAGACCTTGATGCCATGCGGTTTTGCCGCCGCCCGGCACGGAATGTGCTTATGCTTACCGGTACCACGTAGGCGGAGCATCCAGCCATTGCGAGATTTGACAGGAATCGGGCGGGGTGAGGACACGACGTCGCTCGACCGCGCAGCCCGCCCGGCAGCGCGCCGGCCGCAGGTGACCGACGCGCGGGCGCAATCGCGCCCGCTCTCCGCCGCACAGTTCCGCGAGCGTCTGCTCGCGATCATGGACCGGAAGGACCACTGGGCATGGCCCGCCGTCAGCGGCGCGGACATCAGCCGGACACAGCTCCGTGTCCATTTCCAGCAGGAGTTCGCCACCTACGTTCGCGACTTTCCGGTGCTGCTCGCGCGGATCCATGCGAGGAACCCTCCGCCCGCCGTGCGCCGCATGCTGGCCGAGAACATCTACGAGGAGGAGACCGGCGGTCTGTCGTTCGGCAAGTCCCACCCTGAGCTCTTCCTCGACATGATGCAGGGGCTCGGTCTCGACGCGTCCGATTTCGAAGCCATCCGGCTGCTGCCCGCGGCGCGCGCTTATCGCGCCTGGCTGGACCGTGTCACAGGTGGCGCGGACTGGGTCCGCGCCGCGGCGACCATGGCGATCTTCGTCGAAGGCAGTGTGCAAGATCGCAAGGAGATCCTGCATCCCGGCGCACCCAAGACGACGCGCGAGATCGAAAATGCGGTGCAGAGGCATCCGCTCGTTCGATACCACGGCGTATCGCCCGCGTGCATGGATCTCACCCGAGCGCATCAGAAGGTCGAGGGTGGGCATCGCCAGCATGCCTATGCCATGGTCATCGCCGGCGCAACCGGCCGGCGCCATCAGCAGGCCGTGATCGACTGCGTGGAAAGGACGCTCGCAGCGTGGCTGCGCTATCGCGACGCGGTGGCGTGCGCCTGCGGATTGACGCGCGGTATCTAAGGCCGCCCGGCTGAGGCCGGGCCGCCGGCTTCCAGCAGGTGATCGACGATCGCGCCGACGCCGTCGCGCATCGGGTCCACGCAGGGCACGCCCATTCGCGACGAAACGCCCCGCCGGTACTCGGCGGCCTCGTCCGCCGTCATCTTCGAGGTGTTCACGCTGACACCGACGCAGCGCGCCTGCGCGTTGGTCAGACGCGCCGCTTCGACGTGACGCGCGGCGCACTCCGCGACGTCGGGCACCGCGAAGTCCGGCATCTCGTCGATGTGACGGCGCCGCGGGTCGTGACACACGACCAGTGCGTCGGGCTGGCTGCCGTGGATCAGCCCCAGCGTGACCCCTGCATAGGACGGATGGAAGAGCGAGCCCTGCCCTTCCACCACGTCCCAGTGGTCCGCCCGATTGTCGGGCGACAGCGCCTCGGCCGCGCCGGCGACGAAGTCGGCGACGACGGCGTCGATGACGATGCCGCGGCCGCTGATCAGCAGCCCCGTCTGTCCCGTGGCGCGGAAATCGGACGGCACACCGCGACGGCGCAGTTCGCGGTCGATGGCGAGCGCGGTGTACTTCTTGCCTACCGCGCAATCGGTGCCCACCGTGAGCAGTCGCCGTCCCGGACGCCGGCGTCCCGTGCCGACCGGGAAGCTGCTGCGCGGCTGGCGCACGTCGTGCAGCGCGACGCCCGCGTGGCGCGCTGCCGCCGATACCTCCGCCATGTCCGCCAGACGCTGGTGCATGCCGGAGGCGACATCGAGCCCGGCGTCGATCGCGGCCAGAATGCCGGCCCGCCAGGTTTGCGGAATGTAGCCGCCGCTGTTCGCCACGCCGATCACCATCGAGCGTGCGCCACGCGCGCGCGCTTCGCGCGGGGTGAGGTCCGGCAGGCCGAGATCGACCACTCCCGCATGCAGGCGGTGCTGTCCGACACAGTCCTCACCGCGCCAGTCGCGTATCCCGCAGGCCGTCTTCGCCGACAGCTCGTCGGTCACGTCGCCGAGAAACAGCAGGTAGGGCCCGGGTATGTCGATGATCATGCCGGTGCACCCCAGAATCCGCCGTCCGCCGGATGCAGCGTGCTACCGAGGTATCTCAGTCCGCCGGGACGATCGCGGCCCAGCATCAGCGGTCCGTCCAGATCGACGTACTCGGCCTGCGATGCGAGCAGCAGTGCGGGTGCCATGGCGAGCGAGGTCCCCAGCATGCAGCCAACCATGATGGTGAGACCCGCGCGCCGCGCGGCGTCCGCCGTCCGCAGTGCCTCGGTGAGCCCGCCGGTCTTGTCGAGCTTGATGTTCACCATGTCGTACTTGCCGACGACGGCCGGCACACTGCTGCGGTCGTGGAAGCTCTCGTCGGCGCACACCGCAATCGCGCGGCTGAGATCCCGCAGCGCATCGTCCGCATCGGGCGGCAACGGCTGCTCGAGCATCTCGACCCGGTTGCGCTCGCAGGCGGCCAATACCTCGGGCAGCAGGTCGGGCGAGAGCGATCCGTTGGCATCCGCGATCAGCGTCGCACGCGGCACCGCCGCGCGCACGGCGTCGAGGCATTCGGCTGCCCGCGCGCCGTCGAGCTTCAGCTTGAGCAGCGGCCGACCGATGTTGCGTCGCGCGTCGTCCGCCATCTGCGGCGCCGGACCCGCACGCAGCGTGTAGGCCGTGTCCACCGGCCGCGGCTGCGGCAGCCCGGCGAGCGCCCACACCGGAGTGCCTTCGAGCCGGCTTTCGAGGTCCCACAGCGCGCAGTCGATCGCGCTGCGCGCCGGACCGGCCGGCAGAAGCTCGAGCAGATCCTCGCGGCCGGCGCCACGTTCGATCGCCGGCCGCACACGATCGATCTCGTCGATCCCGTTCGGGCGAGCGGGTACCAGCAGATCGTCGCGCTCGGCCTCGCCGCGCCCCAGGCAGTCGCGGGTGGCGATCTCGACGACGATCAGCTGCGTATCGCGCTGCACGAGTCCTGCGATCGCAAAGGGCTCATCGAGCGTCCAAAGCTCGGATCGGCAGCGAAGCTCACGCGTCAAGGCGAGGCTCCGTTGCCGAGCACCGGCAGCCCCGGGAATGCCCCGTCGACCAGACGGCCGTCGCGCACCACGGGCACGCCGTTGACTATCACGTGGACGAAACCGCGCGAAGCCTGATCGGACGCGCCGAACACGGCCTGATCGACCACAGTGGCCGGGTCGAACACCGTGAGGTCGGCGTCCGCGCCGGGCTGCACGCGGCCCTTGCGCGCCATCCCGGCCGCCACGCGCTCGAGCCGCTGCGCCGGCAGGAAGCTCATCCTCGCGATCGCGTCCGGAAGGGTCAGGATCTGCTTCTCGCGCACGTAGCGGCCGAGCACTCGCCCGTTGGTGCCGGCGCCGCGCGGATGCTCGTTGCCGGTGGCGATGTCTCCCGCGTCCGAAACGATCATCACGCCGGGCCGCCTGAGGGCCGCCTCGATCGCGGCCTCGGGGATGCCTTGACCGACGACGCTCACCTGCTGCGCGCGATACCTGTCGAAGGTCTCCGGCGTCAGCACCTCGCCGGTGCTCGCGACCGTGAGGTCGTCGTAGTCGATTTCGTAGCGCTGCTGCCAGCCCGGCTCGAACAGCGTCGTGGCAAGCCCCGTGGACCACGCCGTGTACGGATACACCTCGGTCGTGACGTCCACGCCCCGCGCTCGCGCTCCGTCGATCAGGTCGAGAACGATCGGCGTCTTGCCGAGGTTCATGCTCGTCACGTGGCAGATCTGGATGGGTGCCCCGGTTGCCGCCGAATCCGCGATCAGCTCCTGCACGGCCTCGAGCCACGTGCCGGGTGCCACCATCGACCCGTACCGCTGATGCGAGAACACCATCGTCTTGCGCGCGGCCGCCAGCTGGAATACGCGCAGGCCTTCGAGGGCGCTGGTGCCCGGCATGTACTCGGGCATGTAGCCGATCCCGATTGCGCCCTCGTCGAGCGCGCGTCCGAGCTCCGCCAGGGCGATTTCGATCTGCTCCGGTGTGGAGGGCTCGCCCGCGTACTGCGTGGGCGGCGTGTCGTCGTCGATGACGCGACCCGACGTGCGCGCGATGGCGAGCCGCCGCGCGTCGTAGTGGCCTGCCGAGGCTCCGAAGTTGAAACGTGACTTGCCGGTGTGCAGCGCGAGCCACTCGGCGGGCCGCAGCACGCCGCCCTCGAGCTCGAGCGCCGTCGTCACACCGTCGAGCACGCGCAGCTCCTGCGAATGCGGTGCGAACGCGTGATTGTGCAGATCGATGAATCCGGGCGCGACGACGAGCCCGCGTGCATCGATCGTGTTCGTCCCTGCGAGCGCCGCTTCCGCGACGGCGGCGATGCGTCCGTTTCGGATGCCCACGTTGCGCACGGCGTCGAGGCCGCTCTGCGGGTCGATGACGCGACCGCCCTGGATGACCAGATCGTAACGCTCCTCGGCCGCCTGCGCCGGCGCCGCCGCCGACGTGGCAAAGGCAAGCACGGCGAGCGCCGTCAGCGCGGACAGGGGATACACGCGGCGCGCACGCACGCCGCCAGGCTCATGATGGCATTCGACGATCATCATCGGGGTCCTCGCACGCAGGAGCGAATCTTGACATGCCGCGCCGCCGGCTGCTCGTGCGGCGGAACGCCGTACAGCGCTCCCGGTCAGTTCGCGGTGTAGACGCCGGCAAAGCGCTCGGCCAGGCCGTCAACCGCCCAGACGAACACCAGGCTGCGTCGGTCGAAGTGGTCGGGTAGCACCATCCGCACCAGACTCGGCGTGTCGCGCAAGCGCAGCATGCGGCGCACCAGGAACGAGACCGCGTGGTCGGCGCTGCGCAGCCGCTCCATCGCCGTCAGGCGCCAGCCGAGCTCCGCCACGCGGGTCGCGAGGTACTCCCTGAACTGCGCCCGCAGAACCGGACTCCTCGGGTCGCCGTAGAAGCGGACCTGGGCGCGCTTGCGTTGCCCGAACAGCTGTCGCGGCACTCCCGCGGCCTCGACGATGCGGCGCGGGATCGGCCTGTCGTAGTCGGCCGCCACGGACCACGGCCGCATTTCAGGCGAGAGGCTGATCGCGGTGATGTCCGCCATGTTCCGCCCGTAGATGAACGGAACGGCGACGTTGAAGAACCCGGCCGCCAAGCGGACCTCGGCGAGATTGAGCCCGGAGACGTCCTTGCGCCGCATGTCGTCGACGACTTCGGGCGCGCGTGCCGGCCGCTTCCACACGACGTCGCCGTGATACCCGGTGTAGAGCACCGCCGCCTGGCAGTTCGTCGCGATGTGACGTGCCATGTACTCCAGGAACACCTCGCTGCCCTCGACGCTCGCTGCCAGCAGATAGCGCTCCATTTCGCAGGACGCGCCCTCCGCCTCGCTCGACAGGGCATGCACCGTCATCCCGAGCGCCTCGGCGATCGGCGCTCCGCTGTCGTGCTCCCGGGCCTCGGCACCGGGCGGCAGCGCGATCGTGAAAGTCTCCGTCACGCCCGCCGCACGAGCCAGTACCGTGGCGGCCGCCGAGTCGTAACCGGTCGAGGTGGTCGCATAGGCGGCCACGGGATGGCGCCGCGCGCTGCTGCGGTAGTTGTCACGGATCCGCGCCAGCGCGGTGCCGAGCGCCTCGTGATACTCGCCGAAATTCGCGAAGCTTCGCGGCTGCGAACGCGGCAGGCGCTCGATGCGCCCGTCGCGCAGCTTCAGATTGCTGTGATACTCCTGCTGAACCGCGTGAAACCGGGGATGGATGACCCGGAATGCGTTCGGATAGTGTTTGATTCCGGACCCCGACGCGAAGGATTCGCGACGGTAGTTGTGCCGCGGGTCGAGCCGCGCGCCGGTGCGTGCCAGAAGCTGGATCAGGCTGTTGCTGACCACCAGCCGGTCGTCCCACGCGACGTGGAACAGTCGGTCGACCAGGGCGACCGACGAGCAGAACACGAGGGTTTGTCCGTCGAGGCGCACACCGCTGCCGAACAAATTCTCGGCGCGATGAAAATCGCCCGCCTCGAACGGCCCGTCCCAGGTCCCTTCGACACACCACCGCGACGCCCTCTCAACGGCGCTGCCGTGATGCACCGTCACCGCATTCGTGCCGGTTTCGACCTCGGCCAGCCACACCAGCTTCGGCAACGAAGCGTGTTCCCGGCAGTTGAATACCCACTCGCGCATCCTGCGGCGACCTCGTCTGAGCGCTGCGGCTCGCTCGCAGCGCGGACACCGAATCATAAGCGGTTCGGTCTCGCGTCGGCCGCGCTGGCGAGACTTTGCGTACCCCGCCGGGTCGGAGCGCACCTACGGTCTTCGTCAGCCCGCGCCGACATCGCGTGATCGGCGTCTCGCGTACATCCGAAGGGGGCGCGCCGGAGGCTGCCGCGCGATGCGATATCTCGTGCTCTGCTGCGACTACGACGGCA
>JBQGDL010000123.1:0-54728 GCA_052039045.1 Steroidobacteraceae bacterium
GCATCGCTCGGCAAGTCCACGTACGTGCTGTCGAGGAACCCGCTCGGAACCGTCGCCGCAGGCGCCGTCGGGGTCAACATGAGATTTGCGACGAGCGCGACGACTCCTCTGCACACTCGTATGCACAGACGTCGCCGACGATTGGGCACGGCCGAGTCCGTGGCCTTGAATTTGTGCATCGATAAAACCCTGCCAGACGTCGCAGAGGTCAGCGCGGCGGAGGGGCGCTATAGAGCCGGGAATTGTCTTTGTCGTCAAACGCGATTTCCGATCGAAATCAGTGAAAAAAAGTAATGTGTAGCTCTGTCGGCATGAGCCATAGAGAACGAGGACCGTCCCGACCGGCAGGGCCAGCCGAGACCCATGACGAAGGCGTCGAATGTGAACGACGCGAGGCAGACCTCGCACGCGAAGGACGTAGGCGCTACCATTCGCCTGCGGCGCCGCGTCTGCCCGGCGACAAGCGCTGCAATAAGACGCAGTATCGCTGCAGGCCGTTTCGGCCTACTGTTTTCGGTCGTGCGAGGGCTTATTCGACCGCGCCAGCGTCTGCCAATCCCAGATAGGCGAGAAGCCGATCCCGATTCGCGACGCGCTGCAACAGCCTCTGTTCCATTTCTCGAAACAAGGCAATCGCCTCCGCCGTGTTCGCGCCGGCACGTTCCAGGTTCGCAATCAGCCTGCACTGATCCACGATCAGTCTTTCAGAGGCTGCTACATCCGTTTCCGCGGATTGCAGGGAGCTGCGAACGGCGGGGTCCATGTGCGATACCGTACGGGGTCCTCACCCTTACGAGGTATAGGACGATCGCTTGACGCGGCGTCGGATCATGTAACACCGATGGGCATGCCCGGCGCGTGTTGTACAGTCGGATTCCGATGACTCGCCAGAAGCCGGGACGGAGGATCCTACTTGGCCGATTTCGATCGGCCAGAGCAATGCTTCTCGGGCTCGCTACGGCGTTTCTCGGGTTGCTGCTCCTCTCCGGGCCACTCACAGCGGAGGAGGAGACGATTCGCATTCCGCCGTCGCGCTTCGAATTCGCCCCGGTTCCCGAGCACCCGTTCGTGGCCGGGCTGCCCGAGACGGTGCAGCTCGGCATCTGGCAGATCGATCCGGCGAATCCGTGGCCCGCGGGTGATCAGACGCGATCGTCCGGCTGGAGCTCGCGGCATGCGACGCGGCTGGTCGATGCCGCCTCGGGCCACCCCGTCGCAGGGTTCGAGTACGACGGCCGCACCGGCGAGTTGCGCTACACGGGCAACGACGTGCGCGACAGCGTGGTGCTGCTGGAGCGCGTGGATTCCGGCGTGAAGAGCAATCCATTCCGGCTGCGGGTGCTCAAGCCGACCCACGTGTACGGCGACGGTGCCGCCGCCGCGAACCGCGAGCATCGCTGGGACGCGATGGTGTGCGAGACGCCGATGACGTTCGTCGCCTGTCGCAAGAGGCTGAAGGACGGCGCGAGTGACGCGGCGCCGCTGGTGATTTACTTCACCTCGGGCAGCTATCGCGGCGATTTCTACCTCGGCAACCGTCGCTTCATCTACGTGCTCGGCGATCCGCGTAACCGGCCGCAGCTCAACGGCGATTCGATCGCCGTCGGTCAGTTCGAGCTCGCCGTGATCCGTAACCTCACCCTCAACTCGACGCGGATCGGCTCACAGTCGTCGCGCAACGACTCGCCGGTCACGCTGCTGCTGTCGAATATCCGCCAGTGGGGCGAGACCGGAGTGCAGAACGGCGTATCGAATCCGAGCGGACGTACCAACCAGCCATGGACGGTGACGGTCTGGAACTTCGAGGGCTCGGGGATGGGCGATCCGGGCAACACCGTTCACCAGTTCTATGTCGAAGGGCGTCCGCTCTCGACGTTCGCCCTCAACAATGTGCGGATTCTCGGCACGCGCGGCTCGAGTGCGATCAAGTCGACGATGCAGCATGTGTCGGTCCGGCACAGTTTGCTGTCGGTGTCCGAGACGCCCGGCGACGTGAAGAGCGGTGCGCTGATGCATACACCGATCGACGTGCCGGCAGTGTCGGATCTGGTGGTGTATGCCAACCGCTTTCTGCTCTTCCGCGCATCGACCGTGGACAACAAACCCGGGCGGCAAGGCATCCTGTCCGCTGCCGTGTACCTGCGCCAGCGCAGACCCGGGGTGAGGGGCTCGGACATCCCCGCGTATCCCGATCTCTCGTGGGACCCGCCGCGCACCTCCCAGGTGACCATGAGCTCGCCGGGCGAGGGCTGGTCGGCGGGTCCGGAAACCTACGTCAGCGACGATTTCTGGAAGGCCGTGAGCAGTCGTTCGATCACCGATCCGGCCAATCCGCTGACGTTCAAGCATTTCGTCGGATTCAACCGCTTCGAGCAGCTGCCGGGCTCGCTGCCGGTTCCCGTGCTGCGCGACGACGGCACGCATGCTGCCGAGCCTTCCGACGCGTTCGGGCCCGGCCGCCCGCTGCGCGTGCACCCGGCGTGGATCGAGCGCAGCGTGACGTTCCTGGCGGGCAACGCCTTCGACGGCTTCGTGGCCGAGGAACCACGCATCAGGCTGCGGGCAAGTGAGCAGACGGTGCAGCCGCGGCCCGGCGCAAAATGGCCCAGGTCGAAGGACGAGGAGTTTCCGCAGGCCGTCACGCTCGAGGGCGAGCTGCCGGTGTGGTTCAAGCTGTGACAGCGCACTCCGAGACCGTTCACACCGAGCGGCACGGGGGGATCGGCGTGATCATCGTCGACAATCCTCCGGTCAACGCGATCTCGCCTTCCGTTCGCGACGGCATCGCTGCGGCGGTCAGAGAGCTGGATCTGAGCCCGGCGGTGCGCGCGGTCGTGCTGCATTGCGCGGGATCCACGTTCATGGCGGGCGCGGATATCCGCGCGTTGGCCGTTGCCCCGGGTGCCGTAACTACGGCACAGGTCGTCGGCGCGCTCGAATCCATGGCGAAGCCGGTGGTCGCTGCGCTGCAGGGCGACGCGCTGGGAGGTGGCTTGGAGATCGCGATTGGCTGTCATTACCGCTGCGCGGATCCGCGCACGCGGCTCGGGCTGCCCGAGATCAATCTCGGTCTCATCCCCGGCGCCGGCGGCACGCAGCGCCTGCCGAGGCTGGTGGGCATGGAAGCCGCGTTGCGGATCATCGGCTCGGGGACGCCCGTAACGGCAGCGGAGGCGCTCCGCATGGGGCTCGTCGACCGCATCATTGATTCGCGGGACTTGCTCGCAGCCGCGGTGGCCTGGGCACGCGAGCTGCTCGATGCCGGCGCGCCGTTGCGGCGCACGAGCGAGCTCGCGGTGCCGCCGGTGCCGGACCTCGACGGCCTGCTCGAGTCGGTGGAGGCCGGGCTGCGACGCAGCCGGAGAAGGGAGATCGCGCCGCTCCGCGCGATTGAGGGGGTGCGTGCCGCGGCGACGTCGTCGTTCCAGGACGGCATGGCGATCGAGGCACGGCTGTTCGCCCAGTGTCGCGACTCGAGCCAGTCGCGCGCGCTGCGGCATCTATTTCTCGCCGAACGGCAGGTGGCGAAAGTGAGCGACCTGCCGGACGATACCGCGACGCGCGCCATACGACGCGTCGGCGTTCTGGGCGGCGGCACGATGGGGCGCGGGATCGCGCTGGCGTTCTGCAACGCCGGAGTGCCAGTCGAGCTGGTCGAGAACGATGCGACGGCGCTCGAGCGCGCCATGGCCGCGATCGCCGACGTCCATGCGAGTGCGGTGAGCAAGGGGCGGATCACCACCGCGCAGCAGGCCGAGCGGCTGGCACGGGTCCGCGGCGGTACCGTGCTCGACGCATTCGCCGATGTCGATCTGGTGGTCGAGGCGGTGTTCGAGGACCTGCCGCTCAAGCGCCGCGTGTTCGCCGACCTGGAGCGGACCTGTCCGCCACACGCGATCCTCGCAAGCAACACGTCGGCGCTCGACATCGACGCCATCGCGGACGCGACGTCCCGGCCACAGGACGTCATCGGCCTGCATTTCTTCAGCCCGGCGCACATCATGCGGCTCGTGGAGGTCGTGCGCGGGCGACGGACCGGCAAAGACGTCGTCGCCACGGCAATGAGGCTCGTCAGGTCGCTCGACAAGATCGGTGTCGTGGCCGGCAACTGCGATGGCTTCATCGGCAACCGGATGCTCGTCGGTTATCGCCGCGAGGCGGAGTTCCTGCTGCTCGAAGGCGCCTCGCCACAGCAGGTGGATCGCGCGCTCGTCGGATTCGGCATGTCGATGGGCCCCCATGCGATGAGCGATCTGGCCGGCCTCGACGTCGGTGCCGCCGGGCGACGGCGCCGCCGCGCCGAGGGCAGGCTGCCCGATGACGCGCGATTCGGCGTCATCGGCGACAGGCTGGTCCAGCTCGGACGTCTCGGCCAGAAAACCGCCGCGGGCTTCTATCGCTACGAGTCCGGATCACGCGAGGCGCTGCCCGACCCCACCGTGACAGCGATCATCGAACAAGAGGCACGGCGGCTCGACATCACGCGGCGGGAGATTGGCGACGACGAAATCGTCGATCGCTGCATCTATCCGCTCATCAACGAGGCCGCCAGGATCCTGGAGGAGGGGATCGCTCAACGGCCCGGTGACGTCGACGTGGTGTGGGTCAACGGTTACGGGTTTCCGCGCACCCGCGGCGGGCCGCTGCAGTTCGCCGACGAGACCGGACTGGCGCAGGTGCTTGACCGATTGCGGCAGTTCTCGACGGAGCAGGGCCCGCTCTACTGGACGCCCGCCCCGCTCATCGAACGGCTGGCGGGCGAAGGCAGATCCTTTGCGAGCCTGAACTGACGTGCAAACCGGGCCACTGACTGGACTCCGAGTCGTCGAATTCGCGGGCATCGGCCCGGGTCCATTCGCGGCGATGCTGCTTGCCGATCTCGGCGCGGAAGTGCTGCGGATCGATCGCACCGACCGGCCGGGCCTTGCGCGCGCGCAGCTGGAGATCGATCCGCGCCGGGACGTGCTCAATCGCGGGCGGCCGTCCGTGGTGCTCGATCTCAAGCACCCCGACACCGTAGCCGTGGTGCTGGACCTGCTGACCGAAGCGGAGGCGCTCATTGAAGGGTTCAGACCGGGCGTCATGGAGAAGCTGGGCCTCGGTCCCGACGTCTGCTTCGCGCGTAATCCGCGGCTCGTGTACGGCCGTATGACTGGCTGGGGTCAGACCGGGCCGTTCGCGAAGCGGGCGGGCCACGACATCAACTACATCGCCATGTCGGGGATGCTCCACACGTTTGCCCGCAGCGGGGAGCGCCCTGTGCCGCCCGGAAACCTGCTCGGCGACATGGGCGGCGGCGGCTTGCTACTCGCGCTCGGGGTCGTCGCTGCGGTTCTGCATGCGCGCGAATCCGGTCGCGGCCAGGTCGTCGATGCCGCGATGTTCGAAGGGGCGGCGCTGCTCGGTGCCATGTTCTATGGCCTGATTGCGATGGGACACCACGATGAGACTCGACCCGGCAGCAACGTCCTCGACACGGGCGCGCATTTCTATGAGGTCTACGAGACCGCTGACGGCCGCCATGTCGCAGTCGGTGCCATAGAGCCGCAGTTCTATCAGCAGTTGCTCGCCGGCCTCGGGCTCGATCCGGCCGCGCTCCCGAGGCAGATGGACCGGCGATCGTGGCCGGAGATGAAGCGGCGATTCGCAGCGATCTTTCACAGCCGGACACGCGCGGACTGGGAGAGCGTCTTCGCGGACACGGATGCATGCGTAACGCCCGTACTGTCGCCGCTCGAAGCGGCGCGGCACCCGCACGCGCTCGCTCGCATGAGTTTCGTCGACACAGGTGGCGTGGTGCAGCCGGCGCCGGCGCCGCGCTTCAGCGGCACTCCCGCCTCGATCCCGCGGCCGCCGCCGATGCCCGGCGCCGATGCCGATGCTGCGTTGGCGAAGTGGGGTATCGACGCCCTGCGGGTCCGCGAGCTGCGCGAGACCGGTGCGCTGCGCTGACTTCGTGCCGCGCCGACTTGATATCATGTCATCGGTCCGCGAACCACGGAGATCGGCGTGGCAAGGGAAGAACACCCGTTCCGGATCGGCTTTCTGATTCACGACGTGTCGAGGCTCCGCCGTACCGTCGTCGATCACGCACTGCGGCCAATGGGGATCACGCGTTCGCAGTGGTGGGTGCTTGTCAATCTTTCGGGTAGAAAGCGCGGCGGAATCAGGCAGACGGAGCTCGCCAGGGTCATGGATGTCGGCAAGGTGACTCTGGGCGGGCTTATCGATCGGCTCGAGGCGAGAGGTCTCGTCAGACGCTACGCCGATCCGACCGATCGGCGCGCGAAGCGCGTGATCATGACTGCAAAGGGCAGCAGACTTCTGGCCGACGTCCAGGAAATCGCCGCGAAGCTCAACGCTCAGATCATGTCGGGCATCCAGCGCAACGACGTGAGTCGGGCAGAGTCGGTCCTCCACAGAATGAAACGGCAGCTCATAGCGATGGACGCGGTGCCGGGCGGGGGCAACCAGAGCAGGGCATGACCGGCAAACGGAGACACCAATGACCGAACAGGAGAACAGGGCAGTCATGACCATTGCGCTCATGGCGGCCTTCGTCGACGGCATGAAGGACGAGCGCGAGCGCGCGGCGGTGAAACAGGTCGCCGACGCAGTCGGCTTGCAGGGAGGGATCGATCTGCCCGCGCTGTACCGTGAAGCGCTGATTGCGAAGCCCGATCTGGCCTCGCTTGCCGCGATGCTGCCGTCGCGCGAGTCGCGGCAGCTGGCTTACGAGATGGCGGTCGGGGTTTGCGATGCAGACGAGGTGCAGGGACCTGCCGAGCGCGACTTCCTCGCCCGCCTGGCGAATGCGCTCGAGCTGCCCGCCACGGTCACCGGGGAGCTCGATCGCCGTGCCGACGAGATGGCGCGTGCGGCGACCGATGAAACTGCCGCTTCCGCGGCGAAGGACACCGCTTCGGGACCGGTGCTCGGCAACCCCAGCCTCTCCGAAGCAGAGATGGAACAGCTCATCCGCAAGGCGGCGATCACCAACGCCGCGCTCGAGCTTCTGCCGGAAGGGTTGTCGTCGATGGCGATCATCCCGCTGCAGATGCGGCTCGTGTACCGCATCGGAAAATCCTACGGTTACGAGCTCGACCGCGAGCACACGCGCGACTTCATCGCGACACTGGGTGTCGGTCTCGCGTCGCAGTATCTGGAAGGCTTCGGGCGCAAGCTGCTCGGTGGCCTGTTCGGCTCGCTGGGCGGCGGAATCGGCCGGACGCTCGGCCGCCAGACGGCGAGCTCCGGCCTGAGTTTCGCGACGACCTATGCACTCGGGCGCATCGCTCAGCGCTACTACGCGGGCGGCCGCACGCTCGACGCGGCGACGCTCAAGTCCGCGTTCGACGAGCTGCTTGCGGAGGCGCGCCGTCTTGCGCCGGGATACGAGGAGCAGATCGTCCGGCGCGCCGAATCGATCAACCCGCGCGAGCTGGCCTCGCTGATCCGCGGAGTCTGAGCGAGGCAGCCCGCAAGACCTCATGGCCACGGGTGGCACATTCGTCGCGAGCGGCATCGTCACGCTGACCAGCGATTTCGGGCTGCAGGACCCGTTCGTCGGCGTGATGAAGGGGCAGATACTGGCGCGCTTCGCCGCTGCGAGCATCGTCGATCTGAGCCATGAGGTGGTCGCACACTGGCCCGTCGAGGCCGGCTTCTGGCTCGCGCGCTCTTACCGCTACTTCCCGGTCGGGACCGTGCACGTCGCCGTGGTGGATCCCGGTGTCGGCGGCCCGCGCGGCATCGCGATCGTCGAGGGCGACGGCCACCTGTTCCTGGCGCCCGACAACGGGCTCCTCGGCAGTGTCGTGGATGCGCTGGCAGCACCCGTGCTGCGGCGGCTCTCCGATCACTTCATGGCTTCGCTGGGCGTCACGCGGCCGAGCGCCACGTTCCACGGCCGCGACATCTTTGCGCCCGTCGCGGCCGAAGTTGCTGCGGGGCGGGTGGGGCCCGAGGAGATCGGCGAGCGCGTGTCCGAGCTCGTGCCAGGCTGGCTCGAGGCGCCGACCGAGAGCCACGGACAGATCACCGGCGCGGTGGTGACGATCGATCATTTCGGCAACCTGATCACCAACATCGACGGCGCGCTGTTGCATTCGCTGGCGCGCGCGCAGATCAAGCTGGCCGGCGTCGAGATTCCCCTGCGACGGACCTATTCGGACGTGCGCCCCGGCGACTATCTGGCCCTGATCAATTCCTTCGGCGTGCTCGAGATCGCACGCGCGGAGCAAAGCGCCGCCGAGGGTCTCGGGCTGGCCCGCGGCGCACCCGTCGTCGTTTCGCACAAGTAGCCTCAACCCTTTGTTTTTAAAGTAACTGGGCTCCCTGCGCCCGGACGGGCGTCGCACCCGCGTTGCATTGCAGCAAGGAACAGTTGAGTCCGGCCGAGATTCGTATATAGTTCGCAGCCCTGTGCCCTTTAGCGGGCAGCGCGTTGAAAACGCAGGATTTTCTCAGAGTGCGACATGGAACGAGACGAGGAACATTTCGACCTCGATCAGGAGTTCACGGCGGGCGCTGAGGAGGTCGATTACGATCGCTTCATCGAGCGCGTCGACCGACGCAAGCCCGTCGTCAAGCGCGGCAAGGCGGCCTGGAGCAAGCTCGAGGACGTGCTGGCGGAGAAGCGCCTGCAGAAGGAGCTCAAGGACGACTTCTTCGACGACACCTGAGCCGCGGAGTATTCCCGACCGCTCGTCCGTGAGCCGGCGGGCCCCGATGAGCAAGAGCACCGAGTCGCGCTGGATCGTCCTCAAGTTCGGCGGCACCAGCGTTTCGAGTCCGGGCAACTGGCACAACATCGTCACCGTTGTGCGCAAGCGACAGGCCGAAGGGCTGCGGCCGGTGCTCGTGCATTCCGCCCTCTCGGGCATCACCGACCTTCTGGACGAGCTGCTGGCGCGTGCCGCGGCCGGCGACTGGGCGGACGTCATGGCGCAGATCGAGGAGCGGCATCGCGCGCTCGCTCGCGCACTTGGGCTCGCCACGCTGCCCGATCTCGAAGGGCATTTCGAAGAGCTGCGGCGCGTCGCTTCCGGCATCGAGCTGATCGGCGAGGTGAGCGACCGGCTGCGTGCGCGCGTGATGGCCGCCGGCGAGATCATGGCCACGCGGCTCGGCGCGGCGTATCTCGCCGCGCAGGGTCTCGATGTCGAATGGCTGGACGCGCGCAGCCTGTTGCGCGCCGAGGAACGCCCGAACACCACCGAGCGCGCCGGATTTCTTTCCGCCACCTGCAACTTCGAGCCGGACCCCGAGCTGCAGAGGCGCCTGGCGCACGCGGGCCGGGTGTATGTCACGCAGGGCTTCGTCGCCAGCGACGCGCAAGGCGACACCGTGCTGCTCGGACGCGGAGGCTCGGACACCAGCGGCAGCTATCTGGCGGCAAAGCTCGGCGCGCAGCGCCTCGAGATCTGGACCGACGTGCCCGGCATGTTCACGGCCAACCCGCGCACGGTGAGCGGAGCGCGGCTGCTGCGCTCGCTCGATTACGACGAGGCCCAGGAAATCGCGAGCAGCGGCGCCAGGGTGCTGCATCCGCGCTGCATCCTGCCGGCGAAGCAATCTGCGATCCCGCTCACCATCCACGCCACGCACTTGCCCGATCTCGAGGGAACCGAGATCACCGCGACGGGCGGCGACGGCGCGGCGCGCGTCAAGGCGGTCTGCGTCAAGAAGGGCATCACGCTCGTCGCGCTGGAAACACTCGGGATGTGGCACGAGGTGGGGTTTCTCGCCGACGCCTTCGCGGTATTCAAGCATCACGGCCTGTCGATCGACCTGGTTTCGACGTCCGAGACGAACGTGACCGTGACGCTCGATCCCGCCGTCAACGCTCTCGAGCCGCGCGCGCTGCATCGGCTGGTGACCGACCTCGCGCGCATCTGCCGGGTCGAGGTCATCGGCCCCTGTGCGGCTGTGAGTCTGGTCGGGCGCAATATCCGCGCCGTGCTGCACCGGCTCGGCGAGGCGCTCGAGCTGTTCGAGGAGCAGAAGATCTACCTCGTGACGCAGGCGGCCAATGACCTGAACCTGACGTTCGTGGTCGACGAGGAGCAGGGCGATCGCCTGGTGCGCCGGCTGCACGACCTTACCGTGCACCACGTGCCCTCCGACCGCGTGCTGGGTCCCACCTGGGAGCAGATCCACGGCCGCGCGGCGCCGACCCCGCCGGCGGTGGCGCCGTGGTGGGTGGCGCGGCGCGACGAGTTGATCCGGATCGCCGCCGAGCGCAGCAACGCCTACGTGTACGACCGCGCCGCGCTGACCGGCAGCGCCGCGGAGCTCAGGGCGCTCGCGGGGCTGGACCGACTGCTGTATGCGGTAAAGGCGAATCCGCACCCGGAGATCATCGCGCACTTCGCCGCCCAGGGCCTGGGCTTCGAATGCGTATCGCGCGGCGAGATCGAGCGGGTGCAGGCGGCAGTGCCCGGCATCGACCCGCAGCGGATCCTGTTTACGCCGAACTTCGCTCCGCGCGAGGAGTATGCCTGGGCGCTCCAGGCGGGATCCTGGGTCACGCTCGACAACCTGCATCCGCTGCAGCACTGGGGCGAGCTGTTCCGTGGCCGGGAGCTGCTGGTGCGAATCGACACGGGATACGGCCGTGGTCATCACGATCACGTCCGCACCGCCGGCGTGCACTCGAAGTTCGGCATTCCGCTGTTCGAGCTCGACGAGCTCGAGCGGCGCGCCGGCGCGCTCGGTGCGCGCATCGTCGGGCTGCACGCGCACACCGGCAGCGGCGTATTCGACGTGCGCAACTGGTCGGAGGTCGGGCAGCTGCTCGGAAACCTGACCGCGCGCTTCACCGAGGCGCGCATCATCAATCTCGGAGGCGGTCTCGGCGTGCCCGAGAAGCCGGGGCAGGCGCCGGTGGATCTTCCGGCACTGCAGGCCGTGATCGATCAGCTGCGGAGCCGTTGGCCGCGCGCGAAGCTGTGGATCGAGCCGGGTCGCTATCTGGTCGCCCAGGCCGGGGTGCTCGTCGCGCGGGTGACGCAGCTCAAGGGCAAGGGTGCCGTGCAGTACGTCGGCGTGAGCACGGGCATGAATTCGCTCATCCGTCCGGCGCTCTACGGGGCGCATCACGAGATCGTGAACCTGTCGCGCCTCGGCGAGCCAGGCGCCGAGGTCTACAACGTAGTCGGACCGATCTGCGAATCGGCCGATTATTTCGGCCACGAGCGGCTGCTGCCTTCGACCCGCGAGGGCGACGTGCTGCTGATCGCGAACGCCGGGGCCTACGGCCGCGCGATGAGTTCGTGGTACAACCTGCGTGAGCCGGCACCCGAAGTGCTGGTATGAGTCGGAGGCCGGTCCTGAAAGTCGGATTCGTCGGCTGGCGCGGCATGGTGGGCTCGGTGCTCATGGCGCGCATGCGCGCGGAGCGCGACTTCGATCTGATCGAGCCCACGTTATTCAGCACCTCGCAGGCCGGTGGCACGCCGCCCGACATCGGCCGACCACTCGCGCCGCTCGCCGACGCGCGTGACCTGGCGCTGCTCGCGCGGCTCGACGCAATCGTGAGCTGCCAGGGCGGGGACTACACGGCGGAAATCCATCCGCAGTTGCGGGCGGCGGGATGGCGCGGCTACTGGATCGATGCCGCCTCGAAGCTGCGCATGGCCGACGATGCAGTCATCGCGCTGGATCCCGTCAACGCCGAAGCGATAGACGCGGCGATCGCGGCCGGCCGCCGCGACTTCATCGGCGGCAATTGCACGGTGTCGCTGATGATGATGGCGATCGGCGGACTGCTGCGCGCGGGTCTCGTGGAGTGGATCAGCGTCGCGACCTATCAGGCAGCCTCCGGCGCCGGTGCGGCGCACGTGCGCGAGCTGCTGCTGCAGATGGGTGCGGTGCACGAGGCGGCCGGGGCGCTGCTGAGCGATCCTGCGAGCGGCATCCTCGAGATCGACCGGGCGGTGAGCGGCGTGCTGCGCGGGGGTGCGCTGCCGACGGCGCAGTTCGCGGTACCGCTGGCGGGCAGCCTCATCCCGTGGATCGATGCGGATCTGGGCACTGGGCAGAGCCGCGAGGAATGGAAAGGCGGCGCGGAGCTCAACAAGGTCCTGGGGCGCGAGCAGCGGCCGATCCCTGTCGAGAGCCTGTGCGTGCGCATCGGTGCCATGCGCTGTCACAGCCAGGCGCTGACGATCAAGCTCGCCCGCGATCTGCCGCTTGCCGAGGTCGAGGAACTGATCGCCACCGGGCACGAGTGGGTGCGTCTCGTGCCGAACACACGAGAGGCCTCGGTGCGCGAACTGTCGCCGGCGGCGGTCAGCGGACGGCTCGAGATCGCGGTCGGTCGGCTGCGCAAAGCCGCGATGGGTGGGGAGTACGTCTCGCTGTTTACCGTCGGCGACCAGCTGCTGTGGGGGGCGGCCGAGCCGCTGCGCCGGATGCTGCGCATCCTGCTCGTTCGCGCCGATATCGCAGCGTCATCGCGAGTCGCCTGTGGCTGACGGAGGCTCGCCCGAAAAATGGCTCCGAGCCATTTTCTGGCTGGCAGTCGCGCTGCTCGCCGGCTGCACGCCGGCTGGGCCGCTGCAGGCACCCGGCGAGCGCTACGATGTTCTGATCGTGAACGGCACCGTCTACGACGGCAGCGGCGGGCCGGGTCGCCGCGCCGACGTCGGTATTCGCGCCGACCGGATCGCCGCAGTCGGCGACCTCGGCGCAGCCAATGCCGCCACCACGATCGACGCCCGCGGGCAGGCAGTCACGCCTGGCTTCATCAATGTGCTGTCCTGGGCGAACGAGTCGCTGATCGTCGATGGCCGCGGCATGAGCGACGTCAAGCAGGGCGTCACCCTCGAGATCTTCGGCGAGGGTGAGTCCGGCGGACCCCTCAACGAGGCGATGAAGCAGGACCTGCGCAAGCGGCAGCGGGACTTCACCTACGACATCGACTGGACCACGCTCGGCGGCTATCTGGAGTCTCTCGAGCGCCGCGGCGTGTCACCGAACGTCGCATCCTTCGTGGGCGCGACGACGGTGCGGATCCACGAGCTCGGCGAGGACGACCGGGACCCGGACGCGGCGCAGCTCGCCCGCATGCAGGAGCTGGTGCGCGAAGCGATGCGCGAGGGCGCGCTGGGAGTCGGCAGCTCGCTCATCTACGCGCCGGCGTACTTCGCAGACACTGCCGAGCTCGCGGCGCTGGCCCGTGCCGCGGGCGAGTCGGGCGGCGGCTACATCTCGCACATCCGCAACGAGAGCTACGCGCTCGAGGAGGCGATCGACGAGTTCCTGCAGATCACCCGCGCGGGGGGCGGGCACGGCGAGATCTATCACCTCAAGGCGGCCGGGGAAGCGAACTGGCCGCGGATGGCCCGGGCAATCGAACAGATCGAGCGGGCGCGCGCCGCGCGTCTGCCGGTGAGCGCCGACATGTACACCTACACCGCCGGCGCCACCGGGCTCGACGCCGCGATGCCGCTCTGGGTGCAGGCAGGCGGTCTCGACGCGTGGGTAGCGCGCCTCAAGGACTCCGCGCTGCGCGCGCGCGTGATCGCCGAGATGAAGGACCCGCCGGCGGGCGAGGAGAACCTGCTGCGCATGGCCGGTGGACCCGACCGGGTCAAGTTCATCGGCTTCAAGGACCCGGCGCTCAAGCCGCTCACGGGCAAGACGCTGGCCGAGGTGATGGCGATGCGCGGCACGAGCGCCGAGGACACCGTCATCGACCTGGTGATCGCAGACCACTCACGGGTCGACACGGTTTACTTCCTCATGAGCGAGGAGAACGTGCGGCTCGGGATCGCGCAGCCCTGGGTCAGCTTCGGCTCCGACGCCGAGGCCAAGGCGCCCGAAGGCGTGTTTCTCAAGTCCAGCAACCATCCCAGGGCCTACGGCAACTTTGCCAGGCTGCTCGGCCGTTACGTGCGCGAGGAGCGGGTGATCGACCTGCCCGAGGCCATCCGCCGCCTGACGCGTCTCCCGGCGGGCAACTGGAAACTCGAGGATCGCGGCTGCATCGACCCCGGGTGCTATGCCGACGTCGTCGTGTTCGACCCTGCGACGATCATCGATCACGCGACGTTCGACGAACCGCAGCGGTACGCAACCGGCGTGTCGTACGTGCTGGTGAACGGCACGGCGGTGCTTGCGCAGGGAGAGCACACCGGCGCGCGCCCCGGGCGCGTCGTCCGTGGCCCGGGTTGGGACGGCGAGACCACTGCGTCGCGGGGCCGACGCGGGCCGCCCGATCGGGCAGCGCACTGACGCACGCGCGATTCCCGCTGCAGCTCGATGAGGCGCAGGTCTTAAGGCTCGGCTACGCGCGTGTCTTGTCCGCGTGCCGTGACTCGAGCTCTTCCACGACACGCGCGAGCGACAGACCGCGCGCCTTCAGCAGCAGCAGCAGGTGATAGACCAGATCGGCGCCTTCCGCGAGCACCGCGGCATCGTCCCGCGTGACCGCTGCGAGGGCGAGCTCCACGCCTTCTTCGCCGAGCTTCTGCGCGATGCGACCGGGCCCCTCCCCATGGAGGCGCGCCGTGTAGCTGCCGTCCGGCCGCTCCTCGATGCGTCGGGCAATGACCTCCTCCAGCCGCGCCAGAAAAGCAATGCGCTCGGCCTGGGCAGTCTCGGCGTCGGCAAAACACGACTCGGTGCCCTTGTGACACACCGGCCCGCCCGGCTCTGCGAGGACCAGCAGAGCATCACGGTCGCAGTCCGCCGAGATCGCAACCGGCCGGAGGTAGTTGCCCGAGGTCTCGCCCTTCACCCACAGGCGCTGCCGGCTGCGGCTGAAGAATACGACCCGATCCTCCGCCTGGGTGCGCGCCAGCGCTTCCGCATTCATGTAGCCCAGCATCAGCACCCGGCCGCTGTGTGCATGCTGGATGATCGCCGGCACGAGGCCGTCGTGTCGCCCCCAGTCGATCGTCTCGGCACGGATGTTCGTCATGGTCTCACCTCGATGCCGCGCTCCGCGAGGAAGCGCTTCAGGTCGGGGATCGGAAGCTCCCCGGAGTGGAACACGCTGGCCGCGAGCGCGCCGTCGACCCCGGTCTCGGCGAACACCGCGGCGAAGTGCTCGGCGCGGCCGGCGCCCCCGGAGGCGACGAGCGGGACGCGGCAGATCGCCCGCGCCGCGGCCAACTGCTCGAGGTCATAGCCGCCGCGCACGCCGTCGCTCGACATGCAGTTGAGCACGATCTCTCCCGCGCCCCGATCCAGCGCCTCGCGCAGCCAGTCGAGGGTGCGTCGGCCGGTGCCGCACGCGCGGTCGGGGTCGCCTGTGTACTGGTGCACGCGGTAGTCGCCATTCTCGCGCGCGCTGTCGATACCGACCACCACGCATTGCGACCCGAAGCGCTTCGCCAGCCGGCCGATCAGCGCGGGGTCGGCGAGTGCGGGCGAGTTGATCGACACCTTCTCGGCGCCGGCGGCGAGCACGTATTCGGCGTCCTCGAGCGTCGCAATCCCGCCCGCGACGCAGAACGGGATGTCGAGGATGCGCGCCACGCGCGTGACCCAGCGCCGGTCGACGCTGCGTTCCCGGGGACTCGCCGCGATGTCGTAGAACACGAGCTCGTCGGCGCCCTGCGCATGGTAGCGCGCCGCGAGCTCGAGAATCTCGCCCACCACGCGGTGATCGCGGAAGCGCACGCCCTTGACGACCCGGCCGTCCCGGACGTCGAGGCAGGGGATTATGCGTTTGGCAAGAATGGCGCGAGCTCCTCGGGGTGCAGGCGGTGCTCGAGCAGCGCGCGACCGCTGACGGCCGCGGCGACGCCGATCCGCTCGAGTGCGTGCAGGTCCGCGGCGTCGCGCACCCCGCCCGACGCCTGCCAGGCCAGGTGCGGGTAACGGGTGACGGCCGCGGAGTAGAGCTCGAGATTGGGGCCGCTCAACGTGCCGTCGCGCTCCACGTCGGTGCAGAGCACGTGCCGCAGTTCGCTGCCGCCGAAACCCTCGTGCGGGTCCTCGAGCAGGTCCCACAACGTTCGCGACGCGGCCTGACGCCAGCCATGCGTGGTCAGCGCCGGGCGACCCGAGGAATCGTGCCGCACATCGAGTGCGAGCACGATCCGCTCCGGCCCCAGCCGCCCGAGCCAGCGACGGAGCAGCACGGGGTTCGCGACCGCGTGACTGCCGATCACCGCTCGCGCCACGCCCTGTGAGAGGAGCGCCTCGAGCGCTGCCTCCGAGCGGATGCCGCCGCCGGCCTGCAGCGCGATCCCGGACTCGGCGGCAAGCCGCGCGATGAGGGCGGCGTTGCCCGGCACGCCCTCGCGGGCGCCGTCGAGATCCACGACGTGCAGCCAGGCGGCACCGAGCTCCCGGTATGCGCGGAGCAGCGCGAGCGGATCCCCGGCGTAGTGCGTTTCCGCGTCGAAGCGCCCCTGCAACAGACGCACGCAGCGGCCGTCGCGCAGATCGATCGCCGGCATCAGCTCCATGCTGGCAGAGACAGGAAGTTGGCGAGCAGGCGCCGGCCCGCGCCCGCCGATCGCTCGGGGTGGAACTGCGCGCCGAAGAAATTGCCCCGCTGCACCATCGCGGCAAACTCTCCGCCGTAGTCGCAGGTGGCGAGCGACGACGCGGGGTCGGACCGGGCCGCGTAGCCGTGCACGAAATAGACATGCTCTCCGTCCGGGATGCCAGCGGTGAGCGGCGAGCTGCCCGTCAGTCGGAGCCGGTTCCAGCCCATGTGCGGCACCGGCCGACCCGGCGCCGGGTCGAGCCGCTGCACGCGCCCGGGGATGACACCGAGGCACGACACGTCGTCCTCGGCGCTCGATTCGTACAACAGCTGCATCCCGAGGCAGATGCCGAGTACGGGCTGCGTGAGCCCGCGCAGCACGTCGACCAGGCCGAGCGAGCGCAGCCGCTGCATCGCGTCGCCGGCAGCGCCCACCCCGGGCAGCACGACCCGCGGTGCGGCGCGCAGCTCGAAGGCGTCGCAGGTCAGCCGCGCCGGCACGCCGAGCCGCTCGAAGGCGTAACGCAACGAGGCGATGTTGGCGCCGCCGCTGTCGACGATGGCCACCGGGGGAAAATTGGCTCGGAGCCAATTATCCGAGGTCGCCTCGGCGCGGGTACCGCTCAAAATAAATGGCTCCGAGCCAATTTTCGAAATAAATGGCTCCGAGCCAATTTTCACAACACGCCTTTGCTGCTCGGCAGCTCGCTGCCCTCGAGCCGCAGCGCCTGGCGGAGCGCGCGTCCCACGCCCTTGAAGCAAGCCTCGACCATATGATGCGTGTTCTCGCCCTCGACGCTCACGTGCACCGCCGCGCCGAGGCTGTCGGCGAGCGAGCGGAAGAAGTGGGGCACCAGCTCGGTCGGCAGCCCGCCGACCGCCTCGCGATTGAAGCGGCCCTCGAACGCCGCGTAGGGACGCCCGGAAAGATCGATCGCCACCTGGGCGCGCGCGTCATCCATCGGCAGCAGGAACCCGAACCGCGCGATGCCGCGCTTGTCGCCGAGCGCACGGCGCAGCGCCTCACCGAGCGCGAGCGCGCAATCCTCTACGGTGTGATGCTCGTCCACCTCGAGATCGCCGCGGCAGGACAGCTCGAGTGCGAAGCCGCCGTGGCGCGCGATCTGCTCCAGCATGTGGTCGAAGAAGCGAATGCCGGTGGCGATGCGTACGGGGTTGGTCCGGTCGAGGTCGACGAACGCCTCGATCGCGGTCTCGCGGGTGCGCCGCTCGACGCGCGCCGTTCGCACCGGGCGGGTCAGACGGCGCGCGATCGCCTCCCAGGTCTCCTCAGCGTCACCCTCGTACCGCACGCGCAGCCCGGCGATGCCGAGGTTCGCCGCCAGCTGGAGGTCCGTGTCGCGGTCGCCGATCACGAAGCTCGCGGCGCGATCGATCTCGCGCCCGGCGAGGTAGTCGCCGAGCAGTCCGGTGCCCGGCTTGCGGCACGAGCAGCCGTCCTCCGCGCGATGCGGGCAGAAGAACTCCGCGTCGAAGCGCACACCCTGCGAGGCGAGGATCTCGCGCAGGAAGTCGTGCGGCTCGCGGAAGCTCGCCTCCGGGAACGCCGCAGTGCCCAGCCCGTCCTGGTTGCTGACCAGCACGAAGCGGAAGCCCGCATCGCGCAGCGCGAGCAGCGCCGGAATCACACCGGGCATCAGCTTGAGCTTCGCGAGGCTGTCGACCTGCTCGTCGGCAGGCTCCTCGATCAGCGTGCCGTCGCGCTCGATGAAGAGTATCCGCTCGCCACTCATACGCGCTCCAGCGCCGCGAGCAATCGTGCGTTTTGTTCCGGCGTGCCCACCGTCAGGCGCAGACAGCCCGGCAGGCGGGGGTTCGCGCTCAGGTCGCGGACCAGCAGCCCGACGGCCGCGGCAGCCGCCAGCGCCAACTGCGGCGCGACGAATTCGACCAGCAGGAAGTTCGTGTCGGAGGGAAACACGCGGCGCACACCGGACAGGTCGCCGAGACGTGCGCGCAGCGTCTCGCGTTCGGCGCGCAGCGTCTCGATGCGAGCCGTGGCCTGCCGCCGTTGCGGCTCCGCGGTGAGCTTGAGCACCGCCTCGACCGACGCGGCCGGCAACGCGTAGGGCGGCAGGATCCGGGCGAGCAGAGCGACGATGGCGTTGCAGGCGATCAGTGCACCGCAGCGCGCGCCGGCGAGCGCATAGGCCTTGGAGAGCGTGCGCAGCACGACGAGATTGGGAAACTCCGGCAGACGCGCCACGAGACTCGGGCGGCCCGAAAACTCGACGTACGCCTCGTCCAGCACGATCAGCGAGCTGTCGGCGAGCGCGCGGCAGATGGCGGTGATCGCCTCCTCGCCGATCAGGTTACCCGTCGGGTTGTTGGGCGAGCAGAGGAACACGAGCTTCGCCGTGCGACCTGCGGCGATGACCGCGGGGACGTCCAGCGCGAACTCCGGGCCCGTGAGCGGCACTTCCCGCACCTGCGCGCCCTGGATCCGGGCCGCGACGGCGTAGTAGCCGAAGGTCGGAGGGCAGATCACCACCTGGTCCTGCCCTGCGCGACAGAAGGCGCGCACGAGCAGATCGATGGCCTCGTCGCTGCCGCGCCCGGCGAGGATCTGCCCGGCCGGCACCCGGTACAGCCGCGCCAGCCGGTCGAGCAGGGCGTGCGGCTGCGGTTCGGGATAGCGGTTGAGTCCCGCGTCGCTGTCGTCGCCGGTCGCCCGCCACGGCATCTCGTTGGCGTGCAGGCGCTCGAGCGCGGGATTCCAGGCGGCGTGCTGGGAGGGCTGCAGCTCGAGGATGTCGGGCCGGGCGAGGCGCAGAACGTCGCTCACGACGCCGCCCTCGCGTCGAGCGCCGCCAGCCGCACCTCGACCGCGCGCGCATGAGCTTCGAGGCCCTCCAGCCGCGCCAGCGTCGCCGCGACGGGGCCGAGCTCGCGCAGCCCGCCCGGGCTCGCCTCCTGCACCGAGATCCGTTTCACGAAGTCGGACAGGCCGAGCCCGCCGCGCGTGCGTGCGTGACCCCCGGTCGGCAGCACGTGATTGGTGCCGCTGCAGTAGTCGCCGAGCGTCTCCGGCGTCCACTCGCCGAGAAAGACCGAGCCGGCATTGCGCACCTGTCCGAGCCACCGCCGCGGCGACTCGAGCTGCAGGATCAGGTGCTCGGGCGCGTAGTCGTTCGCGAGCCGGAACGCCGTCTGCAGATCGGGCACGAGGATCACGCGGCTCTCTGCCAGCGCACGCGCGGCGATCTCGCGCCGTGGCAGATCGGCAAGCTGCCGCTCCACGGCATCGACGCACTCGAGCGCGAGCCGTCGCGCGTCGGTGATCATCAGCACCTGCGCATCCGGCGCATGTTCCGCCTGCGCCAGCAGATCGGCGGCGACGAACTCGGCGCGGGCGCTCGCGTCCGCGATCACCAGCACCTCGGACGGTCCCGCCGGCAGATCGATCGCTGCGCCGGCCGGGTCGGCGGCGACGAGCTCCTTCGCTGTCGTCACCCAGCGGTTGCCGGGTCCGAAGATCTTGTCGACGCGCGGCACGGTCGCCGTGCCGTAGGCGAGCGCCGCGATCGCCTGGGCGCCACCGATCCGGAACACCTGCGAGACCGCGCAGGCGCGCGCAGCGACCAGAACCGCCGGGTCCACGGTCCCGTCGCGGCGCGGCGGTGTGCAGAGGATACGTCGGGGACAGCCCGCAATCCGGGCCGGCACCGCCAGCATGATCGCGGTCGAAGGCAGCGGCGCGCTGCCGGCGGGGACGTACAGACCGACGGCGTCGAGCGCGACGTCGAGCCGTTCGCACACGACGCCCGGCGCAGTCTCGAGCGCGAGCGGAGCAGCGATCTGCGCCTCGTGAAAGCGGCTGACCGCGTCGATGGCCCGCTCGATCGCGCGGTGCTCGGCGGGCGCGAGCGCCGCCCGTGCCGCCGCGAACTCGGCCTCGGAGACCGTGAACGATTCGAGCGACACGCCGTCGTAGCGCAGGGTGTGATCCGCGAGCGCGGCGTCGCCGCGCTCCCTGACGTCATGAATCAGCCGGGCCACGGTGTCGCGCAGCTCCACCGGGTCCGTGCCCGCCGGGCGGTCGAGCAGCGCCTGCCGCGCGGCGGCGTCGAGCTGCGACCAGTCGCTCAAGCGCAGACGGCCGTTCATGCCAGCATCTTCTCGACAGGCAGGACGAGCACCGCGCTCGCGCCGGCCGCCTTGAGGCCTTCCAGCGTCTCCCAGAAGACGTTCTCGCGACACACCGCGTGCACGGCGACGCGGTCGCCGCAGCCCTCGAGCGGAATCACCGTCGGCGACTCGCTGCCGGGCAGCAGACGCTGGATCTGGGGCAACGCCGCGCGTGGCGCGTGCAGCATGATGTATTTGCTTTCCCGCACCTGCTGCACGCCGTCGATGCGCAGCAGCAGCCGTCGCAGCCAGGCGGACTTCTCCTCGGAGAGCGCTACCGGGGTGCGGATCAGCGTCGCCTGACTCTCGAGCACAGTGGCCACTTCGCGCAGATGGTTCGCGGCGAGCGTCGTGCCCGTAGCGACCAGGTCGCAGACCAGATCGGCGCGGCCGAGCCTGGGGGCGATCTCGACCGCCCCCGACAGCGTGACGATGTCGGCGGTGATGCCGCGTTCCTGCAGAAACGCCGCGAGGACGGCAGGGTAGGTGGTGGCGATGCGCCGCCCGGCGAGGCTTTCGAGCCCCTGGTAGGGAAGTTCCTGCGGCACCGCGAGCGCGAGGCGGCAGCGGCCGAAATCGAGACGCTGGATCTCCTCGAAGCGAGCGGTGCCGCCACGTGAGGCAAGCGCCAGCCGCCGCTCCTCGATCACGTTGTAGCCGACGATCCCGAGGTCGCAGATGTCCTCGGCGACGAGCTCCGGGATGTCGTCGTCGCGCACCAGCAGCACGTCGAGCGGCATGTTCTCGCCGTAGCACATGAGCTGGTCCTTGCCGCGGCTGTACTTGAGGCCGCAGCGCACCAGCAGGTCCAGCGAGTTCTCGGTCAGCCGACCGGACTTCTGCACGGCGATCTTGAGGCGTGGCTCGCTGTCCATCTCAGCGCGTCTCGAGTCGCCGCGCCGCAAGCGCGTAGCCGCCATTGCCGGAAGCGAGGTAACGCGCGACGCGCCCGACGGTGGTTACGCTCACCCCGGTGTGCCGCTGTATCTCGCGGTACGGCAGCCCCTGCTGCAGCAGGCCGACCACCGCCCAGCGGTCGGCAAGCGCCTGCAGCTCGGCCGGCGTGCACAGGTCGCGGAAGAAAGCGCGGCATTCCTCCACTGAGCGCAGCGTCAGGATCGCCTGAAAGAGGCCGCGTTCGGCCGCAGCCTCCTGTCTTGGGGTCAAGCCCTTGTGTGACTTCATCGCCAGCCGGTTGCATCCGCGTAATAACGTGTTAGCGCATTATTACATCATTACAGGCGATCGGACCAGCCGGCCGGCGCCGGCCAGCGGAAGGAGGTGGCTGGCCGCCGCTTTTTCGCATACACTGTGCGCGCTCATCGAGACCGGCTGAGGGACTGGCCCAGCGACGCCGGGGCAACCGCCGGAACTCACCCTTCCGGCAAAGGTGCCAACTCCACGGGGACGACCGTCCGCCGACAGATGAGTTGTCGTGACTCCGCCTGAGGCGGTTCTGCGGTCGCGGCAACCGTCCTCGAGGCGCCGAACCCGAAGAACTCGAAGCAACCTCGGCCCCTCAAGGCCGCTCTTGGAGTACGCACGCCGATGTCCGCCGCCGTAACCGAAGCCGCGCCCGATACCGGGTTGCACACGGCCGCGCGGCGCGGCTGGCACGACGGCTTGCTGGTGGTCGAGGAGGGCTGTCCACTCGAGCACGGCGGACGGATCGCGCCGCTTGCCATCGCCTGGCGGCTGCACGGCGGATCGGGTCCGGTCGTGGCCGCGATGGGCGGCATTTCATCCGGGCGGATGGTGTGCGATGCCGACGGCGTACGCGGCTGGTGGGGAGAGATCGTCGGGCCGGGCCGCGCCCTCGACACGGACCGCTACCGGATTCTGGGCATCGACTTTCTGGGCGGCAGTCATGACAGCAGCGGCCCGCGCCCCGGCGCGGGTTTTCCCAGCGTCAGCACCTACGATCAGGCAACGGCATTGAAGCTGGTGCTCGACCGGCTGGGCGTCGCGTCGCTCGCCGCCTGTGTCGGAGCCTCCTACGGCGGGATGGTCGCGCTCGCGTTTGCCGAGCGTTTTCCCGACCGGTTGCGACACGCCTTGGTCCTGAGCGCCGCGCATCGCACGCATCCGATGTCGACCGCCTGGCGCAGCGTGCAGCGCGCGATCGTCCGTTATGCGCTTTCGCACGGCGAGGGACCGCGCGGCCTCGCGCTCGCGCGGGCGCTGGCGATGGCGACCTATCGTTCCGCGCGCGAGTTCGAAGAGCGCTTTGCGGGCGTCGCGGCGCGCGACGGCGACCGTTTCCGCTTTCCCGTCGAGTCCTATCTGATGGCCCGCGGCGAGGCGTACGCAGCGCGGTTCCGCCCGGAGGCGTTCGTCTGCCTGTCGGAGTCGATCGACCTGCATCGGGTGGACCCGGCGGCGATTCGCGTTCCTGTCACGCTGCTTGCCGTGACCGAGGACCAGCTCGTGCCGGTCGCCGACGTCCGGATGCTGCGTGACGCGCTGGCAGGCGGTGCGCGCCTGGTCGAGATCAGCTCAACCTATGGCCACGACGCTTTTCTCAAGGAGACGGAGATCCTGCGCGACGTGATCGCACAGGCGCTCGCAGACACATGAACGAACCACCGACCGAAACGACGCGCGCAGTACGCGCGGCGCTCGAGAGCGACACGCAACACGGAGCCGTCGTCCCGCCGTTGCACCTGAGCTCGACCTTCGCATTCGCCGGCTTCGGCCGGAAACGCGGCTATGACTATTCGCGCTCCGGCAACCCCACGCGCGATGCGCTTGGGGGTGCCGTGGCGGAGCTCGAGGGCGGGGTCGGCGCCGTGATCACCTCGTCGGGGATGGCGGCCGTGACGCTGATGGCACAGCTCTTCGGGCCGAGCGACCTCGCGGTCGTCCCACACGACTGCTACGGCGGGACCTACCGGCTGTTCAACGCCTTGCACGAGCGCGGGGTGCTGCGCGTCCGCTTCGTCGACTTCGGATCGCCCGCGGCGCTCGACGCCGCGCTGGAGGACAGGCCCGCGCTGGTATGGATCGAGACGCCGTCGAACCCGTTGCTGCGCATCGTCGACATCGCCCGGATTGCGGCGCTGGGACGCGCGAGCGGAGCGCTCGTGCTGGCCGACAACACGTTCCTGTCGCCGGTCTGGCAGAAGCCTCTGCGGCTGGGCGCGGATGCGGTCCTGCATTCGACCACCAAGTACTTGAACGGACACAGCGACGTGGTCGGTGGTGCGGTCGTCGCGGCGACGGCGCAGCTCCACGAGCGCCTCGCATGGTGGGGCAACTGCACCGGCGTGACGGGCTCTCCGTTCGACGCATACCTGACCTTGCGCGGGCTGCGCACGCTGCATGCGCGCATGCGTATCCACGGTGAGAATGCGGCTCGTGTAGCGGCGATGCTCGACGCCCATCCCGCCGTCGAACGCGTCTACTACCCGGGTCTGCCGCACCATCCCGGCCACGGGATCGCGGCCCGGCAGCAGCAGGGCTACGGCGCGATGGTCAGCTTCGAGCTCGCCGGAGGCCTGCAGCGCGTGCCCGCCTTCCTCGCGGCGCTCAGGTTGTTCTCGCTCGCCGAGTCGCTCGGAGGGGTGGAAAGCCTGGTGGCGCACCCCGCGAGCATGACGCATGCGGCGATGGCGCCCGAGGCACGCGCGCTCGCCGGGATCACCGACGGGCTTTTGCGCCTGTCGATCGGCATCGAGGACGGTGGCGATCTCGTCCGCGACCTCGAGCAGGCACTCGCCGCAGCGCGATGAACGACAGCTACGGCATTCCCTGTGCCGGGGCCTCGGCGAGCGCGAGTTCGTACTGCTCGAGTTCGGACAGTCGCCGTTGTGCTTCGGTCTGCATCGCGGCACTGCCGTAGAGGCCGCTCTGCACGACGGCGCGCACCTCGGTCCGGTCGTCGGACACCATGTCAAGGTGGGTCGTGAATGCCAGCAGGCGCACGCGCTCGGACGGGTCGTTCCCATAGGTTTGCCGGAGCAACTCCGGCGGCAAATCGATCCCTGCCTGCAGTGCCTGGCTGAGCGCGGCGTACCGCTCGGGCTCGGTGCCTTCGGTCAACGTCCGCTCCAGGAACTCGACATCCACAGGCGCTGAACCCTCCTCGGCGGGGGACGCGTACGAAGGCCCCGTGAACGCTGATGTGCCGTGGTCTGCGGCGGGACGACCCGCATCCGGCACTGAACCGCGACGCCTGAGTTCCAGCAGCAGCCAGCCGGCCGACACCCGGTCGACGTGCACCGATACCGTTCCGTCGGCGTGCCGCTGAATCACGGCGCCGGACCCGGCAGGCGGGGATACCTGCGGTACGGTCGCCACGCGCGGGTCGGCGATACGCGTCCGCGTCGCGTCCGACCCGCGGCCGCGCTCTCCGAACGCCCAACCTGCGGCGCCGCATGTCGCTGCAAGGATCGCAATGCCCAACGAACGACGCCAGGCCGAACCAGGTGCGGCATTCATCGCTGCTCCGTCAATCGTAGATCACGAGCGCGGAGTCGCCGAGCCACAGGCCCTTTGCGAAGGGGTTTCCTCTGGCCTTGACCCGTACAGTGTTGGTCCCTGCAATGCCCTTGATGGGGACAGTGATCGAGGTCCGCACCCAACCGTCGAACCCCGTGGTGCCATTCGAAGAACAGAAGGACTCAAAGCTGCCGCTCGTCGGCACCACGACGACGCCGTTCACGTAGATGTCGAGCTCGAGATTGCCGCTGGTTTCGCCCGCGGATGCGTCGACGGCGCATTCCGCCGAGTAAGTCAGGACCTTCTTTCCGCCCGAGCCCAGATTGAAGGTGAGAGTCGTCGCGCCGGCGGCGTCCAGGGGCACGAAGACTTCCGCGGGAGAGGACGCGAACCAGTTCCCCGCCCTGATAGCGCTCGCCTTGACGCCGGCGTGGGCCGTTGCGGCGGCAGCGGTGAGCGCAAGCGCAAGCGCGGCCGTTCGTAGAGTCGTCATGGATGTCTCCTTTTGGATCCTGCAATGGTGCAAGTCGGGAGGCGGATGGCTATCGGCTCCGTTCAGTCGTAGATCAGCAGAGAGGAGTCGCTGAGCGACAGGCCCCTGACTACATCGTCGCAGCAGCTGGCCCCCTTCGCCTTGACCCGTACGGTGTTGGTGCCGGCGATCCCCTGGATCGGGACGGTGATCGAGGCTCGCACCCAACCGTCGAACCCCTCCGTGCCATTCGCGGAGCAGAATGCTGCCTGGTCGTCTCCCGTCGGCGCCACGACGACTCCGTTCACGTAGATCTCGAGGATGAGCCAGGCGATGGTGTCATCGGTAGGCGCATCGACAGCGCATGCGGCCGAGTAGGTCAGGATCTTCTTGCCGGCCGAGCCCAGATTGAAAGTGAGAGTCGTCGCGCCGGCGGCATTCAGGGGCACGAAGACTTCCGCGGGAGAGGACGCGAACCAGAGCCCCGGCCTGATGGCGTTCGCCTTGACGCCGGCCTGAGCCGCTGCAGCGGCAGCGGTGAGCGCGAGCGCAAGCGCGGCCGTTCGTAAAGTCGTCATGGATGTCTCCTCTCGGATCCTGCGATAGTGGAAGTCGGGGAAGCGGATGGCGATCGGCGCTTTCGTCAATCGAAGATCAGGAGCGCGGAGTCGGTGAGCTGCAAACCCGTTGCGTTGTAGGTCCCTCTCGCCTTGACCTGCACGGTGTTGGTGCCGGCGATCCCCTGGATCGGGACGGTGATCGAGGCCCGCACCCAACCGTCGAACCTCGCCGTGCCACTCGCAGTACAAAATGCATCACGGTTGCCGACCGTCGGTTCCACGACCACTCCGTTCACGTAGATGTCCAGGTCAAGAAAGGCGCTCGCGTCGCCCGCCAGCGCGTTGACGGCGCACAGGGCCGAGAAGGTGAGGACCTTCCTGCCGGCCGAGCCCAGGCTGAAGGTGAGCGTCGTCGCGCCTGCCGCATTCAAGGGCATGAAGAATTCCTCAGGAGAGGTCTTGACCACCCGCCCGGGATTGATGGCGCTCGCCTTGACGCCGGCGTAGGCCGTTGCGGCGGCGGCGGCCAGTGCGAGCGCCAGGGCGGCCGTTCGTAGAGTCGTCATGTATGGCTCCTTACGGATTCGAAACCAGAGCTGCGCCCGCAGCGCAATACCGCGGTCTGCATGAGATATCGGAAACGCGCAGCGAAACCCGCCACTCGTAGCGGGATCCGCTACTGCAGTGACAAGGCAATCCGTATTTCGGAGTGAGCGGATCCGGGGCCGATCGCGGGCGCGTGGGTCGCTCGATGGCGTATGAAAAAAGAAGGCCGGCGAGTTACGCCGGCCTTCCGGGACGGGACCCGAGCAGCCTCAATCCGTGAGGCTTTGACTAACCCGACTCAAGTCCGCATCACTCGTCGCGAGAACGGCCCTGGAACCAGGGCGACAGGCGTGGCACGCCTGCGGGGCGCAGTATAGCGCCGGCGTTTTGGTGGTTGAAACACCGTAAATTCTGGACGGGGAGGCTCGGGACCCCGGGCCCGAAGCAGTTGAGGGAGGACTGAAACGGATTGACCTAAGCCATTGATTGACTTGGGTTCAAACGCCGGAGTCGCTCCACGACGGCGTCACCGGCCTGCCGGGACCCCACCGCGGTCGTGCCGGGGGAGGCGATGTCCGCCGTACGGGCACCCTCCGCCAGCGCCTGTGCGACCGCGGCCTCCACGGCGGCGGCCTCCGCCCCGAGCCCCAACGAATGACGCAGCAGCAACGCGGCGCTCAGGATCGCGCCGAAGGGATTGGCGATGCCGCGTCCGGCGATGTCGGGTGCGGAGCCGTGGATGGGTTCGTACACGCCCAGCGTCGAGACGCCGAGGGAGGCGGAGGGCAACAGACCGAGCGAGCCCGTCAGCATCGCGGCCTCGTCGCTCAGGATGTCGCCGAACATATTCTCGGTCAGCAGCACGTCGAATTGCCGCGGCGCGCGCAGCAGATGCATCGCCGCGGCGTCGACCAGCATGTGCTCGAGCGTGACTTCGGCAAACTCCGTGGCGATGATCCGCCCGACGACTTCGCGCCACAGGCGCGAAGTCTCGAGCACGTTTGCCTTGTCGACGGAGACCAGCCGGCGGCCTCGCGTCATCGCCAGTTGCGCCGCCACGCGCGTGACGCGCTCGATTTCCGCCGTGGTGTAGCTGCAGACGTCCTCGGCCTCGCGCGCCGTGCGCTTCTTGCGACCGAAGTAGATGCCGCCGGTCAGTTCGCGCACCACCATGATGTCGACGTCGCGCACGAACTCCGGTTTGAGCGGCGAGGCCTCCAGCATCGCCGCCAGCGTGCGCACCGGGCGCAGGTTGGCAAACAGGCCCAACGCGCGCCGCAGATCGAGCAGGCCCTGCTCCGGACGGACGCGTGCATCGACTGCGGACCAGCGCGGGCCGCCCACGGCGCCGAGCAGCACGGCGTCGCTGTCCCGGCATGCGGCGAGCGTGCGCGGCGGCAGCGGAGAGCCGGTCGCATCGATGGCGGCACCGCCTATCACGGCCGCAGCGAACTCGAACTCGTGCGCGAAGCGCGACGCCACGGCGCGCAGCACTTCTACCGCAACGTCCGTCACCTCGGGGCCGATACCGTCGCCGCCGAGAACGGCAATCCGCGCCTTCATCCGTCGCGCCGTTCGTAACGGTCGATTGCCGGCGACTGCGCGAGCAGATACCCGAGCTCATCGATGCCGTGCATCAGGCAGTGACGGGCGAAGGCCTCTATCGGGAACCGTGTGACGGATCCGTCGGGCAGCCGCAGCGTCGTCGCGGGCAGGTCGATCTCGATCTCGACGCCGGGATGAGCCAGCAGCCAGCGATGCACGGTCTCGTCGACGATCACCGGCAGCAGACCGTTCTTGAGACTGTTGCCTCGGAAGATGTCGGCAATCTCGGTGCTGATCACGACGCGGAATCCGTAGTCGAGGAGCGCCCACGGCGCGTGCTCGCGCGATGAGCCGCAACCGAAGTTCCGCCCTGCCACCAGGATGCGGCTGGCCCGCGCCGCCGGCTGGTTGAGCGGGAACTCGGGGCGCTCGCGCCCCGCCGGATCGTAACGCCAGTCGGCGAACAGCGCGGCGCCCAGCCCGCCGCTCGAAGTGGTCGTCAGGTAGCGCGCCGGAATGATCTGGTCGGTGTCGATGTTGGTCGCGGGGAGTACGACGGTCGGAGAGCGGATGATCGAGATCGGCTCCATGCGCGCGGTGCCGCTCAGCGGAGGAATTCGCGCGGATCGGTGATGCGGCCGCGTACCGCCGCAGCGGCCGCCGTCGCCGGGCTGGCGAGCAGGGTACGCGCCCCCGGTCCCTGGCGGCCCTCGAAGTTGCGGTTGCTGGTGCTCACGCAGTACTGCCCGGCGGCAACCGTGTCGCCGTTCATGCCGAGACACATCGAGCAGCCCGACTCGCGCCACTCTGCGCCGGCGTCGAGAAACACGCGAGCGATGCCGCGTGCCTCGGCCTCCCGTTTGACCGCCTGCGAGCCCGGCACGACGAGCACGCGCACGCCGGGAGCAACGCGACGGCCGGCAAATACGCGCGCGGCAAGCTCCAGATCCGAGAGGCGCGAATTCGTGCAGCTGCCGATGAAGACCACCTGCACGGCCTTGTCGCGCAGCCGCTCGCCGGGCTGCAGTCCCATGTAGGCGAGCGACCGGGCGTGCACGGCGTCGCCCGGCCGGTCGGGCACGCAGCCCCCGATCGGCACGACCATCCCCGGGTGCGTGCCGTAGGTGATCATCGGCTCGACCGCGTCGGCCGCGTGGCTCACGACGCGATCGAAGCTCGCATCGGGGTCGGAGCGGAGCCGCAGCCAGTCCTCGATCGCGTGCTCCCAGTCGATGCCTGCGGGCGCGCGCGGCCGGCCCTTGAGGTACTCGAACGTCGTCTCGTCCGGCGCGACCATCCCGGCGCGGGCGCCGGCCTCGATCGACATGTTGCAGACGGTCATGCGCTCGTCCATGGACAGCGCCTCGATCCCCGGACCGCGGTATTCGATGACATGGCCGGTGCCGCCCGCGATGCCGATGCGGCCGATGATCGCGAGCACCAGGTCCTTGGCCGTGACGCCCGGGCCGAGACGTCCTGCGACGTCGACCGCGAGGGTGCGCGGCCTGCGCTGCAGCAGGCACTGCGTCGCCAGCACATGGCCGACCTCGGTCGTGCCGATGCCGAACGCCAGCGCGCCAAACGCGCCGTGGGTGCTGGTGTGGCTGTCGCCGCACACGATGGTGCGCCCGGGCTGCGTGAGACCGAGCTCCGGCCCGATGATGTGCACGATGCCGCGACGAGCATCCTGCATATTGAGCAGCTCGACCCCGAACTCCCGGCAGTTCTGCTCGAGCTTGAGCACCTGGCGGGCGGCGGAGGCCACCGCGATCGGCGTGCGACCCGCGATCTGATCCGGATCGGTGGGCGTCGAATGATCCATGGTCGCGAGGGTGCGCTCCGGGCGCCGCAGGCGCAGCCCGCGGCGGCGGAGCACGTCGAACGCCTGCGGCGAGGTCACCTCGTGCACGAGGTGCAGGTCGATGTAGAGCACGGCGGGCGCCTCCGCCGTCTCCGGAACGACGACGTGACGCTCCCAGACCTTGTCGAAGAGGGTGCTGGGCGGCCCGCCGCTCATGCGCCGCCCGGAACCGCGAGCTCACTCGTGGGCGTGGTGCGGCGCTCCATGGCGCCACGTGCCGCGGAGCTGCGCGTCGCCTCGATCTGGTTGACCACGGTAAGGAACGCCCGCACCGCCGACTCGACGATGTCCGTGGTGACCGAGGTCGCACGATATGTGCGGCTCCGGTATTCGACGGTGACCACCGCCTCGCCCTGCGCGTCCTCGCCCTCGGACACGCTGCGAACCTCGAACTTGCGCAGGCTCACGTCGATGCCGGTGGCGGCTTCGAGGGCCTTGAAGGCCGCGTCGACCGGGCCGTCGCCGCTCGCCGAGGACTCGACCTCGCGTCCACCGGCATGACTCAGTACCGCGCGCGCACTGCCGGCTGCAGCGGAGTCGCTCTCGACGTGCAGCCGCAGGAGCTGCCAGGGACCGTCGCTCGCAGCGTTGCCGAGCCTGAGGACCAGCGCCTCGATGTCGCCGTCGAACAGCTCCTTCTTCTTGTCGGCGAGCGCCTTGAAATCGGCGAACACGCGGTTGAGCTCCGCTTCGTCGAGGTCGAAGCCGAGCTCGCGCACGCGCTCGCGGAAGGCGTGACGCCCGCTGTGCTTGCCGAGCACCAGGTTGCTTCGCGACAGACCGACGTCCTCGGGACGCATGATCTCGTAGGTCGAGTGGTGGCGCAGCATGCCGTGCTGATGGATGCCCGACTCGTGGGCGAAGGCGTTCTCGCCGACCACCGCCTTGTTGCGCGGGATGGGCATTCCGGTGATCGAGGAGAGCAGGCGGCTCACGGGATACAGGCGCCGCGTGTCGATGCCGGTGCCGAGCCCGAAGAACGCGTTGCGGGTACTGAGCGCCATCACCAGCTCCTCGAGCGAGCAGTTGCCGGCGCGCTCGCCGATGCCGTTGATCGTGCACTCGACCTGACGCGCGCCGGCCCGCACCGCGGCCAGGCTGTTGGCGACCGCCATCCCGAGGTCGTTGTGGCAGTGCGTCGAGAGCACAACCTTCTCGATGCCGCGAACGTGCTTTGCCAGGTATTGGAAAGTCTCGAAGTACTCCTCCGGAACCGCATAGCCGACGGTGTCCGGGATGTTGATCGTGGTGGCGCCGGCGGAGACGGCGCCTTCGACCACCTCGGCGAGAAACTCGAGCTCGGTGCGCGAGGCGTCCTCGGGCGAGAACTCGACGTCTTCGCACAACGCGCGTGCGTACTTTACGCTTTCGGTCGCGGCATGAATGATCTCGCCGCGCGCCATGTTGAGCTTGTACTGGCGGTGTATGGCGCTGGTGGCGAGGAACAGGTGCAGTCGCGGCCGCGCGGCGTCGCGGATCGCCGACCATGCGCGGTCGACGTCCTCCGCGTTGCAGCGCGCGAGCCCGGCGATGACCGGCCCCTCGATCTCGCGGGCGATCGACTGGACGGACTCCCAGTCGCCGCGCGACGCCGCCGGGAAGCCGGCTTCGATGATGTCGACGCCGAGGTCGGCGAGCGCACGGGCGACGCGCAGCTTCTCGGGCTGCGTCATCGTGCAGCCGGGCGACTGCTCGCCATCGCGCAGGGTGGTGTCGAAGATCAGGACACGGTTCGGGTCTCGATCAGGCATGTTGACCACCGGTTTCGTTGAGCCACGGCATGCGGGCGCGCAACTGCCCGCCCACCTTCTCGATGGGATGCGCCAGATCCTTCTTCAGCAGGCGCGTGTATTTGCGCCGCCCGGTGCGGTTCTCGCGAATCCACTGGCGGGCGAACTTGCCTTGCTGCACTTCGCGCAGGATTCGCTTCATCTCCCGTTTCGTGGCCGCGTTCACGATGCGCGGCCCGCGGGTCAGATCGCCGAACTTGGCCGTCTCGGAGATGAAGCGATGCATCTTGGCGATGCCGCCTTCGTGCAGCAGATCGACGATCAGCTTCAGCTCGTGCAGGCACTCGTAGTAGGCGACCGCCGGCTGATAGCCGGCCTCGACCAGCGTTTCGTAGCCCTTGACCACCAGTTCCGTGGCGCCGCCGCACAGCACCGCCTGCTCGCCGAACAGGTCGGTTTCCGTCTCCTCGGCGAAGGTCGTCTCGATCACCGCCGCGCGCGTCCCACCGATGCCGTCGGCGTAGGCGAGCGCGCGGGCGCGCGCCTTTCCGGTGGCGTCCTGTGCGACGGCGAGCAGGCAGGGCACGCCGCGACCCTGCTGGAACTGGCGTCGCACGAGATCGCCGGGGCCCTTTGGGGCGATCAGGACGACGTCCAGATCCTTGCGCGGCCGGATCTGCCGGAAGTGCACGTTGAACCCGTGCGCGAAGAGCAGCGTCGCGCCGCGCTCGATCCCGCGGCGGATGTCCTTATATACGGCCGGCTGGGCCATGTCGGGCGTGAGGAGCGCGACCAGACCGGCGCCCTTGACGGCCTCCACCGGTTCGGCCACCGCAAAGCCGTCCCTGCGCGCCTTCTTCCAGCTGTCGCCGCCACGACGCAGGCCGACGATCACCTCGTACCCGGAATCGCGCAGGTTGAGCGCATGCGCGCGCCCCTGACTGCCGTACCCGAGGATCGCGATCCGCGTCCCCTTCAGGGCTTTCTTGTCGACGTCCTTCTTCGAATACGCACGCATCGATGCACTCCTGGGTCAGGCGGCTCTTTTCTGTAGATCCAAAATGCAAGAACCCCGCGTCGGCTTGTCGCCGGTGCGGGGTTCGGAACTCTTACAGCGCGTTCGCGCCGTCAGTCGTCCCCGCACCTCCCGATGGGAAGCAGGGCAGGAAGTCGCAGCAGCAGGACCGCCAGCCGGTCGGCTGCGGCGAGCGGGAGAGAAGTATTGCCCCGGCGCTCCATCGAAGTCCTGTGCGTGCCTTAGCTGGCGGCGCGTTCGGACGATAGCAGCACAGCGCGCAGGCGATTGTCAACCGCACTGCAAAAGAATCGGCTATGGTCGCCGGCATGTGGAGCGACGAAAACCCGGCTGAATCCCGACCATTGTGGCTCGTCACGGAGGGCGAACTCGCTGCCTGGAGCGCGGCGCAGGCGGCCGCGGTGCGCGACTGGCTCGCGGCGTTGCGCTTTCGCGCCGAGCGACACCAGCTGGTCATGCTGCCGGGCGGCGACGGCGCACCGCGCGGGGCGGTGCTCGGACTCGGCCCGCTCGGCGGCGCCGTGGAACTGGATCTCTGGCATCTCGCCGGTGCGCCCGAGCGGTTGTCCGCCGGCGCCTGGCGCATCGAGACGCCGTTGCCGGCGCAGGCCGCCACCGCAGCTGCGCTCGGCTGGGCGAGTGGTTGCTATCGCTTCGAGCGTTATCGCGAGAGCTCCCGGGGTGCAGCGTCTGCGGTGCTGCTCGTTCCGCCGGCCGAGGCGGACATGGCCTACGTGCGCAACGCCGCCGCTGCGCTCGCGATGGCCCGCGATCAGATCAATGCCGCCGCAGGCGACATGACTCCCGCGGCGCTCGCGCACGAGGCCGTGGCGCTCGCCGGGCAGCATCGCGCGTCGGTCGCCGTCGTCGAGGGCGAGGAGCTGCGCCGCGACTACCCGACGGTGCATGCCGTGGGTCGCGCGGCGGCGGGCGCGCCGCGCCTCGTCGACCTGCGCTGGGGGCGGGCATCGGACCCGAAGGTCACGTTGGTCGGCAAGGGGGTGTGCTTCGACTCGGGCGGTCTGGACCTCAAGACGGCAGCGGGCATGCTGCTGATGAAGAAAGACATGGGTGGCGCGGCCTGCGCGCTGGCGCTCGCACGGATGATCATGCAGGCGGAGCTTCCGGTACGCCTGCGGGCGCTGATTCCGGCCGTCGAGAACGCCGTCTCGGGCGACGCATACCGGCCCGGAGACGTGCTGCGCACGCGCCGCGGCGTCTCGGTCGAGGTGGGAAATACGGATGCGGAGGGACGGCTGGTGCTGTGCGACGCCCTCGCCGCGGCCGGCGACGACCAGCCGGATCTGCTCGTCGACCTCGCCACGCTCACCGGTGCGGCGCGGGTCGCCCTCGGGCCGGAGCTGCCCGCGGTCTACGGTACGCGCGAGGACACCGTCGCGGCATTGTTGCGCCACGGCCGGCGTCTCGCCGATCCGCTCTGGCCGATGCCGTTGTGGAGCGGATACGAGGACGAACTGGGCAGCAAGGTGGCCGACCTCTGCAATGTATCGGCCTCGACGTTTGCCGGCTCGATCATCGGGGCGCTGTTCCTGCGCAGGTTCGTGGCCGCGGCGCAGGACTGGCTGCACATCGATCTGTACGCCTGGAACGGCAAGGAGCGGCCTGGCCGCCCGGTGGGCGCCGAGCCGCAGGCCGTGCGCGCGCTCTACGCGTTGATAGTCGAACGCTACGCCGCGCGCCGCTGAGCGCAGGCCCGGATGGACCTGAGCTTCGAGCGGCGCGCATGGACGCTGGTGTACCTGTGCCTCGGCGTAATCGAAGGCGGCACCGCCGCCGTCATGGTGCGGGCGCTTTTCGCCGACGCCGCTCCGGGCGTGCTGGTCGACGTCGTGCTGGCCGTAGTGAGCGCCGCGCCGGCCTGGGCGAATCTGGCGAGCCTGGCCTTTGCGCGGCGCGTGCAGGGCCAGCCGAAGATCGCCTTCCTCCAGCCGCTCTTGATTGCGATGAGCGTGTGCGTCGCGGCGCTCGCGTGGCTGCCAGCGACGGGCACCGGGCTGCTGCTCTTCGTGTCGCTGTACGGGACCGCGCGTATCCTCTGGTGCGGCGTCGACACCGTTCGCGCAGTGCTTTGGAGCGCGAATTATCCGCGGCGGCTCCGCGCGAGGATCACGGGCCGGATCGCGATCAACACCTCGATCGCGCTGGCCGGTGGCGGGCTGATGCTCGGGTGGCTGCTCGAGCACGATACACCCTGGTATCGCGCCTGGATACTCGCGGCCGCCGGCTGCGGGCTCATGGGAGCCTTCGCCTTCCGCCGCTTCCGGGTGCGTCAGGAGGAAGCATTGCTGGCGGCGGAGCGCGCGCGTCTCGTCGGCGGCGCGGGGTTCAGCCTGACGGGCGTGCGCGAGCTGCTGGCGCGTGACGCCTCGTATCGCCGTTACATGTACGCGATGTCGCTGTTCGGCGCCGGCAACCTGATGCTCGTCCCCGTGCTGGTGGTGTGTTTCGACGAGGTGCTGCACCTGTCTTCGGTCGCGCAGATCGCCCTCACCACGGCGGTTCCGGTGCTGGTCATCCCGATTGCGATTCAACCCTGGGCTGCGTACCTCGACCGACACCACGTCGTCGCCTTTCGCTCGGTGCACGGCTGGGTGCTGGTCAGCGCCGCGGTGCTGCTCGGCACCGCCGTGCTGACACGCCAGTCGTGGCTGCTGTGGCCGGGAGCCATGCTGATGGGCGTATCGCTCGCCGCCGCGAGCCTGGGCTGGTCGCTCGGGCACAACGATTTCGCGCCGCGCGGCGAGGAGACACGCTACATGGCGCTGCACGTGAGCCTGACCGGGCTGCGCGGCCTGCTGGCGCCGCCGCTGGTCGTGGCCGGCTATCACGGACTGGAGTACCTGCGCGCCGGCCTCGGGCCGTGGGCACTCGTGCTGCCGGTCGCACTCATCGCCGCCGGGGCAAGGGAGTTCACCGCCATGGATCGCGGCCGCACAATCACCGACCAGCGAAAGGAGAGGCGCGAACCATGAGCCGCCGAAAACCCGACACGCGCGCGTATTCGAGGCTGGTGTTCGACGGACTCAAGCAGACCCCGAGCCGGGCGATGCTGCGTGCCGTCGGATACGAGGATCGGGATTTCGCCCGCCCGCAGGTAGGCATCGCCTCGACCTGGAGCACGCTCACGCCCTGCAACATGCACATCGATCGGCTGGCGGCGGCGGCGGCCGCGGGGGCCGAGGCCGCCGGGGCGAAGAGCACGGTGTTCGGCACGATCACGGTCTCGGACGGCATCTCGATGGGCACGCCGGGAATGCGTTACTCGCTGGTCTCGCGCGAGGTGATCGCCGACTCCATCGAGACAGTCGCCGGCGCGCAGGGTTTCGATGGGCTGGTGACCATCGGCGGCTGCGACAAGAACATGCCCGGCTGCCTGATCGCGATCGCGCGTCTGAACCGCCCGGCGGTGTTCGTGTACGGCGGGACGATACGGCCGGGCGCCGGCGGACGCGACATCGTCTCGGTGTTCGAGGCGGTGGGGGCGCGCGCTCAGGGCACGATCAGCGAGCGCGAGCTGCGCCAGGTCGAGCGCGGTTCGATACCTGGGCCGGGAAGCTGTGGGGGGATGTACACGGCCAACACGATGGCTTCCGCGATCGAGGCGCTCGGGATGAGCCTCGCGAACAGCTCCGCGCAGGAGGCCGTGTCGCGACACAAGCGCGACGATGCCGGTCAGGCGGGGCGGGCCGTCGTCGGGCTGATCCGCCGCGGCATCCGGCCATGCGACATCCTGACGCGGGAAGCGTTCGAGAATGCGATCGTGGTGAGCATCGCCTTGTCCGGCTCGACGAACGTCGTGCTGCACCTGCTCGCCATCGCCCATGCCGCGCGCGCGCCGCTCGCCCTCGACGACTTCACGCACATCGGTGCGCGAGTCCCCGTGCTGGCTGATCTGCGGCCGTCCGGGCAGCATTCGATGTCGGACCTGATCCGCATCGGCGGCATCCAGCCGCTGATGAAGATGCTGCTCGACGCGGGTCTGCTGCACGGGGATTGCCTGACGGTCACCGGGCGCACGCTCGCGGAGAACCTGCGCCGGGTCAAACCCTACCCGCCGGGCCAGCGGATCGTCCGGCCGCTCACTGAGCCGATCAAGGCAGACAGCCACCTCGTGGTCATGTACGGCAATCTCGCCCCGGAGGGCGCAGTCGCCAAAATCACCGGCAAGGAAGGGCTGCGATTTTCCGGGCGCGCCCGCGTGTTCGACGGCGAGGAGGCGACGCTGCAGGCGATCCTGGATGGGGTGGTGACGGCCGGTGATGTCGTGGTGGTGCGTTACGAGGGACCGCGTGGCGGGCCGGGGATGCGCGAAATGCTGAGCCCGACGGCCGCGATCATGGGCCGCGGCCTGGGCGACAAGGTGGCGCTCGTGACCGACCGACGCTTCTCCGGCGGAAGCCACGGGTTCGTCGTGGGCCACGTCTCGCCGGAGGCGCAGGACGGCGGCGCGCTGGCACTGGTGCGCGACGGCGACCGGATTACGATCGACGCCGTGCGCCGCGAGCTCGCCCTCGAGGTGTCGGCAGACGAGCTCGCCGCGCGCCGGCGCGCCTGGGTCGCACCAAAACCCTATGCGACCCGTGGCGTCCTCGCGAAGTACGCACAGCTCGTGAGCGGCGCCTCGCTGGGCGCAGTCACCGACCGATGAGCGCCGACACGCAACCGCCCGATGCTTACGCCCGCTATTGAGTTGGACCCCCGCGACCGGTACAGTTCGCCCCCGCGGCTCACCGGGCACCGGGCCCGGCGGGAATGAGTCCGCGACATTAACGACACATCGATCCTGGGATCTGGTCGACGGCAGAACAGCCCCGGCACGGGGCTTTGGGCCTGCCCTTCAAGGGGTTGCGACGGTCGTTGGGCTCTTGTAGTGTGATTTGCCCGGCTCGGGAAACGCGGGCAACGCTGGCAGTTCGAGCCGATGCGGCTTGGAGGAGACGTGGAGCACTCCGTTAGCAGCTATACCTTTGACGATCCGGCAAAAAACCAGAAGCGCACGCTGGCGTTCATCCTGGTCGTGGTGATCCACGCGTTGTTCGTCTATGGGCTGAATTCCGGGCTCGGCAAGGCGATCGTCGAATTCGTCGCGCCGCCGGTGGAAACCGAGATCGTCGAAGACCTGCCCGACGAAGAGGAGCCGCCGCCGCCGCCGCCGCCGGATTACGCGCCGCCGCCGCCGTTCGTGCCGCCGCCGGACTTCCAGATTGCGGCGCCGGTGACCACGGGGCCGACCACGGCGATCACCACGACCACCGTCAAGCCGGTTGCAGCGCCTCCGCCCAAGCCGGCACCTGCTGCGTCGGTAAAGACTCCCCCCTCGACGCAGGGCAGGGGCGCGCGCATCACGCAGCCCGAGTATCCCCCCGCCTCGCGCCGCGCGGGCGAGGAGGGCACGGTTCACCTGCAGGTCTACGTGCTCGAGTCGGGCCGAGCGGGCGAGATCAAGATTGCAAAGAGCAGCGGCTTCCCGAAGCTCGACGAGGCCGCCGTCAAGGAAGTGCAGCGCAACTGGCGCTTCGTCCCGGGGAAGGAGGACGGCAAACCGGTCGCGATGTGGCACATTTTTGCCGTCACGTTCCGATTGACCGACTGATCCGATCCATCGGCCGCGACCGAGTGGCCATAACCAGACACAACGAATCGTTCAGAGGAAGACCACCATGGCCGAGACAGTTTCTGTCCAAAACCCTTATGGACTCGCCGCCCTGTGGGCGCAGGGGGACTTCGTCGCCAAGGGCACGCTGATCCTGCTCGCGCTGATGTCCGCGTATTCGTGGTTTGTCATCTTCACGAAATGGTGGGAGCAGCGCCGGCTGCTGCGCCAGGCGCGTGAGGTCGAGAGGGCCTTCTGGTCGGCGGAGAACATCAAGGCCGGCGTCAACAAGCTCACCGGAAAGGGCAATGTCTTCAAGGGCATCGCCTCCGAGGCGATCGATGCCGCCGAGCATCACGACGAGCGGCTCACGCAGCAGGTTCCGCTGCACGAGTGGATCGACAACGTGATGGCTCGCTCTGTCGGACGCATCGGCAACGGCCTCGCCACACAGTTGCCCTTCCTCGCCACGACCGGATCGACCGCGCCGTTCATCGGGCTGTTCGGCACCGTGTGGGGCATCTATCACGCACTGGTCGCGATCGGCATCGCCGGCCAGGCGAGCATCGACAAGGTGGCAGGCCCGGTCGGCGAGGCGCTGATCATGACCGCTATCGGTCTCGCGGTCGCGGTGCCCGCGGTGCTTGGCTATAACTACCTGCTGGGTCGCAACAAGATGATCATGGAGCGGGTGCGCCTGTTCTCCAACGATCTCGAGCAGGTGATCGTCAGCGGATCGCGCGTCGAAGGGACCGGCGCCAAGGTCATCGCCGGCGCCCGCAAGTAAGGCGCCGCTCTACCCAGTCCACGGGAGCGTGCACACATGGCGATGTCGATCAGCACCATCGACGAGGGCGAAGACCGCGCGATGTCGGAGATCAACGTCACGCCGCTGGTCGACGTGATGCTGGTGCTCCTGATCATCTTCCTGATCACCATCCCGGTGATCACGCAATCGGTAAAGGTGGATCTGCCGAAGGCCGCGAACATCGCCACGCAGACCAAGCCCGAGAACATCAACATCGCGGTCGACCAGGACGGCAACGTCTACTGGAACACGGCGCTGGTGCCCACCCAGGAGGCGTTGCTCGAACGCTTGAAGAGCGTGGCCGTGATGGTGCCGCAGCCCGAGATCCACATCCGCGGCGACCGGATGACGAAGTACGAGTACGTCGGCCGTGTGATGGTGCTCTGCCAACGCAGCGGCATCGCCAAGGTGGGCTTCATCACCGAGCCCGACCGCGGAATACGTCGCTGAACTTCCGCCGGCGCGGCGCATCTATCTCCTAGAGGAGTCAGTCGGATGGGAATGAGCATAGGCGGTGGCGTTGATGAGCCGATGATGGACATCAACATGACGCCGCTGATCGACATTCTGCTGGTGCTGCTGATTATGTTCATCATCACCATCCCGGTGATGACGCATGCGGTGAAACTCGACATGCCGCGTCCGGACCCGAATCAGCTGGAGCCACCCGCTCCGCCGGTCATCATCAATCTGGAGATCCTGTTCGACGGTACGATCACCTGGAATGGTACCGAGGTCCCGAGCGTCGAGGTGCTCGAGGGTTATTTCCGGCGCGAGGCGGCGCTCGATCCGCAACCCGAGCTGCACATCCGGCCGAACAAGCGCGCGAACTATGACATCGTGGCGCGGGTGCTGGCCGCCGCGCAGCGCAACAAGCTCACCAAGATCGGCCTGATCGGCGCCGAGGAATTCATGTGACGGACCGGGACTGCCGGTACCGCAGAGGAACTCGATGAGCACAGCCCGTTCGGTAATAAGTGCAACACTGGCCACCGTCGGACTTGCGATCGCGAGCGCGGCGCTGTGGCCGTCGCCTGCCGTCGCGCAGGAGGTCAGCGCGAAGGTCGGCGAGCCGCTGAAGGCCGCTCAGGCCGACATCGGCCGCAAGCGCTGGGATTCGGCGCTGCAGAACATCAAAAAGGCGCAGGCCGTGCAGCCGCGCTCCGCGTTTGAGGATTACAAGATCAACGAGCTGCTCTGGTACGTGTACCTGCAGCAGGGCCGCAACGCAGAAGCTGCGCGGCTGCTCGAGCAGCAGATCGCCTCCGGTCAGATGCCGGCCGGCGAGCGCACGCAGCGCATGAAGACGCTGGCGCAGCTGCATTTCCGTGCCGGCAACTACAGCAAGGCGATCCAGGTGTCGAACGACTACCTGAAGGCCGTGCCCGGCGACCGCGAAGTGCAGATGATGGTCGCGCAGGGCTACTACCAGCAGAAGAACTACAAGTCGGCGATTACCGCGGCCGAGCGGCTGAGCCGGGGTGGCGGACAGCCGAGCGAGGATCTGCTGCAGCTCGTGCTGCGCAGCAACTACGAGCTCGGCGACAAGGAAGGCACGGCCAAGGCGCTCGAGCAGTTGCTGCGCTATTACCCGACGCCCGAGACGTGGAAGAGTCTGCTCACGACGTATTTCAACCAGGCCAAGGGCGACCAGGAGAAGCTCGCGCTGTACCGGCTGTCGCAGGACGTCGGTGCGCTCGAGAAGAGCAGCGATTACTTCGACATGGCCGAGGCGCTGATCGTCGAGGGCTTCCCGGCCGAAGGTCAGCGCGTGCTCGAGGCGGGCAAGGCCGCCAAGGTCTTCACTCCTGAAGAAGGGCCGCGGGTTCAGCGGACCCTGGACTCGGCGCAGAAGGAGCTCGCCAAGCAGTCGGCTGGGACCGCCGCGGCCGCCAAGGCCGTCGCCGCGGGCACCTCAGGCGAGGACATGTACCGGGCCGGCCGGCTGTATTTCAGCCACGGCGATTATCAGAAGGCCGCCGATGCGCTGCGCAAGGCGCTCGCTAAAGGCGGTGTCAGCAATCCGGACGACGCCAACATGCTGCTCGGCATTGCGCTGACGCGCTCGAAACGCAACGGCGACGCGGCCAAAGCCTTTACGCAGGTAAAAGACCCGCAGCTCGCGGAAATCGCCCGGGTCTGGGCGCTGCACGCGAGCTGACGCTCGCCGGCGTCGTTCAGCCTCCGGTGGCCGGCGGCGTCGCCGCGGCGGCCGGTTGCTCGGCGGTCGGCGGCGTCTGTACGGCGATCTGCCACAGCCTCCCCAGCTCGGACAACCGGGGATCCTTGATTGCCTGGAACGCCTGCACTGCGTCTGCAGGTCGCGCGGAACGAGCCAGCGCGATGCCGAGCAGGGTATTGGCGTCGTCGGCGTCGCTCACGCCGCCCTTTGCAAGACCCTTCTGGATCGCATCGGCCGCTTTGGTGTAGTCGCCGGTGCTGAAGTAGAGCTTGCCGAGCGAGACCATCTCGTTGCCGGTCTTGGCGGCGGCGAGCGCCGCGTCGGCGCCGGCCAGTTCCTTGCGATCCGATGCCGCGCCTGAGCGCGCGCGCTCGAGTTCCTGTTCGGCCCGCGCCTTGTCGTGGCCCGTCAGCAGGCCCTGGGCCATCGCTTTCTCGAGCACGCGCTGCGCTTCGCTCGGGAAGCCGCCGCCCACCAGGGCGGTGGCCATCTCGGCGTACTCCTCGCCCTTGTCGAGCGAATTCGTGTCCTCCATCAGCCGGTACAGGCTGCGCAGCTCGCGGTCGGAATTGCTGGCGAAAAGCTGGTTGTTGAGCAGGTCGTTCCAGTACTTCGGCTGCGGGTAGTGCTTCACCAGCAGTTCGAGGGTGGCGAAGATCTGCGGCCGGTCATCGAGCTCGAGATTGCTCGCCAGCAGCACCTGCAGGAGCTGCTCGCTCGGCTTGGGCGAGGCGTCGACGACCTTCCTGGCCACCGTGCGCGCATTCGCATAGTCCTTCTGCAGGTAGTAGCCGCGGGCAACGAGATCACCCATCACCTGGTCCGAGGGCGCGGCCGCCAGATACTGGTTGCCGTACTCGATGGCCTTCGGATAGTCCTCGGTCTGGAAGAAGAGCTGCGATAACACCTTGGCGCGCTGCGGAGCGTCGGCGGCGGGGACATAGCCGGTCTTGAAAGCGGCCTCGAGACTCGTAGCCGCCACCGGGTAGTTCTTCTGATTCAGGGCGACGTACCCGGTGAGCTCGTGGATCATGAACTCGTCGTACGGTCCCTTGTCCTCCACCGCCCGCGCGGTGTCGATGTCGGCGGAGGCCTTGGCCCAATCCTTGGCCTGAATCGCTTCCTGGGCCGCCGCCAGCGCCTTCTGAACCTTCGAGTTCAGGCGTGGCGGTTTCGTGTCCTGCGCCACGGCAAGTACCGGCAGGGTCGACACCGCGACTGCGCCTGCCAGGCCGGCGGCGGCCAGTGCGGCTCTCAGGACATGGTTCACCTTGTTCATCGCTGGCCTCGCCTTGGCGGCATCCTGCTGCAGGAACGGCGATTGTAGCCTGTCCTGCCAGCGCGGGCGCCGCGGCCCAGTCCTCACAGGGGCGCCCCCGGCGGCGGGGCAGCGCCACGCCGTGCTGGTAAAGTGATGTTTTTCGGGCGATCCATCGGGGGCGCGAGCGGTGACCTACGCGGCAATCACGGGTTGGGGCAAGTGCCTGCCGCCGGCCGTTCTGAGCAACGCGGACCTCGCCACCTTTCTCGACACCAACGACGAGTGGATCACGAGCCGCACGGGCATCAAGGAGCGGCGCATCTCGCATGTGCCGCTCGGTGATCTCGCCTACGTCTCGGCGATGCGCGCGCTCGCCGCTGCGGATCTCGATCCGGCCGCCGTCGAGCTGATCGTGATGGGCAGCTGCAGCGTGGATGATCTGGTGCCGAACCAGGCTTCCGGTCTGCAGGTGCGGCTTGGGGCGCGGCGTGCCGCCGCAATGGACGTCAACACCGCCTGCACCAGCTTTCTCTATTCGCTGAGTTCGGCGAACGCGATGATCCGCACCGGCGTCGTGCGCAATGCGCTGGTCCTCGGCGGCGAGCTGATCAGCTCGTTCATGGAGTGGGACAACCGTGGCGTGTCGGTGCTGTTCGGGGACGGCTGCGCTGCGGTGGTGATCGAGGCCACCGAGTCTCGCGAAGGGCTGCTCGGCGAGAAGCTCGGCTGCGACAGCGACGCGCGCGACACGCTGGTGATCGAGGGCATGGGTGCGCGCTATGCGCATACCGGCCGGATCTACGGCGACACCCGATGGGTCTTCGAAGGCCCGGAGATCTTCAAGCGCGCCGTGCTCGGCATGGCAGGGGCCTGCGCGGACGTGCTCGAGGCGCAGGACGTCCGCCCGCAGGACATCGCGCTCGTGATCCCGCATCAGGCCAACCTGCGCATCATCGAGGCGGTCGCGAAGCGGGCGGGTGTCGGAATGGATCGCGTGTACGTCAACGTGCAGCGCTACGGCAACATGTCGGCTGCGACGGTGCCCGTGGCGCTGGTCGAAGCGCTGGAGGAAGGCCGCGTGCCTGCCGGCGGCCTGCTGCTGATGCCGGCGTTTGGCGCCGGTCTGACCTGGTGTGCGCACCTGGTTCGTTGGGGGAGCCGCGTGACTCCCAAGGGTCTGTCCGACGTCGAGCTGCCGCCCTGCGACAAGTCGGCGCTGGAACTGGTGCAGGCGATGCGCGCGAGCACGCGCCACGACTGAGCGAAGCGCGTCCCGGACTTGCGCCGATGTCCCCTGAGACGCGGGCGCTGCTGCAGATCCATTTCTGCGTCGTGCTGTGGGGGTTCACGGCGATCCTCGGCAAGCTCATCACGCTGCCAGCACTGGCGCTGGTGTGGTGGCGGATGCTGATCGTGGTCTTCGTGCTCGCGCTGCTGCCGCGCGTCTGGCGGGCGATTCGGGCGATGCCGGCGCGCCTCGTGCTGGCCTTCGCGGCCATAGGCATCGTCGTGGCGTTGCACTGGCTCACGTTCTATGGCGCGATCAAGCTCTCGAATGCCTCGGTAGCGGCCACCTGCATGGCGGTTGGCCCGATATTCATGGCCTTCGTCGAGCCCTGGGTGGTACGCCGGCGCTTCGATGCCCGCGAGCTGGTGATCGGCGTCGCCGCGGTGCCGGGCGTGGCGCTGGTGGTCGGCGGCACGCCGGCGGGTCTGCGGGTCGGGATAGCGGTCGGAATACTCTCCGCGCTGCTGGTCGCGCTGTTCGGTTCGCTCAACAAGCGCTACGTCGAGCACGGCGAGCCGCTGGCGATGACGGCAATCGAGCTCGCGGCCGGCATGGTGTTCCTGACGGCCGTCGCGCTCGCGCTGCCTGCGCCTGCGTTCGACCTGATGCGGCCGCAGCTGCGCGATGGCGTGCTGCTCGGCGTGCTGGCGATCGGCTGCACCCTAGTGCCGTTCGCGCTGTCGCTCGCTGCGCTCAGGCACACGAGCGCGTTCAGCGCGCAGCTCGCGCTCAGTCTCGAGCCCGTGTACGCCATCGTGCTCGCGATGCTGCTGCTCGGCGAGCAACGCGAGCTCGGCGCAGCGTTCTATCTGGGGGTCGCGATCATCCTGGCGAGCGTGCTCGCACACGCGCGGATACGCGCGCGCGATGCAGCCGCCAGCCCAGCAGCAGCAGCAGAATCGTCGCGTACAGCAGCGGCTCGCGCAGATCCGCCTTGACCTGCCACCAGTAGTGCACGCAGCCGAGAATTGCCGCCGGGTAGATCAGTCGGTGCAGTCGCTGCCAGCGCTTTCCGAGGCGACGCATCCAGCCCGCCGTGGACGTCACCGCGAGCGGCACCAGAAGCAGCAGCGCGGTGAGTCCGACGGTGATGAACGGCCGCTTGGCGATGTCCTCGAGCACGGCCGCCGCATCGAACCAGCGGTCGAGGGTGATCCAGAGGAGAAAGTGCAGAGCGATATAGCTGAAGGCGAACAGCCCCAGCATGCGTCGCAGACCGGCGAGCAGCGGCGCACCCAGCGTCACGCGCAGCGGCGTAACGGCGAGCGTGACCAGCAGCAGCCGCAGACCCCACTTGCCCAGCACGTCCATGAGGGTCTCTACGGGATTCGGACCGAGCGCCGCGCCGATCCCGGCGGCGCGCAGCGCCAGCATCGCGAGCGGCAGGCTCGCGGCGGCGAACACGACCACCTTGGCCGCGGTCAGCGGCCGCAGGCGCGCCCCGCGTGCCGTCGAACTGACCACCCGAGCCTCGACGCTCGCCATGGGGGTCAGAAATTGCGCCGCAGGTCGAGGCCGCGGTACAGGTCGGCGACCTGGCCCGCATAGCCGTTGAAGGGCAGCGTCGGACGCGGCGGGGTCAGGAAGGAGCCGCCGATGCGCCGTTCCCGGGCCTGGCTCCAGCGCGGATGATCGACCTGTGGGTTGACGTTCGCGTAGAAGCCGTACTCGTGGGGTGCCGAGCGGCTCCAGGAGGTCGGCGGCTGGCGCTCGGTAAAGCGGATCGCGACGATCGACTTGATGCTCTTGAAGCCGTACTTCCATGGCACGACGAGCCGCAGCGGCGCGCCGTTCTGATTCGGCATCGGGCGGCCGTACAGCCCGACGGCGAGAATCGCCAGCGGATGCATCGCCTCGTCGATGCGCAGGCCCTCGACGTACGGCCAGTCGAGCACTGGAAAGCGCTGGCCCGGCATTTCCGCCGGCCGCTCCACGGTGGTGAGGGCGACGTAACGGGCGCGCGAGGTGGGCTTGAAGCGGCGCAGCAGCTCGCCGAGCGGGAACCCGATCCACGGAACCACCATCGACCAGGCTTCCACGCAGCGCAGCCGATAGATGCGCTCCTCGAGCGCGTGGGGCTTCAGGATGTCCTCGAGCGTGAAGCGCCCGGTCGATTCCGCCTCACCGTCGATGGTGACCGTCCAGGGAGCGGCCCGAAAGCGGCTGCCCAGTCGCGCCGGGTCGGACTTACTTGTGCCGAATTCGTAGAAGTTGTTGTAAGTTGTTATATCTTCAAAGGAATTCTTCGGTTCGTCTGTGCTCAGTTCGCGATTGGCGCGAAAGTTAAGCCGATCGTTTGGGTCCTCGGCCCGGAGCGCCACAGGCAGCAGCAGGGCGGCCGCGCCCGCCAGCAGGTCGCGGCGGCGCACGTAGGTGCTCTCCGGCGTGATCTCGGAAGGACGCAACGGCGGATCGCGGAAGCGGAATTTCACGGCTCAATCCTCGATGCCCGGCGCGGGTAGCGCCTGCCTGGAGTTGGACCGGCCCGCAGGGAGAATTGTTACCGCGTCGACCGTTCCCGGTCAGGCCGCCTTGCTTCCCGCCGCCAGCTGCCGCACGACGTAATGCAGGATGCCGCCGTGCTGGTAGTACTCGCGCTCCTTTGGCGTGTCGATCCGCACCCGCGCCTCGAAACGCAGCGCGGCACCGCTCGCGGGAGTGGCCACCACGGTCACCTGCTTCGCCGCGCCGCCGTTGAGCCCGATGATCTCGTAGCTTTCCAGCCCGGTGAGACCGAGCGTTTGTGGCGACTCTCCGTCGCGGAACTGCAGCGGCAACACGCCCATGCCGATCAGGTTCGAGCGGTGGATACGCTCGTAGCTCTCGGCGATCACCGCGCGCACGCCGAGCAGCATCGCGCCCTTCGCCGCCCAGTCGCGCGACGAGCCGGTGCCGTACTCCTTCCCGGCGATCACGATCAGCGGCGTGCCTTCGCTCTTGTAGCGCATCGCGGCGTCGTAGATCGAAAGCTGCTCACCGCTCGGGACGTGCACGGTGACGCCACCCTCCGTACCGGGGGCGAGCCTGTTGCGCAGCCGGATGTTCGCGAACGTGCCGCGCATCATGACCTCGTGGTTGCCGCGCCGAGCGCCGTAGGAGTTGAAGTCGATCGGCTGCACGCCCTGTGCGACCAGGTATTTCGCCGCCGGGCTCGCCTTGGCGATGTTTCCCGCCGGCGAGATGTGATCGGTGGTGACCGAATCGCCGAGCAGCGCCAGGACGCGCGCACCGCGGATGTCGGCTACCGCCGGCGGCGTCAGTCCCAGGCCTTCGAAATAGGGCGGGTTGCGCACGTACGTCGAGGCCGGATCCCAGCGGTAGATGCGTCCCTCCGGCACCCGGATCCCGTTCCAGTGCTCGTCGCCGGCAAACACGCTGGCGTAGCCCTGCCGGAACATCGCCGAGTCGACGCTGGCCGCGATGACGCGCTGGATCTCCGGCGGCGTCGGCCAGACGTCGCGCAGAAAGACCGGCTTGCCATCCGCGCCCGTGCCGAGCGGTTCGCTGTGCAGGTCGATATCCATCGTCCCCGCCAGCGCGTAGGCCACGACGAGCGGCGGCGAGGCGAGATAGTTCATCCGCACCTCCGGGTGCACACGGCCCTCGAAGTTGCGGTTGCCGGACAGCACCGATACCCCGACGAGGTCGCCCGCGCGCACCGCCTCGGAGATCTCCGGACGCAGCGGCCCGGAGTTACCGATGCACGTCGTGCAGCCGTAGCCCACGACGTAGAAGCCGATGCCCTCCAGCTCGGCGAGCAGCCCCGCCTTGCGCAGGTAATCCGTGACCACCCGCGACCCGGGCGCGAGGCTGGTCTTGACCCAGGGCTGCGCGCTCAGGCCGAGCGCGCGGGCCTTGCGCGCCAGCAGCCCCGCGCCCACCAGCACGGCCGGATTCGAGGTATTCGTGCAGCTCGTGATCGCCGCGATCAGCACGGCCCCGTCACTGAGCGTGTGGCGGGCGCCGTCGAGCACGACCTCCGCGCGTCCGGTCGCGGAGGCATTGGTGGTTCGTCGCTCCTCGGTGAGCTTTGCGACGCTCGCACGATACGCCGCCTTCGACGTGCGCAACGGGACGCGATCCTGCGGCCGCCGCGGCCCCGCGAGACTCGGCTCGACGGTGGCGAGGTCGAGCTCCAGCACGTCGCTGTACCCGGCCTCGCGCATGCCCGCGGTGCGCCACAGCCCCTGCGTGCGCGCATAGCTCTCGACCAGCGCGATCTGCCCGTCGCTGCGCCCGGTGAGCGCCAGATAGCGCGTGGTCTCCTCGTCGATCGGAAAGATCGCGCAAGTGCTGCCGAACTCCGGAGACATGTTGGCGATGGTCGCGCGGTCGGCGAGCGGCAGCCCGGCCAGGCCGTCGCCGAAGAACTCGACGAATTTGTCTACCACGCCCTTCTTGCGCAGCATCTCGGTGACCGTGAGCACGAGGTCCGTCGCAGTGGCCCCCGCCGGCAGAGCGCCCCGCAACCGGAAGCCGATCACCTGCGGAATGAGCATCGTCACGGGCTGACCGAGCATCGCCGCCTCGGCCTCGATGCCGCCGACCCCCCAGCCGAGCACGCCGAGCCCGTTCACCATCGTGGTGTGCGAGTCGGTGCCCACCAGCGTATCGGGGAAGGCGCGCTGCACGCGGTCGCGCTCGTCGGTGAACACCACCCGCGCGAGGTGCTCGATATTGACCTGGTGCACGATGCCGGTGTTCGGCGGCACGACCTTGAAGTTGCTGAATGCGGTCTGGCCCCAGCGCAGGAAGGCGTAGCGTTCGCGGTTGCGCGCGAATTCGATCGCGTTGTTCCTGTCGAGCGCGTCCCGGCTGCCGTATTCGTCGACCTGCACGGAGTGATCGATCACCAGCTCCGCCGGTGCGAGTGGATTGATCTCCTGCGGGTCGCCCCCGAGGCGCGTCATCGCTTCGCGCATTGCCGCGAGATCGACGATGGCGGGGACGCCGGTGAAGTCCTGCATGATCACCCGCGCGGGAGTGAAGGCGATCTCGTGGCTGGGCGTCGCCTGTGGGTCCCAGCGCAGCAGCGCTTCGATGTCGTCGCGGGTGACGGATATTCCGTCCTCGCAGCGCAGCAGGTTCTCGAGCAGGATCTTGAGCGAGAAGGGCAGGCGGCCCACGTCGTGGCCCTGGATGGCGCCGAGGCGGTGAATCTCGTAGCGGCGGCCGTCCACATCGAGCGCGCTGCGGGTCCGGAAACTGTCCTTCATGCGTCCTCCAGGGCTGCGGCGGCCCGAGCCGCGGAATTATAGCCGCTCGCCCTGTCGATGACGGCACCACCCAGACAGACCTCCTCGTCGTAGAACACCGCGGACTGCCCGGGCGTTACAGCCCGCTGTGGATCACGCATGTGAATCCGGCAGCGACCGTCGTCCTGCACGGTGACCTCGCAGGCCTGGTCGGGCTGCCGATAGCGCAGCTTGACGGCGCAGCGGAAGCTGGCGGCGGGCGGCGCTCCGGCGATCCAGTGCGCGGGCGCGGTGCGGATCACGTCGCTCATCAGCCGCGGATGCGCGGGGTCCTGCACCACGACCAGTCGATTACCCTCGATCTCCTTGGCCGCCACGTACCACGGTGCGTCAGCGGCGCCGCGCACGCCGCCGACCGCCAGACCCTGTCGCTGGCCCAGCGTGTAGTACATCAGCCCGTGATGGGTCCCGATCCGCCTGCCTTCGACAGTCTCGATCGGGCCCGGCTGCGCCGGAAGGTAATGTGACAGGAACTCGCGGAACGGGCGCTCGCCGATGAAGCAGATGCCCGTGCTGTCGGGCTTGTCGTGCACCGGCAGCGCGAACTCGCGAGCCAGGCGGCGCACCTCGGCCTTGGTCAACTCGCCGACCGGAAACGCGCAGTGGCGCAGCGTCGCTCCGGGCACCGTGTGCAGAAAGTACGTCTGATCCTTGTCCCGGTCCGCGGCGCGCAACAACCGCACCGCGTCGGTGGCGATGTCAAGGCGCGCGTAGTGCCCCGTCGCGAAGGTCGCGGCGCCGAGACGCCGCGCGTGCTCGAGGCAGACTCCGAACTTGATCTCCCGGTTGCAGGCGACATCCGGGTTGGGCGTGCGGCCCGCCGCGAGCTCGTCGAGGAAGTGCCGGAACACACGCTCGCGATACTCGACCGCGAAGTCGACGGTGTGCAGCGGGATGCCGAGCTCGTCGCAGACGCGGCGCGCGTCCTGCAGGTCCGCCGCCGCCGTGCAGTAACCGTCGTCGTCGCTCCAGTTGCGCATGAAGAGCGCATGCACGCCGCGGCCCTCGCGCACGAGCAGCGCGGCGGCGACCGCGGAGTCGACTCCGCCCGAAATGCCGAGAACCACCCGATCCGCGTCCATGCGCGGATTCTATAGGCTGCGCCGCCGCTCAGCCGCTGGCGGCGAGCGTCACCGGTGCCGCGGGATCGAGATGGCTGATGAGCGAGCACGGATAGCGCACGCCGGCGACGTAATCCTCGACGCTGCGCAGCACGAGGGGACTGCGCAGCCGCGGCCCGAGCTCGGCGAGCTCGCAATGGCTCAGCCAGCGCAGGCGAACGATGGCGCCATCGGGTGGTCGCGACGTCTCGCAGCCTTCGAGCGCGCCGCTGAAGGCGATGCGCAGAAAGGTTCGTGCCGCCGACCCCGGGCGCCACACGTAGATGCCGACTACGGCCTCGGGGCTGAAGCGCCAGCCGGATTCCTCGAAGGTTTCGCGCACCACGGCATCGAGAAAGGTCTCGCCGTCCTCGAGGTGACCCGCGGGCTGGTTGAGCACCAGCCGACCGGCCACGCGCTCCTCGACCAGCAGGAATTTCCCGTCACGTTCGGCGACCGCGGCGACGGTGACATCCGGCTTCCAGACCATGCCGGTCATTATAGGGGCGCGCTGCGCCCCGTCAGAAATCGATGGCGGTGGCGCGCAACTCGGGCTGAATCACGCTGCCGACCCAGGCCTCGTCGAAATACGTCATGTATCGCCGCACGACGTTGACGTCATCGAACTCGACGATGCCGTCCCAGCGCGAGGCCTGCTGGCGATACGCGATGGCACGGTCGTCGGCGACGATGAAGGCGCATGGGTTGCCACGGAACTCGGGCGAGACGTTGCGCAGATCGAGGTAGCTGGTGAGACGACGCGCCATCTGCAGGAAACGATTGCCCTCGCGTACCACGCGGCCCGGGTCCGAGATCAGCACGCGAACGCGCGCATGACTGCGGGCCAGCACCAGCCGCTTCATCGGCTCGAGGAACAGGTCGTGGTCATAGAGTTGCGGCTCGAGGTCGGGCGTGTAGATTGCGAGGCCGCGTTGCGCGCGCGTGGCGATCTCCGCCACCGCCGCCCGATACTCATCGACGGTGGTGAGGATGCTCCGTGTCCCGGTGACGTTGAGCTTGTTCTTCATCGTGCCCGAACTGCAGGTACGTCCGCCGATGCGGGATCCCGACCTCCAAGAATTGCGACCCTTCGGCCTGAAAACCCAGCCGCGCGTAGAACCCGATCGCGGAGGTCTGCGAGTTCAGAGGAACCTGCGTGAGCCCGAGCGTCCGTGCCAGATCCACCAGGTGGCCGACCATCGCGCCGCCGATCCCGGTGCCGCGGTACTGCGGCAGTACTGCGACGCGACCGATCTTACCGGCGGGCTTGAGCCTCGCTGTGCCGACTGCGTCACGTTTCGGCGTGCGGCCCCGGCCCGCCACGATTGCCCGCATGCCGGCCGCGGTGATCACACTTCGCGCGCCAGCCGCTCCGCGAGCCCGATGTAGCGCGCCGGCGACAGCTCGGCGAGCCGGCGGCGCGCCTCCTCCGGGATCGGCAGGCCGGCGATGTAGCGGCTGATCGTCTCGGCATCGATGGTCTGGCCACGCGTCAACGCCTTGAGCTGCTCGTACGAGTCGGAGACGCCATACCGGCGCATCAAGGTCTGGATCGGCTCGGCGAGCAGCTCCCAGCTTCGCTCCAGATCGGCGGCCATCCGCGCCGCGTCGACGTCGAGCCGCGCCAGGCCGCGTCCGATCGACTGCACGGCGATGTCGGCATGCGCCAGCGCGACGCCGAGATTGCGCTGTACGGTCGAGTCGCTGAGATCGCGCTGCCAACGCGAGACCGGCAGCTTCTCCGACATGAATCGCAGCAGCGCATTCGCCACGCCGAGGTTGCCCTCCGCGTTCTCGAAGTCGATGGGGTTGACCTTGTGTGGCATCGTCGAGGAGCCGGTCTCGCCGGCTACGAGCTTCTGGCGGAAGTAGCCCAGCGACACGTAACCCCATAAGTCGCGGCACAGGTCCAGGAGCACCGTATCGATGCGTGCCAGGGCATCGCAGTACTCCGCCATCCAGTCGTGAGGCTCTATCTGGGTGGTGTAGGCGCTGTGCGCCAGACCGAGCGACTCGACGAAACGCCGCGTTATTGCCGGCCAGTCGAGCTCCGGATATGCCACGACGTGCGCGTTGTAGTTGCCCACCGCACCGTTCGCCTTGCCACGGATCGTTACGGAGCCGAAGCCGGTCATCTGCTGGCGCAGCCGGTGCGCGAACACCGCGATCTCCTTGCCGAGCGTGGTCGGCGTCGCGGCCTGGCCGTGCGTGCGCGACAGCATCGCATCCGCGGCGTGTGCATGCGCCATCGCGCGCAGCGAGTCGACCAGGGTCGTCAGACGCGGCAGCAGCACGCTGTCGCGAGCCTCGCTGCAGAGCAAGGCGTAGGCGAGATTGTTGATGTCTTCCGAGGTGCAGGCGAAGTGCACGAACTCCAGGCGTGCCGACCATGCCGCGTGTGTCGCCAGCCGCCGCTTGAGGAAGTACTCGATGGCTTTTACGTCGTGATTGGTCTCCTGCTCGAGCTGCTTGACTTCGGCGGCGTCCTCGGCCGAGAAGCGCGCACCGATCTCCTGCAGCGCAGCCAGCGCCGGGACGCCGAGACCGGCGAGCTCGACGATACCGGGTTGCCGCGCCAGCGTCTCCAGCCAGGCGATCTCGACGCGCACGCGGGCCCTGATGAGCCCTGCCTCGCTGAACAGCGCACGCAACTCGACGCAGCGCGACGCGTAGCGTCCATCGACGGGCGACAGCGCCGAGAGAGATGTCAGGCTCATGCGCGGCATCCGGGAATGCTAGGATTTACGATGATACCGCAGGCCTCCGGACCGGGCGCCTGCACGCGGGCCGCGGATTGGTCGCGGCGACGATGTGATCGGAGTCGAGGAGCGCCAACGCATGTCCGCCGACGGCTACCGCGTGGAACGCGACAGCATGGGCGAGCTTCGAGTGCCCGCCGATGCCCTGTGGGGCGCACAGACCCAGCGCGCCGTGCAGAACTTCCCGATCAGCGGGCTCACCCTGCCGCGCGGATTCATCCGGGCGCTGGGTCTCACGAAGTGGGCCGCTGCCGGCGCGAACCTCGAGCTGGGCGAGCTCGACCGGGTTCGGGCCTTCGCCATCCAGAAGGCGTCGCTCGAGGTCGCGGAGGGGCGCCACGACGCGCATTTCCCGGTCGACGTGTTCCAGACCGGTTCGGGCACCAGCAGCAACATGAACGCAAACGAGGTGATCGCACGCCTCGCAAGCCGCTACGCCGACGACATCGCCGTCCACCCGAACGACCACGTCAACTGCAGCCAGAGCAGCAATGACGTCTTCCCGACCGCGATGCACCTCTCCGCCGCGCTCGCCCTCGCCGAGCAGCTGCTGCCCGCGCTCAAGGAGCTCTCCGGGACCATCACCCGCAAGTCGGCCGACATCGCCGACATCGTGAAGACCGGCCGCACGCATCTCATGGACGCCATGCCGCTCACCTTCGGCCAGGAACTCGGCGCATGGCGCACGCAGGTCGAGGACTGCGTCGCGCGGCTCAACGGCTGCCGGCCGCGCCTGCATTCCCTGGCGCAGGGCGGGACGGCGATCGGCAGCGGAATCAACGCCCCGGCGGGCTTCGGCGCGCGCGTCGCCGCGCTGCTGTCGCGCCAGACGTCGCTCGATCTGCGTCCCAGCCGCGACTTCTTCGCGGCGCTCGCCGCGCAGGACACGGCCGTGGAACTGTCAGGCCACCTGCGTACGGTGGCTGTCTGCCTGATGAAGATCACCGGCGACCTGCGCTGGATGAACAGCGGCCCGCTCGCAGGTCTCGCCGAGATCGCGCTGCCCGCCTTGCAGCCCGGCAGCAGCATCATGCCCGGCAAAGTGAATCCCGTGGTGCCGGAGGCCGTGGCCATGGTCGCCGCCCAGGTGCTCGGCAACGACGTGACGATCGCCGTGGCGGGCCAGTCGGGCAGCTTCCAGCTCAACGTCATGCAGCCGGTGATCGCGTACAACCTGCTGCAGAGCATCGAGCTGCTCGCCAACGGCTCGCGCGCACTGGCGCGCAGCGCCATCGCGGGTTTCACGGTGAACGTGCGCCGCATCGCGGCCACGCTCGACCGCAACCCCATGCTCGTCACCGCGCTCAATCCGGTCATCGGCTACGAGAAGGGGGCGGCGATCGCGAAGAAGGCCTATGCGGAGGGCCGCCCGATTCGCGAAGTCGCCGCCGAGATGACCGATCTGGGGGAGGAGCAGCTCGCGAAGTTGCTCGACCCCACGGCGCTCACTCGCGGCGGTGTCCGCGAGGACGGCTCGGATGACTGAATCCGCGATGCGACGGGTGGAGCCCGACCGCGCGCTGCGCGAGCGCATAGCGCGTACGCTGCTGCAGCAGGCAGGCTGCGGGCTCGCGCCGGACCCACGGTTTGCGGGGCTCGCGCCGTCGAGCGCGCGGGCGCACGAGCTGCGCGAGCTACTGCCGAAGAGCTGGGCGCGCGCCGCGGTACTGGT
>JBQGDL010000124.1:0-36778 GCA_052039045.1 Steroidobacteraceae bacterium
GGTGCTGGGCGCCGGGCGGGGCTCGATCATCGCCCGGGTCTCGGGGACGCGGGCAGGCTCAGGGATCCGGCGCCACAACCGCGGGGGTCGTCGCGACCCGGGTGTCGCGACGGCGGCCGATCTCGACTATCTGCGCGCGGCATTCGCCGACGATGTGCGCGAGCTTTCGCGGCGGCTGGGTCGCGATCTGGGCATCTGGTTGCACTGAGCAGTGTCGCCGCAGGGACCGATACTGCTGTTCGGGATGCCGAGATCCGGCACGACCTGGCTCGGCAAGATCTTCGACAGCCACCCCATGGTGCTCTACCGCCATGAGCCGGACACCTGGCAACGCCTGACCGACGTGCCGATCGTCGCCAGCCGCGCCACCCGCGCGATGCATGAGGTGCGGCTGAGTGCGTTCGTCGAGTCGCTCCCGGCCATGCATGCCGACAGGGTGTGCGGCAAGCGGCCGCTGTTCCCCAAGTCCTACGCGTCACGCGTGGCCGTTCGCCACTACGCGCTGGCCTCGGCGTTACACAAGGGTCTGGCGCGCGCGGGCGTCGAAACCGAGCCGCCGAGGCCTCCCCAGCCGACCCGCGGCAGGACCTACCGCCTCGTGTGGAAGTCGATCGAGTCCCTGGGCCGCCTCGGCCTGCTGCTCGAATGTCTGCCCGACGCACGCTCGGTGCACATCGTCCGCCACCCGTGCGGTTACGTGGCATCCGTGCTGCGTGGCGAGGCTGCAGCGCGCTTCGGGCACAACGCCGCTGCGGAGGACTTCCCGATCTACGAGCTGCTGGCAGCGACTGCGCCTGCGCGGCGCCGCGGCCTCACGCTGGAGCGCTTCCAGCTCATGCCGGTGGTGGAGCGTCTCGCGTGGCGCTGGGTCATCTTCAACGAACTCGCCGTCGAGGATACGGCCGGCGCGGACCGCAACCGGATTCTCTACTACGAGGAACTGTGCGCGTCACCGGAGCCCGTCGCGCGAGAGCTGTTCGAGTTCTGCGCGCTTTCCTGGAACAGCCAGACGGCGCAGTTTCTGCGCAGCAGCACCTCGCGTGCGCGTGGGGACTACTACAGTGTGTTCAAGGATCCGCTCGCGAGCGCCTGGCATTGGCAGGCGGAGCTGCCGCCCGCGCAAGCTGCCATTGTGGCCGGCGTCGCGGCGGACTCGCCGCCCGCGCGGCCCTATTTCACGCGCAACGCGTGGAACCGCCCGTCCGCGGGCTTCGATGAGCTCCGCTGAGGCGGCCGGCTCCGCCCGGAGCGCTCACGGCGGCTGCCAGCCGATGGGCTTGTAGACCCAGACCTGCCCCTCGAAGCCGTCGCCGAGACCCACCATCACGTCGTGACTGCGCAGGTATCTCCACTTGCCGAGGACACCGGTGCCGGTCGCAAGCGCGGGCACGTTCCACCCGGACACCGGCGCGGGCGAGACGGTCCAGCCCGTGACCGTGAATGCCGGCCCGGATGCGGGCGGCCGCAGATACCAGAGCTTGCCGTCCCCTTTCCAGAGCACGAACGCCGCACGCTGCGGGTCGTAGTCCATGCCATGGAGATTCGACAACACGAACTGTCCATCGAAGCTCGGTGGGATGAATTTGAGCGGATAATTGCTCGGACCCGGCGTGGCGACGTTCCACATGACGATGCCGTATGCGCCGCCGAAGCGGGCGGTGCGCAGGTAGAGGCGGCGCTGGGGATCGTAGGCGCCTGCGCCCTGATCGGAGTAGCTGCGAAGCCCGGGTCCGATCAGCGTCCACTGATCGAGCGTCGCATCGGCAAGCTCGACGATGCGGTAGCGGAACAGATCACCGCCCGTGCTGGGGCTCTCGCTTACCAGCATCGACTCCACGTCCCCGTCGCGCGCATACGCCGAGGTGCCGGCGACCAAGCTCTGCGGGCGCTCGGCGCCGATGCCCCGCGTCACGAAAGTATCGCGGTTGGTCCACATCTGCGCGCCGATAACGTCGGGGAATGCGGCCGGGTCGACCTGCGAGCCCGGTGCGCCGCCCACCGCGTCGGCACCGGCGCGACTCGGATCCCATAGATACGGACCGGTGCGGGTGCTGCCGTCTTCGAGCAGGAACGGCCCGCCCGTGTTGTACGCGGCACCGCCGAAGGTGATGAGCCGATCGATGAACGGCAGGAACTCCTGGTTGTCGTAGGTGTGCGACGACATCGGCGCATTCGAAGGCCCGTCGACGGTGAAGAACCGCGCATCGCCGAACGATGCAACGACCGCGCTCGGCAGCGACGCGCGTTCCCAACGCAGCGTCGCAGCCGACAGCCGATAGACCTCGTTGCCTGCGTAGTCGGCGTGTCCACCGCCCCAGATGATCAGCTGGTGGCGGTTGTCGTCCCAGGCCATCGAGCCCCACGCCGTGATGATCTTGCGAGGCTCGCCCATCGGCGCATCGTTGACCCGCGCCCGCTGCTCGATCGGCACCCAGACGTCGCTGAAGCGGTTCGCGTTCACCTTGATCCACGAGCCTTCGGGAGCCGCCGTGATGCGCTCCATGAGGGCATCGACGCCCGTGGGCGCGGGCGTCGGCGCCGGTGCCGGCTCGACCGTGACGGACACGGAGCCGGTGGCGCTGCCGTCGTTTTCATCCATCACCGTGTAAGTGAACGAATCGGCCCCCGCGAACCCGTCCTGCGGCGTGTACGTGATGCTTTCGTCGGCGTTGACGCTCGCGCTGCCGCTGGCAGGCTGGGTCATGCGCTCGATGCGCAGCACGCCGCCGTCCGGGGATGAATCGTTCGCCAGCACGCGTACGACGACGTTGCGGCCGATCTGCGTGCGTGCCGCGTCGTTGGTCGCGACGGGTGCACGCGGAGCCGACGCGGCGGGCGGGTCCGGCTGATGTGCGACGTCCTGATCGGCAGGCCAGCCGAACGCCAGCCTGCTGTCGTCGTCCCTGCATCCGGTCAGCGCGAGCACCAGCAACCCGGCTGCGGCGAGCAGGCTTGCGGGGCGAGCCGGAGGAGCGCTGACTGCGGCCTTCACAGGCGGAACCAATCCGGGATTTCCACGGCGGGCGGCTGCTCGCCGGGGCGCTGCTCGCCGCCGACAAATACCGCCGAGCGCGGCGGCGGCGGGTAGGGCCAGGGGCCGGGACCGATCTTCTCGACCAGGGTGGCGTCCGTATAGCTGTCCAGGTCGAACCAGCGGCGCGGGTCGTCCATGTCGTCGACGGTCCAGCCCTCGTAGCGGTTGTTCGCGAAGAAGCTCACGCTGCGCTCCGCCCAGCCGGATGGGACCGTGCCCCAGATCTCCGCCGATGACCCCTGGAAAGCGGCCTCGCGCGGCGCCGTGCCGTCGTCGCGGAACACCGACTGTCGTCGGTCGCTGTCGTTCAGCCAGCGGAACCGGTTGTAGGCGAGGTACTTCTTGAACGAGTACGGATTCGCAGGGTCGGCGATGTCGTACGAGCGAACGACGCTCCAGAACTCGGGATTGACGAAGGTTTCCGGTCCGGCGGTAAAACCCAGTGGCGCGAACCCCGGGCGTACCGAGCTGAGCGGCGGATCGAGACTGAGGTCGGGGTAGGCTGGCGAGTCCGCACCCCACATGCCGCGCCGCGCTCGCAGAAAGACCAGTCCGTTCGATGGTCCCCAGCTGTCGTTCGAGAACGTGCCGACGAGCTCGTTGTTGTAGATGACGATCTCGGCCGAGCTTGCTACGTCAACGAGCTTGTCGGACCGCATTCCCAGCGAGAGGTTCTGCTCGTCGAGCATCGCGCTCAAATAGCTGTTGCGGATGCTGACGAACGTGCGCGTCGACTTCACGGCGCTGCACTGCTTCGAGCCCGTGATGCGGATGTTGTTGATGAGCAGGCGCGAATCGAGCCGCCCCTCGATGTACATCTGATGCCGCATGTTGCTGGGCCAGCCCATCTGCGAACCGTGGAAGTTCCAGAACCAGTAGCGCCAGCTGCCGTTCGCCGATGGCGAGCCCGGCGACGCCTTGAAGCCGTTGTCGTCGCGATTCGAATCGTGCTGATAGACCTGCGTTACGTACAGATTGACGTGACGATCGGCCAGGTTCTTGGCCGTGTAGACGGTGGTGTTGTGGAGTTCGAGATTCTTGAGATAGCCGGTCTCGAGTCCGTCGAGGTTCAGATCGTCGTTGACCAGGACGGGACGGGTTCCCGGCTCGCCGATGACGTACAGGTTGAGCAATCCCTGCGGAAGCCAGAAATCGTCCGAGTACGTCCCCGCAGTCAGAATGAGCACGTTCGGCGTTGCATAGGGAGCCTCGCTGCGCAGGCGTTGTCGCATGTCGCGCCAGGAAGTGGTTGTCGAGTCGTACCCGATTCCCGGGAATCGGCTGTCGGCGTCCACGCCCCAGGCGATCGTCGGCTGCAGCACACGGACGTTGAACTCCCCGGATACCGCCGATTCGGACGGCGCGCTCAGCCGGACACGCGCCGTCGCGGTGCCGGCGCCCGAGCCGTCGTAGCTCAGGATTCCGGTGGCGGATTCGTAACTCACGCCATCCACTTCACCGTCGAGCACCTCGAGCTGTGTCGCAACACGCGGCGTCCAGCCGCTTCGGTTGTGAAGGTCGCCGGGTGTCCAGCGATTGCGCGTATCGAGATGGAAGATCCCGAGGTGCTCGTTCTCGCGATGCCCGCGCACGAATACGACCTCGGGTACCTCTGCGAAGCGGAACGGCCCGCCCGCCCCCGGCATCTCCGGCGGACTCACGGGCGGTTCTTCCGCCGGTGGCTGCGTCGGCGTCGCGCTCGCCTGCTCGACACTGATGGTGAACGGCAGGAGCGTTCGCTGCGCTCTGCCGTCGCTCACAGTGATAGTCACGCCGGAGAATTCGCCGACGTCGCTGCTTCGCGGAGTCCCCGCGAGGCGGCCGGTGCGCTCATCGAACGTCAACCAGCCGGGCCGACGGGCGACGCTGAACCGCAGCGGCTGTTCCTCCGGATCGCTCGCCCGCGGCGTGAACGTATAGAGTTCGCCGATCTGGACCTTGGTCCTCGGTGTACCGCTGATGATGGGCGGGCTGTTCTGTGTCAGACCCGCGCCGAAGCTGCTGAAGAAACCGCCGTCTTCGTCCCCGCATCCGGCCAGCCCAACCAGCAACGCACCGAGCACGAGTGCCTTCGGACCGGTCATCAGCTGCATCGCTCTGTTCCTCGTCGTGATCCGGCGCATCGCGCACGGACGCGCTGCGGGGTTGCGTGGCGCATCGAGGACAGAGGACTCGGCAGGCGGGCCGGCCGACCACGGAGGGGACGTGCGTGCGCGGGAGTGCGGTCCTGCGCTCCGGCAACCCCGCTATCGCCTGCGACAACTGCGCAGGGACCGGAGGCTTTGCGTCCCCGCCTTGCGACGGGTTTGCCCTTGGTGCGTCGGGTGAAGTATTCGATGGATCGAGCCGCGTGGGCTGAGACGCAACTCTCAGCCTGCGTCTTTCAACGATCGATGCAGCGCATTACGTCAAAGCAGGACTTCGAGCGGCGCCGGATGACTCAGGAATCGCAGCGGGCTCGCGCTGAATCCGTATGCGCCAGACTGAAACACCGCGATCAGGTCGCCTTCGCGCGCCTGATCGAGCTCCATGCGGTCGGCGAGCAGGTCGAGCGGAGTGCAGAGTGGCCCGACCACCGATGCCAGCTCGCGCCGCCCCGTGCCGATGCGGTTCGCCACCAGCACCGGATAGTTCTTGCGCAGCACCTGCCCGAAATTCCCCGACGCTGCGAGATGATGATGCAGCCCGCCGTCGGTGATCAGGAAGACATGACCACGCGACAGCTTGCGATCGAGCACGCGACACACGTATACGCCGGACTCGCCGACCAGGAAACGTCCGAGCTCGAGCACGACCTGCGCGTCGGGCAGCTCGGCGCGGATGCGCGGCACCAGCTCGCGCAGGTGCCCGCCGATCGGGGCGAGATCGAGCGGCTTGTCGCCGGGGAAGTACGGGATACCGAATCCGCCGCCGAGATTGAGCAGCCGCACCGCAGCCGGCGCGCGTCGTGCGAGCTCAATGGCGAGCGCAGCCGATTTCTCCTGCGCCTCGATCAGGACGTCCGCGCGCAGATTCTGCGAGCCGCTGAAGATGTGGAATCCCCAGAACTCGAGCGGCAGGCGGGCCAGCTCCGCCAGCATCGCCGGCACGGCTTCCGCGTCCACACCGAACTGTTTCGGCCCGCCGCCCATTTTCATTCCGGCTGTCTTGAGCTCGAAATCCGGATTGACGCGCACCGCCACGCGGGGCCGCGTGCCGCTGCGCCGCGCAATCTCGGCCAGGCGGTGCATCTCGCGCGGCGATTCCATGTTGACGACGATGCCAGCCGCAACGGCCTGCTCGAGCTCCATGACCGTCTTGCCGGGGCCGGCAAAGCTGATGTCGGTCCGCGCGACGTCCGTGTCGATCGCGACGGCGAGCTCACCCGCGGAGGCGACATCGAGTCCGTCGACGAAAGCGGCAAGATGCCGCACGACGCCGGGCAGCGGGTTCGCCTTGATCGCGTAATGCAGCCCGACGTCGGTCGGCAAGGCCGCGCGCAGCATTTCGACCTTGCGCGTCATCACCGTACGATCGTAGACGTAGAACGGAGTCCGGCCGACCTCCGCGGCGATGGCGGAAACCGGCCGGCCGGCGATCATGAGCTCTCCGTCCCGGGCCTCGAACCAGGGCAGGGGGGCGTGCCGGGCGAAGACGTCGAGCGTCACTGGGCGTCACCGAATGAGTCGCGCACGCGCGCGGCGAGTGCCGGACGGTCGAACTTGCCGGTCGGATTGCGGGGCAGCGATTCGAGCCACTCGATGCGGTGCGGCACCATGTAGGTCGGCATTCGCGCGCGGCAGTGCGCCAGCAGCTGCTCATCCTCCGCCGCCGCGCCCGAGTCGGGCCGCGTGGCTATCAGCACGATGCCCTCGCCGAGCGCTGGTTGCGGCGCGGCGACGGCCACAGCGTCGCCAACCAAACCGGATGCATATACGATCTCCTCGACCTCGGTCGGACTGACGCGATAGCCCGAAGTCTTGATCATCTCGTCGCGCCGACCGACGAAGTACAGGTAACCGTCCGTGTCGCACCGCACTGTATCGCCCGACCAGACGGCCATCTCGGTGAGCGGCAGTTCGCGACGCTGCGCCGGCACGGGTCGGAAGCGCTCGGCGGTTTTCTCGGGATCGTTCCAGTAGCCGAGCGCCACCAGTGCGCCGCGCTGCACCAGCTCGCCGGGTTCGTCCGCGTCGCATGGGCTTCCGTCCGGGCGCACGACCATGATCTCCGCGTTTGGTATCGCCTTGCCGATCGAGTCGGGACGGCGGTCGATCTCTTCCGGCGGCAGGTAGGTGCCCCGAAACGCTTCGGTGAGACCGTACATGAGGTAGGGTCGTGTGCGCGGCAGGGCCGCGCGCAGCTTGTCGAGCGTCGCTCGCGGCATGCGGCCGCCGGAGTTCGTGATATAGCGCAGATGCGTGTCGATGCCCGACGGCCAGACGAGATCCGCCAGCTGGATCCACAGCGGCGGCACGGCAGCGAGGCCCGTGATGCGGTCGCGCTGCACCGCAGAGATCACGTCCTTCGCGAACAGATGATCGATCAGAGACACGCTTGCGCCGGTCAGAAACGCGGTCGTCAACTGACTGAACCCGTAATCGAAGCTGAACGGCAGCACGGCGAGCAGCCGGTCGCCGGGGGTGTTGCCGAGATATTCGGCGACGCTCAACGCGCCGCTCACCATGTTGCGGTGGGAAAGCACGACTCCCTTGGGTCGCCCGGTGCTGCCGGAGGTGTAGAGAATCGCGGTCACATCGATGTCGACCACTCGGTGCAGCGGCCGGGGTCCGGCCGCCAGCAGCTCCGCCCAGGACATCTGCGCCAGATCCACCGCTGGGGGGGATGCGCTTGCGCCGCCCCCTACCACGATCACGATGCGCAAGTCCGGGGCGCAGGCGAGCTCTGGCGCGATTTCCGCAAGCCGGTCCGCGCTCGTCACGAGCGCCGTCGCACCGCAGTCGCGCAGGATGTGACCGACCTGCGCTGCCTTGAGGAGCGGATTGACCGGTACGAACACGCCGCCGGCGCGCGCTGCCGCGAAGCACGCCACGACCGTCTCGACTCGCTTGTTCACATAGACGGCGACGCGATCCTGACGCCCCAGACCGGACGCACACAGGCCGTGCGCCGCGGCCTCGACGGCGTCCGCGAGAGCCGCGTAGCTGACGAGCGCGTCCTTTTGCCGCAGCGCGATGCGCTCCGGAGCGCGTGCGGCGGTCTGCAGCGGAAGGTCGGAGAGCAGTCCCGTCATCTCTGGGGTTCCGTAAACGGCGTATCCGCCGCGTAGTCTAGCGGCGGTCGTGGCCCTGGAAAGGTGAAGTGCTTGGCAGGGGCCGGCGCCGGGCGGAATCAGGCAGGCGACTCCGTCGCATACATGCGCTCGAGGACGTTGCGGATCCGCTCGAACTCCCCGGGCGGGACGCTGAGCCGGTACTGCGCGTCGATCGTGGTATTCAGCTCGCGGCGCACCGCGAGCGGGTTGCCGGTGCGCTCGCGGTACCATTCCGCGAAGCCGTCGAGCACTGCCTGCGGCGCGAGGCACAGCGCCTCGTAGCTCATGAACATGAAGCGCTCGGTGCCGATCAGCTCCTGATCCTCGCGCAGATCGCGCTCGAGCGCGACGACCTGAGCACACACCTGCTCCAGCGGCTCGAGCGTCCGGATCCGCTCATAGTCACGCGGTCGCGCCGACAGCCACGCCGCTTCGTCGCCGAGGAAGCGTCGCCGCCCGGCCAGAATCGACTGCGCGGTCATCTCCGGCGAGCGCCGCAGATAGAGGAAGAGCGCTTCGGGGATTGCCGCGGCCAGCGCGCGGAGCCGCGGCGCGTGACGCTGCCACTTGCTGATGAAAGGTGCCCCCTGCGCGTGCTGCAGCCCGTGCAGCGTCGCGCGCATTTCGCCGAGGGCGCGCGGATCGACGCTCGCGGGATCGATGAAATCCTCGGTCGGCGACAGCCAGCGGTTCCAGATCGCCCAGCCCTGGTTCGGCCCGCGCCAGCCACGGGTCGTACCGAAGTGACTGCGCAGATCGTCGGGCGGACGCTGACCGCCGAGCCAGCGCGTGAACCGGCCCACGGTGACAGGGCTGTCCGGGAACGCCGCCATGAGATTGCTGAAGTATGCGAACCGGAATCGCTGCAGCAGCAGCTGATAGAGCAGGGTGGATCCGGAACGCGGCAGCGAGATGACGAACAGCGGTCGATAGGCAAGCCGCGCGGGCGGCTGAAGCACCTGTCGCTCGTGGCCGGCGAGGCGGCGCGAGACGGCTGCACGCATTGCGGAGGTTACGGTCGGCATCGGTCGGGCGTGCCCGCGTCGTTCGGGTGTGTGACGGTACGCAAGAACTTCCTGCGGCGATAGTCTAGTCTTGCCGGTCGTGGCCGGGCTTCGGGCCGCTGCGACCACTACGGCCGTATGAAGACCGCATTCCTGAACACCTGCTCCCGGCTCGGCATATCTCGTCTCGCGCGTGCGTTGACCGCACGCGGCGTGCGCATCCTCGCCTACCACGGCTTCTGCGACGGCGAGGAAGCCGCCTTTCAACCCATGCTGTTCATGCGTGCCGCAACTTTCCGCGCCCGTATGCAGCGCCTGCTTGCGGTCGGGCATCGGGTCGTGCCGCTGGCGGAGGCGGTCGCGCGTCTGGCGGCGCGCGATGTCGAGCGCGGACTCGCGGTCGTGACCATCGACGACGGCTGGCACGGCATCTACCGGCATGCCTGGCCGGTGCTGCGCGAATTCGGATTGCCGGCGACCGTGTACGTGACGAGCTATTACTCCGAGTCGCAGCTGCCGGTCCTGAACGTTCTCGGGCGCTATCTGCTGTGGAAGTCCCCGCGGTCCGACGTGAGCCTGGCGAGTATCGCCCCTGGACTCGACACCCGCCAGTCGCTGGCCGGTGGCGCTGCGCGAAACCGCCTGGCCGACCGGCTGACGCGGCATGCGGAGGAAAACCTGCCGGCCGGCGAGCGACTGGGGTTCCTGCGCGAGATCGCCTCGCGGCTCGAAGTCGACATCGATGCCGTGCTCGCGCGGCGCACGTTTCACCTCATGTCCGCCGCCGAGCTGCGCGAGTTGAGCGCCTCGGGCGTGGATCTGCAGCTCCACACGCATCGGCATCGATTTCCGCCTGGCGACCAGTCTGCTTGCATGGAAGAGCTCGAGCGCAACCGACGCTACCTCGAGAGCCTCACCGGCGTCACACCGGTCCACTTCTGCTATCCGAGCGGTGAATATCGTGTGCACCAGAAGGCGTGGTTGCGCGCGCTCGGTATCATGAGCGCGACCACGACGCGGCACGGTCTCAGCTATGCGGCAACCGACCCCCTGGAGCTGCCTCGCTTCCTCGATTCCGAAGCCTATCCGTCGGAGCTGTTCGACGCGGCGCTGACAGGCTTGCTCGCACTGCTGCGCGAGCCGGTGCTGACGTTGCGCCGGGCGGTATCCGCGTGAGCCGCGCGCGAGGGCGATCAGCGGCGGCGCAACGACTCGATGAGGAAGCTGCGCCATTGCCGGAAGTAGGGTCCGGCGTCGCCCGGAAACCGCAGATCATCGCGCACGCCGGGATGCAGGAACAGGCTGCAGAAGCCGAGCACGGCCCGCAGCCGAGCGGCAGACGGCGCCGCCGGATCGCGCAGCACCGAAACCATGTGGCCCCAGTCGGTGGGTAGCGTCCAGCGACTCGTCAGGCCCGTCACGCCGCGCGTCGCAGGGCCACTGTGGCCGTCGAGATGGCATTCGACGAGCAGGCGCGGGAAGTCGGCGTCGGCGTACAGGTCCAGATGCAGCGCCGCCCAGAATCGCGAGTTGATCTCGATGAACTCGAAGTCGTCGCTCACGGGATCCCACTTGTATTCGAGCATCGCCACACCGCTCCAGCCCAGATGGCGGACCCGCGCCAGCGCGTCGTCGCGCATGCGGTCATGCCACCACGAGCGGCGCAGGCCGCTGGTGCCGCCGGTGTGCGGATTGTCGTGCAGCGACAGCATCATCGACTCCAGCACGGGTGCCCCATCGACGACCAGCAGATTCACGCCCGCCTGCTGTGGCGGTCGAGCATTGCCTTGCACCAGCACACGCGAGTATCCGGCGAGCGCCTCGCTCGCCGCGCGCACCGCCTCGGCGGGCGTGGTGGCACGGCGCACCAGTCCGCGCACGGGGCCCTGGGCGTGCACCGCATCTGCCTTGATCCAGTACGGTGCCCGCAGCGGCGCGAGGTCCGAGGTGCTGGGAATCTGGCCGGTGTCGTATACCAGCGCTGCCGGCAGGTGGCGCCGCACGGCGTGATCCGCCGGCGCGGCGGTGAACGAGCGCAGCACGTCGCACTTGGACAGGCAGCGATAGACGACCTGCGCCTCGGGCAGCAGCGGCAACCAGGGCCGGAACTCCTCGAGCCGTCCTCGCAGCTCGAGCAACAGCGCTTCGGTTGGCAACAGGACGCGGATCCGGTGCTCGACCAGATAGCTGCGCAGCCAGTCGACGAACGCCGCGTCGCCGTACGCGGGCGCGCGGACCGGGTGGCGGTTGAAGCGCGAATGCAGTCCCAACGCGTCGGGGCGCTGCGAGTAGCCGTGCGTATCGTAGCCAGCGCGGCCCAGCGAGCGCAGCACGCCGAGCATGCCGATCGCATGCACGTCGGCGACCAGCACGGCTGCCTGCCGCGGTCCGCTCATGGCGGCCGTCACCAGGATCCAGGCCCGCTGCAGGATCCGAAGGCACCGGGGAGACCGGCGGCCGCTCGCGGGCGCCTGCCAGCCGCCGGCACGGGCTCGTAACGCGGCAGCAGATCCGCCGCAGCGCCTGCGTCGGCTGCATCCGTGCGCGCAACGCCTGCCGGATCGCGCAGGCGGAAGTTCGCTGCGCGCGGCTCGGCGAACCCGCTCAACGGAACGGCCAGATTGCGCTGCGCGTCCGCCGTGCCGCGCACCGCCTGTCCCGCCGCGCCGCCGAACACGTTGTGGACGACGAGCGCAGCCTGCGGCGAGCGGTTGGCAATGAACACCGGCAGGCTCCGCAGGCTGACGAAGGTGTTGGAGACAACGCGCAACCTTCCCGCGGGCGCGCGGCCGTTGTCCTCGGCCCCGTAGCTCAGCATGGTGGCGTTCGGACTCGCCTGCGATTGCAGGATGAGGTTGCCGAGCACCGTGGCATTCGTGCTGCGTGGAAAGTCGAGTTCGTAGCTCGCCGGGCCCGCCGGCAAGTCGGCGAGCCAGTTGTATTCGATCAGATTCTCCTTCGCGCGGCTCTTGACCAGATGGCCCATGCGCGCACCGCTCGAACTCGAGAAGCGCAGCTCGAAGCGCCGGATCGAGCCGACGTACAGGTTGTGTGCCAGGCCGTTCTCGTGACCGTTGCGCGCGAACTCGCTGTACTCGACAGTGAGCTCCTGCTCGGGGTCGTTGCTGGTGAGGATGCCCGTCTCGTTGTCGTGAAAGGACGCCGCACGGACGGTGAGCCGCCGCCCTTCGGCACGGATGCCTGCACCGTTGTGATCCGGACTCCTCGCCCCCGAGAACTCCACGTTCTCGACGACGACCTCGTCGCCGGTGACGACCCAGATCGCCTTGCCCTGTGCCAGCTCCCTGCCGGCGACGAGACGGGGCCGGCCGTTCACGCCGCGAATCAGCAAGCGCTTCTGCGGCCAGACGGCGCGGCTGTCCGGGTACTCGGCCGCGTCGATCAGGATCACGTCGTCGTCGTGCGCCGTGCGCGCGGCCGCGCCGGGCGTCGCAAGCGTCCGCCCGGGTCCGACGCGCAGGACGCGACGGCCGGAGTCGATCGCCGCAGGCTCGAAACCAGACGAGTCGCTTGCCGCTGCGCAGGGAATCTCGGCCCGAAGGGGCTCCGCCAGCGTCAGGGCCAGCGCCGCAAGCCACACGCGGCTCACCGGCTTATTCCTTGAAGTCATCCGGCGACACGCTGTGTCGGGTGAGCAGCTTGTAGAAATCCGTCCTGTTGCGTTTGGCGAGGCGCGCCGCCTGCGAGACGTTACCCTTGGTGATCTGCAGCAGCTGCGTGAGGTAGGCGCGCGTGAACTCGTCGCGCGCTTCGTCGAACGACGGCATGCGCGTCGTCTGCCCCATGGCCTGCTTGACGAGCTCCGGCGAGATGACGGCTCCCACCGCGAGCGAGGCGACCTCGCGCACCACCTGGCGCAGCTCGCGCACGTTGCCGGGCCACGAGGCTGCAGCCAGCACCTCGAGCGCCTGCGGGGACATGCTGCGGCGCGGCTGTCCGGTCTCTGCCGCCGTCTCGTCGAGAAATCGTGCCACGAGCAGCGGAATGTCCTCGCGGCGCTTCGCAAGTGGCGGCAGATCCAGGTGCAGGCCATTGAGGCGGTCGAACAGGCCCTCCGAGAACTGTTGCGCCGCGACCAGCTCGTCCAGCCGCCGCTCGCTCGTCACGATGAATCGCGCGGCGGCGCGTCGCGAGGCGCTTCCACTGTCCCCTTCGTGGGGAGGGACGCTCTCCGCGAGCTGCTGCTGCAGCTCCTCCGACAGCGCATCGACGTTGCGCAGGAAGATCGTGCCGCCGTCGGCGGCCCGTAGGGCGGCCGCCAGCCGTTCCGCGCCGTTCTCGGGCACCAGCATCCCGCAGTCGATCGCGACGAACGGCGCGTCGTGGCGCGGACTGAAGGTGTGAATCGCACGCGCCAGCAGCTCCTTGCCGGTGCCGGATTCGCCGGTCAACAACACCGCGGGGTCCGCGTTCGCCACCATGCGCGCCCGTGCGAGCAGGTCCGAGAGCTGGGAATTGCGTGTCACGAACTCCGTCTGCCTTACCTCGTTCTGTTCGACTCAGCCCGCGGTGCGGAGCGCGCGCCCCACTTCCGCCAGAAGGTGGTCCTTTTCGAGCGGTTTGGTGAGAAAAGCGAATGCGCCGGACTGCGTGGCGCGCACAGCGTCGGGGATCGTGCCGTGAGCCGTGAGCAGAATCACGCTCAGGCCCGGCCAGCGCTTCTGCAACTCGCGGAGCAGGCCGATGCCGTCGATCTCCGCCATGCGCAGGTCCGAAATCACCAGATCCGGCCGGAACAACGTCGCCGATTCGAGCGCCCCGGCGGCGCTGGCGACCGGCTCGACCTCGTACTTCTCCGACCGGAGCCGGATCGTGAGCAGGCGCAGCAGCCCCGGGTCGTCGTCGACGACCAGGATTCGCGCCGGACGCTGCTTGCGCATCGCGCTCACGGCAGGGCGCCGTCGGGCGCGGCCGCGGCGCCGTCGCGCTCCATCAGGGTCTTCTCGATATCCGCGATGGCGTCGAGCTTCTCCTGGATGGTGTCGCGCTCGCGGCGGGCGCGCGCAAGATCGGTCGAGAGCGCGTTGATGCGCGACTGCGCCTCGGCCTCGGCGGCGCGCAGCCGCGCCTCGGTGTCGATGCGCGCGCGCGCGAGGTCGGCGTACTGCGAGACCCGCGCGGTGAATTCGCGCTGGAAGGCACTTGCCAGCTTGACCTCGTCGGGGGACAGGCGTTCGGGCGCGGTGAGCAGCCCCGCGAGCAGGCGGCTCGCCTCAAGCGGGTTGCTGTCGTCATGGCCGGGCGTGCCGAGCACCAGCGCGTAACGAAGCGTGTTGGCAGGGGTGGCGTCCTGTTGCCAGGCGCTGCGGGCCGCCAGCAGCATCGCCTGCTGGCGTGTCAGGTCGCCGGCGGCCATGTCGTCCAGAGCCTGGAGATATCTCGGGATCGGCAGGCCCGCCTCACGGGCGGCGGGCGCCGCGGCGGCCGGTCGGGCGGATGGCCGCTCGGCATCGGTCTGACAGGCGCTGAGCAGGGCTGTCGCCAGCAAGGCCGGCAGACAGATGAGGTGGCGGATTTGAACGGTCATGCGACCGTATCGTAGTACCGTCGTCGGGGGAGTGCTTAAGGCCGACGGGAAAAAGGCCGGCCCGAAAAAGAAAGCGGCGATCTTTCGATCGCCGCTCGGTTCCGAAGGACTCGGAGGACGGGTTACAACGCGCTCTCAGGCACGGCGCCGACGGGTGCTGAAGCCCATGCCCAGCAGGCCGAATCCGAGCAGGGCCAGCGTGCCCGGCTCAGGGATGAACGCCAGCTGGCCGGTGTAGGCGCTGGTCCCGCTCGCGTTGGTCGTGCCGCTCACGACGATGATGTAACGGCCGGCGGGGAGGCTGTCGGCGATGATCTCCCAGCGCCGGTTCACGCTTGTTGCCGAGTCGAGCAGCGCGCCCAGCACGATGTTCGAGCAGTCGCTCCCAGCGCAGGTGCTGCCACCGTCCGCGTAAAGCGCACCCTCGAAGCCGCCAATGCTCGTGAACGCGGTGAAGTCGGCCGAGATCGAGCCGCTGCCGCCCGGATCGAGGTCGAACACCCAGAAGTCCTCAAAGGCGGTCTGAGTGCCAACGTCCACGGCGACGTCCGAGTGCTGGAACGTGCCGAAGTCGAATGTGACAGGGTTGTACGTGCCGATGTACGTCCCGGCGTCGTCGCCGTACTCGCAGCCCGTGCAGATGATGCCGGCCTGCGCAACCTGGCTGCCGAGCGCCAGTGCGCCCGCAGCCGCGACACCAGCCAGCAGATTCTTGATTTTCATGTGGTTTTTGCTCCTCGTCAGCCCGTCCAGGTTGGCTACGGTCGATCCTCGAGACCGCGCTTTACTTAAAGCAACATGTGTGCCAAGGAGAAAAAAATCTGTCGCTTCAATGAACTAGATGTTACCGAGGCCTCGCTCCGCCGCCTCACTGTAAGGCTTTTCGACGCCCTCGGAGGCTGCCGGTTCAGCGGGCTGCAGCGGGAAGGTGACCCGCAGGTGCGCTCCCGGGAACTCCCCGTCCATGAACTCCACGCGTCCGCCGTGCGCGGCGACGAAGTCATGGACCACGGACAAACCGATCCCGGTTCCCCGCACGTAACCGGTCTCCGGCGTACCCGCCTGGTAGAAAGGCTCGAAGACCCGGCTGCGGTCGGCCGCCGGGATGCCCGGCCCGGTGTCGGCTACATCGAGCTGCCATTCGCCCTCGGAGCCCCGCCGCGCCCGCACCAGCACGGTGCCGTCCGGCGGGGTGAAGCGGATCGCATTGGACAGCAGGTTCTCGAGGATCAGGCGCAGCTTGCCCCGATCGGCCCGCACCACCAGTGGCTCGACCTCGAAGCGCAGCTTCAGCCGCTTGGCCGCAATCGAGAGTTGATGACTGTCCAGAACGGAACGAGCCAACGGTCCGAGCTCGACCGCGGTGAGCGACAGCGCCCGGGACTGAACCTGCCAGGCGCTGTATGACAGCAGATTCTCGATCAGCCGCTGCAGGTTCAGGCTGTTCTCGCGCAGGATCGCTGTCACCTCGGTCTGTCCCTGCGTCAGCGCGCCGACCGAGCCGTCGAGCAGCAGCTCCGTGCCCTCCCGGATGTTGGCCAGCGGGGTCTTCAGCTCATGAGACATGTGCCGGAGGAAGCGCTCCCGCTCCTCGCTGACCTCGAGCAAGCGCCGTCGTAACCACTCGATCTGTCGACCCAGCGCCTCGAGGTCGGTCGTGCCCCGGACGGTGATCGGATCGACGAGGTCGCCGTGTCCGAGCTTGCGGATCGCCTCGTCGATGTCCCGGATCGGCCTGCCAAGGAGCAGCGTGAAGACGAAGGCGAAGCCGAGACTGATCGGCACCAGTGCGGCGGCCTGCCAGAAGAGCCGCGCGCGCGCCCGCTCGGTGTCCGATTGCAGCCGCGCCAGCTCGCGGTCGATCTGGCGACCCGCAAGCACGGAGAGCTGCCCACCGATCTGCGAAAGCGGGCCGAAGGCGCGCAGACCAGCGGCGACTTCGAGACGTTCCACGGAGTGGAGTCCGTCCGCGATCGCGGCTGTGTGCCGCCGCAGCTCGCCGATCAAGCCCTGACGGGCGTCGTCACCCGGCAGCGTCTCGAGCGCCGTGAGCACGGTATCCATGCGACGCCGGTTCTCGTCGAAGACGTCGAGGAGCTCAGCGCGGCCAAGCAGCTGATACAGACGCGCGCTGCGTTCCATTGCGGCGATCTGGCGTACGATCGCCTGCGTGTAGCGCGTGGCCTCGACTCCGTGCAGCACCAGCCGTTCGCTCGAATCGGAGAGCCGGGTGATGGTGAGCGCCGCACTGACGACGCCGGCCAGCAACGGCATCGAAACGAGGGCGAATCCGACCAGAATCAGGCCGCTGAGCGAGCGCGGTCGTAGCGATCTCACGAAGTCATTCTAGCGGCGGGGAAGGGGTCGCCCCGTCGGCCGATTTGACACCGCCGCCGACCGCCCGCGGCCCGCCTCGGCGGACGGGGAACGCGGCCGCGCGTCCCGCTGGCGCCGCAAGCCACTGAATTTGCTTGATATGGCCGCGCCACGCGATCGTTTGCGCACCCGGTTCAGCGCTCCTCGATCGCGGCCAGCTGCTCGCGAAGATCGAGCACGTGACGCTCCCAGTAGCGCGGTTCGGCAAACCACGGAAAAGCGCGCGGGAAAGCCGGGTCATCCCAGCGCCGGGCCAGCCAGGCCGCGTAGCTGATCTGGCGCAGCGTGCGCAGCGCCTCGGTGAGTCGCACGCCGCGCCAGTCGAAGTCCGCGAACTCGCAGTAACCATCCACATAGTCGCTGAGCTGCACCGCCGACTCCTCGGCCTGCCCCGAGAGCAGCATCCACAGGTCCTGCATCACAGGCCCGGTCATGCAGTCGTCGAGGTCCACGAAATGCGGTCCGTCGTCCCACAGCACGTTGCCGGGATGACAGTCGCCGTGCAGCCGGATGCGGCGCAGGTCGACGGTCTCGGCAAAGCGCCGCTCGACGCGGGCCAGCAGATCGGCGGTCACGCTCGTGTACGCCGCGTGCAGGTGCTCGGGTATCCAGCCGGCGCCGAGCAGGTAGCGCACTGAGTCCCGGCCCAGCGTGCGCCAGTCGAGCACGGCGCGGTGCCGGAAGGATCGTCGCGCGCCAACGAGGTGGATACGACCGAGAAAACGCCCCATGCGCCGGCGATCGTCGCGCGTCGCGAGCTCGGGCCAGCGCCCACCGCGGCGCGGATAGAGCGCGTAACGGAAACCTTCGATCTCGAACAGCGTGCGCCCGGCAGAAGCGATCGGCGCGACGACCGGAATCTCGGCCTCATGGAGCTCCGCGGCAAACTCGTGCTCTTCCAGGATCGCAGCCGTGGACCAGCGACCCGGGCGGTAGAACTTGACGACCAGCGGCTCGCCACCCTCGATGCCGACCTGGTAGACGCGGTTCTCGTAGCTGCCGAGCGGCAGCAGCCGGCCGTCGCTCCTGCAACCGGCGGCTTCCACGGAGTCGACGATGACATCCGGCGTGAGGCGCGAATACGGATGGGCGCGCGAGTCGTTCACGCACGCCACGGTAACGGCCCGGAACGCAAGTCTCAATCGGCAGGCGCCGCGGCTGCTACGATTCGACGGATGCAGTCCGTCCTGGTCACCGGCGGCGCCGGCTACATCGGCAGCCATGTCGTGCGTCAGCTCTGCGAGCGCAACGAGCGGGTCGTCGTCCTGGACAACCTCAGCACCGGCTATCGCAGCGCCGTGCTCAACGCCCCGCTGATCGTGGGCGACGTCGGCGATCGCGGACTGGTCGATCGCGTGCTGGCCGAGCACCGGGTGGAAACGGTACTGCACTTTGCCGCGCACACCATCGTGCCCGAATCCGTCGCCGACCCGCTCAGGTACTACCGCAACAACACCTGTGCGACTCGCGCGTTGCTCGAGTGCTGCGACCGCGCCGGTCTACGCCAGTTCGTCTTCTCCTCGACCGCGGCGGTGTACGGAGTGCCCGATGGCGGAGTGGCGAGCGAGGAAACGGTGACCGAGCCGATCAATCCGTACGGGACATCGAAGCTCATGAGCGAGTGGATGCTGCGCGACCTGGCGCAGGCGTCGCGGCTGCGCTACGTGGCGCTGCGCTACTTCAACGTGGCGGGCAGCGATCCGGGCGGGCGGATCGGGCACACGGCGCCGGCGTCGACGCTGCTCGTCAAGGTCGCCTGCCAGCACGCAATGGGCGCACGGCCGGACGTATCGATCTTCGGGACCGACTACCCCACGCCTGACGGCACGGGCGTGCGCGACTACATCCACGTCGAGGACCTTGCCGACGCACACCTGCGCGCGCTCGATTACCTGCGCGACGGCGGAGTCACGACGGTGCTGAACTGCGGCTACGGGCACGGTTACTCCGTGCGCGAGGTGCTGCGCATGGTGGAACGCCTGCACGGTGCGCCGCTCACGATCCGGGAAGCACCGCGACGCGCGGGCGATCCGCCGACGCTGGTCGCGGCTGCAGTGCGCATCCGCCAGGCGCTCAACTGGACGCCGCGCTTCGACGACCTGGAGACGATCGTGCGTACGCAACTCGAATGGGAGCGACGGCTGCAGCGCGAGCCCGCGCTGCAACGGAACTGAGCGCAGCCACGCCTCGTATCGTATAACCTCATCATCGCTCGATGCGCTTCGCGAGAGTCACAGCCATGTCCAAACACGCTCGGTTGGCGACGGGTTTCCTGCTGTTCGCGACGTTGGCCGTCGGCATCGCGAGCTGCGGCGGGAAGGAGCCGAACGGCGAGGCGGAGCCGAAAGCCGCCGCTCAGCCGGCGGACGCCCCGGGCACGGCGACGCCTGCCGACACGCTGCGCGACGAGCGCCGGCCCGCCAATGCCGTCACGTCGAACGAGGCGGGCGCCGAGCTCGATCTGCAGTACGAGGTCGCGCCGCGTCCGGAGACCGGCCAGGCCTTCGCCATCGAGCTGATGTTCGTGCCGCGCCTGGCTGCCGATTCGATCGACGCGCAACTCTCCGCGACGCCGGGTTTGCGAATCACGAGTCCGGTGAACGTGCGGTTCGAAGGCGTGCAGGCCGGCGAGCGCTATACCTCACAGGTGCTGGCCGTGGGCGATGCTCCCGGTCTGTATTACGTGGGCGTGGTGGCGCGCATGGCCACCAAGGTTCAGGCGGATGCGCGCACCTTCTCGGTGCCTGTCGTGATCGGCACGCCTCCCGCAGCCGACAAGCCGGCGGCACAGAGCGGGTCGTCGGCTGCGCCGGTTGAATCTCCTCCGCCCGATGCCGGCGGATCCTGACCAGCCGCTTGCTGTTATGTCAATTTTTAAGAGCTGACGCGAATTTAGGGCACAATCCTCGGTAAGGCTCATCCGCAACGCAAAGGAAAGGCACGGCGGATCGGTCGATTCGGAGCAGCAACGGAGCCACGAACAATATGGACAGCAGCGTCAGGGTCGAAGGGCGTCATGCGACAACTCACGCGAGTGCAGCCCGAGCGTTACGTTCGCTTGCAGTCATCGCCCTGGTCTCGCTCGCGGGCGCCTGCGGCGGGGGCGGGGGCGGCGACGACGGCGGCAATACCGAGACGGGGCAGATCGCGGCGACGGTGGTCGATCAGTTCGACGCGCCGGTCAACGATGTCACGATCGAGGCGACGATCGGCAGCACCACGCGCAGGGCGACGACCGGCTCGGACGGCACGGCGACCGTGACGCAGGTGCCGACGGGGTCGGTCAATGTTTCGGCCACGGCCGACGGACTCGTCGAGCCTCCCGCACAGACTGTTACCGTCAACGCCGGTGCCACGACCAACGTGGACTTCGTGATAGAGCGCGTGACGAACGCGGCCGGCGGTGTGACCCGCGCGGCTGCGGACGAGCCCACAGACGGCTCGAGCTTTACGTTCCGAATCAGAGTATTCGTCATCGACGAGGACTTTCAACCGGTCACGAACCTGACCGGGGCCGACTTTTCGCTTGCGGACTGCTCAGAGGACGATGGTGATCCGTCGCAGCCGCACTGTGTCCGCGGCAGCACGGCGGGCTTCGATGTCGACTACACGGTGGCGAACGCGACACCGGCCGACTTCAGTTTCACAGATCCCGATCCGGACGGCCCGGTCCCTTATGCGGCGGCGGTGCTGCTCGATTCGAGCGAATCGATCGCAGAGACGGATCCAACGGACGCCCGGATCTTCGCCAACAAGGTGTACCTCGAGGACATCGGCAGCAACAACCGCGTGATGTTGGCCGCGTTCGCCGACGACGCCGATGCGCAGATTCCCGATCCGCCGCTGACGATCTACCCGTGCGACGCCGCACCGTGCCCGGCGCCGGAATTCACGAATAACGGCGCAACCCTGTTCCCGTCGCTCGACTCGCTGGCAACACTGGAGGGCGGAGGCACGCCGCTGTACGACTCGCTGGGGCAGATGCTCACCGTCGTGGATGACACGGCGGACGCGCTTCCCAGCCCGCCCGCGAATCTGCGCCGCGCCGTCGTGCTCTTCTCGGACGGCAGAGATATCTACTGCGACGACGTCCAGCCCGACCCGTTTCAGAACTGCACGGATCAGCGCGTGACCGTGGTGGAACAGAGCGAGCAGCTCGGAGTCGACATCGTGACCATCGGTCTGGGAGCCAACGTCGATTCACTGGCCATGGCGGAGCTGGCGCTGCGCGGTCGCGGCGCGTACCTGTTTGCGGACGACAGCACGCAGCTGATCCCGATCTATGGCGTACTGGGGCGAGTGCTGAGCAAGACGCTGCCGATCTACGAGATGGTGTGGACCGTGGACTCCGCCGTTGCCGGAGCCTTTGCGCCCGGTCGCGCCGTGATCGGCCGCCTGACGGTCGATACGGGATCCTCGACATTCACGCTGCCGTTCGTGGTCCAGATCGAGTAGTGCCGAGCGGCGCCGGGCGCCGGTCCTCGGCAGGATGCGCGAGACGCGACCCCGACGGGGGTCTCGTCGTCTGCGGGTCCGGTGCGTATACTTCGCCGCCTTTTCCCCGGCCCCGGCGTTATCGTGAGCCTCGATTCCGCGCCGCAGTTGCGCAACATCGCCATCATTGCCCACGTCGACCATGGCAAGACGACGCTGGTCGATCAGCTGCTGCGCCAGTCCGGTACGCTCGATGCGCGCAAGGCTATCCCTGAGCGGGTGATGGATTCCAATGCGCTCGAGCGCGAGCGCGGCATCACGATCCTCGCCAAGAATACCGCGATCCGCTGGGACGACTACCGCATCAACATCGTCGACACGCCCGGGCACGCAGACTTCGGCGGCGAGGTGGAGCGCGTGCTGTCGATGGTCGACTCGGTGCTGCTGCTGGTCGATGCCGTGGACGGGCCGATGCCGCAGACGCGGTTCGTCACTCAGAAGGCGTTCGTGCACGGCCTGCGGCCCATCGTCGTCATCAACAAGATCGACCGACCCGAGGCGCGGCCGAGCTGGGTGCTCGATCAGACCTTCGATCTGTTCGACCGGCTAGGTGCAACCGAGGCACAGCTCGACTTCCCGGTGGTGTATGCCTCGGCGCTGCAGGGGTTCGCGTCGCCCGATCCCGCGCATCGCGGCGGAGACATGAACGCGCTCTTCGAGGCCATCGTGCGCCATTGCCCGCCGCCCGCGGTCGATCGCGACGGGCCGCTGCAGCTGCAGGTGTCGCAGCTCGACTATTCGAGCTACGTCGGCGCGATCGGCATCGGGCGCATCAAGCGCGGCACGATCCGCCGCAACATGCAGGTTGCGGTCGTCGACCGTGCGGGCGCGGTGCGAACCGAGCGGGTGATGCAGGTCCTCGGCTTCCTCGGGCTGGAGCGCATCGAGATCGAGTCGGCCACGGCCGGCGACATCGTCGCCTTCGCCGGCATCGGCCACCCGGCGATCTCGGACACCCTCTGCGACCCGTCCCAGCCGGAACCGCTGCCGCCGCTCGTGGTCGATGAGCCGACGATCAGCATGACCTTCGAGGTCAACAATTCGCCATTTGCGGGGCGCGAAGGCCGCTTTCTCACCAGCCGTCAGATCCGCGAGCGGCTGGTGCGCGAGGCGCTGACCAACGTTGCGCTGCGGGTCGAGGAGACCGACGACCCGGACAAGTTCAAGGTCTACGGACGCGGCGAGCTGCATCTTGGGGTGCTGCTCGAGAACATGCGCCGCGAAGGCTACGAGATCGCCGTGTCGCGACCGAAGGTCGTCACGAAGACGATCGACGGGCGGCTCTGCGAGCCGTACGAGGTGCTGGCCGTGGACATCGAGGAGGCGAGTCAGGGCGCGGTGATGACTGCGCTCGGCAGCCGCGGCGCGCAGCTCACCGGGATGCAGCCCGACGGCAAGGGCCGGGTGCGGCTCGATTACATCATCCCGGCGCGCGGCCTGATCGGCTTCCAGACCGAGTTTCGTACGCTGACCTCCGGGCTCGGGCTCCTGTTCCACGTCTTCGACCACTACGCCCCAGTGCTCGATCGGCCGATCGCGCAGCGGCCGAACGGCGTGATGGTCGCCAATGCGCAGGGCACGGTGCTCGCCTACGCGCTCTTCAACCTGCAGGAACGCGGCCGGCTGATGGTGACCCCCGGCGACGAGGTCTACGAAGGGCAGGTCGTCGGCATCCACAGCCGCGACAACGACCTGGTCGTCAATCCCTTGAAGGCGAAGAAGCTGACCAATATCCGCGCGGCGGGCCGCGACGAGAACATCATCCTCAGCACGCCGGTGCGCATGACGCTCGAGCAGGCGATGGAGTTCATCGAGGACGACGAGCTGGTCGAGGTGACTCCGGGTTCGATCCGCCTGCGCAAGCGGGCGCTCAGGGAGCACGAGCGGCGGCGCGGCGCCTGAATTGGAATTCAGGCGGTGCGCCGCACTACCTCGGGCTCGAGCGCCACGAGCGTGGCCAGCTCCTCCACCGGGCGCGGCTGCGCGATGTAGTGGCCCTGAGCGTACTCGATGCCGATGTCGGCAAGCCGCGCCAGCACGTCGGCCGAGTCGACGCGCTCGGCGATGGTGCGGATGCCCATCGTCTGGCCGATCTGAGCGATCGCACCAACGAGGCCGCGGTCGATGCGGTCGTGCGCGACGTTGTGCATGAACTGGCCGTCGATCTTCAGGAAGTCGACCGGCAGGTTCTTCAGGAAGATGAATGACGAGAGTCCGCTGCCGAAATCATCGAGCGAGAAGCGGCAGCCGCGCTCGCGCAGCTCGCGGATGAAGTGCCTGGCGCTGGCGAGGCTGCTCATGGCCGCGGTCTCGGTCATCTCGAAACACAGTGCGCCCGGACTCACGTCGGCAGCGGCCAGCTCGGCAAGCACGAAGTCGAGGAACTGCTCGTCGTTGAGGGTCGTCGCTGAAATATTGATCGCCAGCATGAACGGCGCCCGCTGCGTGCCGCCGCCGCGATGCGCGTGCTGCGAGCAGGCCTGGCGCACCACCCATCGGTCGAGCGCCGGCATCAGGTTGAAGCGCTCGGCCGCGGGGATGAATTCCGATGGCTGGACGGTGAGCCCGTTCTCGTCCTTCATCCGCAACAGTAGCTCGAAGTGCCGCAGTTTCTCGACGCCGGCGCGGATCGGGACGATCGGCTGGCAGACGAGCAGCAGGCGGTCTTCCTCGCAGGCGCGGTTGATGCGCGACACCCACTGCATCTCGCGGTGCCGCTCCGGGGCGCGTCCCTGGCGGTAGGTCTGAATCCGGTTGCGGCCAGAGTCCTTCGCCGAGTAGCAGGCGACGTCGGCGGCGCTCATGACCGCTGCGAGCGATTCGGAATGCGCCGTTACCTCGGCCAGCCCGATCGAAACGCCGACGTTCATGACGCGATCCTGCCAGACGAAGCGGAAATCACGGATCGCCTGGCGCAGGTTCTCGGCGATGCGCTGCGCGGTCTCGAGCGTGCAGTCCTGCAGCAGAACGCCGAACTCGTCGCCGCCGAGACGCGCGAGCGTATCGGTCGTCCGGATGCGCGTCTGCACGACGCTGGTGAGCTGCTTGAGGAGGCGGTCGCCCGCCTGGTGCCCGCAGGTGTCGTTCACCACCTTGAACTGGTCGAGATCGAGGTACAGCAGAACGTGGCTCACGCCCTCGCGGCTGCGGGCGGAGAGCAGCGCCTCGTTGAGCCGTGCCTCGAACTCGCGGCGGTTGATCAGGCCGGTCAGCGCATCGTGGCTTGCCTGATATGCGAGCGCGCGTTGCAGTCTTCGCTCCTGGCTCACGTCGTGGAACACCATCACGACGCCGACCAGCCGGCCGCCACGATCGCGAATCGGCGCCGCCGAATCCTGAATCGAGATCTCGATCCCGCGACGGTTGACGAGCAGCGACTGCTCGACGGCCTCGACCACGCGTCCTTCGCGCAGGCAGCGGACGATCGGGTTCTCGATCGGGCGGCGATTCGCTTCGCTGACCAGCTGCAGGACCTCGCCGACGGGCCGGCCGGTCGCCTCGAGCGAGTCCCAGCCGGTGAGTTGTTCGGCAACCGGGTTCAGGTACTCGACGCGGCCGTCCGCGTCGGCGGTGATTACGGCGTCGCCGATCGATTCGAGCGTGACCTGGGCCTTTTCCTTCTCCTCGAAGAGCTGGATCTCCGCCTGCTTGCGTACCGAGATGTCGGCGATCGTGCCTTCCTGGCCGATGACCTGGCCGTGCTCGTCGCGGACCACGCGCGCATTCTCGACTACGGTGATGATGCCGCCGTCGCGGCGGCGCAGCTGATACTCGGCGTTGCGCACGACGCCGTCGCGCGCCAGGCCAGCCATCACGGCATCGCGGTCCGCGGGGTTGACGTACAGGTCGCGCGTCGATGGCAGGGCGAGCAGCTCGTCGGCGCGCCCGTAGCCGAGCATGCGCACCAGCGCGGGATTGACGGACTCGAGGCGTCCGTCGCCGGTGGCGCGGTAGACTCCCTCGATCACGTTCTCGAACAGCCCTCGGTAGCGCGCCTCGCTCACTCGCAGCGCCTCTTCGGCGCGCTTGCGCTCGATGGCGATGCCGGCGAGCGCCGTGAGGCGCGCCATCAGCTCGAAGTCGCGCTTCAGGGGGCTGCGCGGTTGGCGGAAGTAGAGCGCCACCGTGCCGACCATACGTCCGTCGGATATGCGGATCGGCGTCGACCAGCAGGCGCGTAGCCCGGCGGCGAGAGCAGGCTTGCGCAGGTTCTCCCAGAGCGCGTCGCGCGCAATCTCGGCGACCACGACCTGGCGCTGCAGGAAGATTGCCGCGGCGCAGGAGCCGTTGCGGGCGGCGATCGCGACCTCGGCCATAGCGGCCAGGAACTCGCGCGGCAGGCGCTGGCCCGCGACGTGACGCAGCACGGCCGAGACCTCGTCGAAGGTGGAGACGGTGCAGAGCGCATCGGGCGTGACGCGCTCGGCCGTCTCGGCGATTGCCTCGAGGATGGCGGACAGGTCGATGTTCCCGGTGATGCGCTCGAACACACGTCGCTCGCCGACGGCGAGCAGATCGCTGCGCTTGCGCTCGGTGATGTCGGTGATGCTGCCCCGGACCAGGCGCCGTCCGGACGACGGCAGCCGCACGAGGCGCACCTCGCAGGGGATGTCGTGGCCATGCGCGTCGCGATGCAGCCATTCGAAGCAGGGCGCTTCTCCGGCGAGCGCCCGGTCGAGGTAGCCGCGCGAGATGCCGAACGACGGCGTGCCGTCCGGCTGCTCGGGCGGGCTGATCCGCTCGGGGCCGGCAGCCAGCAGCTCTTCGCGCGACATCTTGAAGAAGCGCACGGCATTGTCGTTGCATTCGACGAAGTGCCCGGCATCGGTGTCGAGCACCACGATCGCTTCGGGGGCGTTCTCCACCAGCGTGCGGTAGCGCGCCTCGCTCTCGCGGATCGCCGCCTCGGCCAGCTTGCGGTCCGTGGTGTCGCGGAGGCACACGATGTAGACCGATCGGCGGTCGAGCTTGACCTTGCTCACGCCGATCTCGGCGTCGAACAGCGTGCCGTTGCGGTGTCGACCGCGGGTTTCGCGCGGCGCCAGATCGAACTGGGTGTCCTCGACGGATTCGGCGAGCTCGTCGAGTGCGCCGGTGAGACGCGGATGACGCGCAAGCGAGGGGATCAGCACGTCGAGCCGCCGGTCGCGGACCTCGGCCTCGTCGTAGCCGAACACGCGCTCGCCGGTGGTATTCATGGTCTCGATGCGCCCGATCTCGTCGACGGTCAGGATCGCGTCCTTGACGTGATCGACGATGGCCTGCAGCTGTGCCGCAGCGTTCTCCCGTACCTCGCGCGCCGCAGCGCTGGTCTCGTCGGCCAGCAGTTTCATCGAGCGGACGACCCCGCGCCGCTCGTCGTCCCATTCGGCATAGGCGGCGCTTATGGCAAGCAGCAGCCGCCGGAGATCCGGCGAACCGTTCTCCTGGCGCGCTTCGTCGAGCTGCTTGCTGAGCAATGGGTGCATGGTGTTACCGGGCCCGGCCGCCGGGCCACGCAGCAAAGCGCCGCAACCCCCCGCAAGGGAGAGGTTCGGGGCATAGTAGGCGGCGTTACTCCCCCGAAGGTGTGACGTGGTTCGCATTCGAGGGTGGCCTCCGGCCAGCCCCCCGGTACAATCTGCGGGCCGATCGTCACCCCGTTCATGACCCGACGCGCCATTCCTCACCGCCACGGCCGACCGCTGCTCGGGGCCGACGACCCGCCTCCTTTCGTCATCCTGAACGAGGTCGGCGCCGCGCCGGCCCTCGTCGTCTGCGATCACGCGAGCCGCGCGTTCCCGCGCGCGCTGGCGCGGCTCGGTTTGTCCGAGCTCGCCACCTGGCAGCACGTCGCCTGGGACATCGGTGCCGCGGAGCTGACGCGCGGATTGTCGGCGGCGCTCGGCGCGCCGGCCGTCCTCGCCGGATATTCGCGTCTGGTGGTCGATTGCAATCGCGCCCCCGACAATGTCGAGGCCTTCCGCACGGTGAGCGACGGCCACGAGATCCCGGGCAACCGGGATCTCACCGAGCTCGATCGGCGGCGGCGTCTCGCCTGGCTCTTCGACCCGTACCACGACGCCATCGGGGCGATGCTCGGCGGCTTCCGCCTGCGCGGCGTCGTCCCGCTGTTCGTCTCGGTGCATACCTTTACCCCCGCCCTCGCCGGGCAGACGCGTCCGTGGCAGGTCGGCGTGCTCTGGGACCGGGACGAGGCAAATGCGCGCCACCTGATCGGGCGGCTGCGCGCCGAGCCGGGACTCGTGGTCGGTGACAACGAGCCCTACAGCGGCAAACATCCGTCCGACTACACGGTGCACAGGCACGCCGAGGCGGCGGGCTTGCCCTACGTGTGCCTCGAGATCCGTCAGGATCAGTTCGAGTCGCCGGCCGGAACCGAGCGCTGGGTGCGGCTGCTCGCCCGCATTCTCGGGCCCATGTTGCACGATCCGGCGCTGCGCCGGCTGCGCTCGGGGGGCGCCGAATGGCGACTCGCGAACCGTCGCTGACCTTAGGCGTAGAGGAAGAGTACCTGCTCGTCGACCGCGCGACCGGCGCCGTCGCGAGCGATCCGCCGGCCGAGCTGTTCACCGAGCTGAACGCGCGCACGGCCGGACGCGCCTTCCCGGAGTTTCTCCGCTCGCAGGTCGAGATCGCGACGCCGGTGTGCCGCAGCGTCGCGGAGGCCCGCCAGGCGCTCACCGAGCTGCGCGCCGCCGTGATCGAGGTTGCAGCGCGCCATGGGCTGGCACCCATCGCCGCCTCGACGCACCCGTTCTCGCTCGCCGCGAGCCAGAAGCGCACCGATAAGGAACGCTACGTGGCGCTGCTCGAGGAGATGCAGGGCGCGGCGCGCCGGATGATGATCTGCGGGCTGCACGTGCATGTCGGCATCGACGACGATGAGCTGCGCATCGACCTGATGAACCAGCTCACCTACTTCCTGCCGCACATGCTCGCACTGTCATGCAGCTCGCCGTTCTGGGAGGGCGAGCGCACCGGGCTGATGTCGTTCCGGATGCTGGTGTTCAACGCAGTGCCGCGCACCGGCTTGCCCGAACCATTTCCGAGCTGGAGCGAGTACCGCCGATACACGGACACGCTGATCGACACCGGCGTCATCGTCGACACCTCGCGCATCTGGTGGGATCTGCGTCCGAGCGCGCGCTATCCGACCCTGGAGACGCGCGTGATGGACTGCTGCACGACGCTCGAGGACGCCGTGCGACTCGCCGCGCTCAATCAGTGCCTGATTCGCGCGCTGTACCGAATGCGGCGGGCCAACCAGCGCTGGCGCAGCTACCCGCTGTTGCTCGTCGGCGAGAACCGCTGGCGGGCGATGCGGTATTCGTTCGACTCGGGACTGCTCGACCTCGGACGTCAGCAGATCCGTCCCTACGCCGAGCTGCTGGAGGAGCTGATCGAGCTGGTGCGCGACGACGCGGAGGCTCTCGACTGTCGTGCAGAGATCGACGCGCTGCGCCGCATCACGGTGCGCGGCACGAGCGCGCACCGCCAGCTCGCAATCTACGAGCAGGCGCGGCGCGATGGCGCAAGCGATTCCGCTGCGCTGCGCGCCGTAGTCGACTGGCTGGTGGCCGAGACCGCGCGCTGCTGAGCCGATCGGATGTCCACGCCGAGCCTGCAGCGCCTGGTGAGCGTCGCGCCGATGATGGCGTACACCGACCGTCACTTCCGCTATCTGCTGCGGCTGGTGAGCCCGACCACGCTGCTATACACGGAGATGATCACGGCGCAGGCCGTCGCGCACCGCGGGCCCGAGACGCTGCTCGCCTACGACGCAGCCGAGCATCCGGTAGCGCTGCAGCTCGGCGGCTCGGAGCCGCAGCTGCTGGCTGCCGCGGCGCGCGCTGGAGCGCAGCTCGGCTATGACGAGATCAATCTCAACGTCGGCTGCCCGAGCGAGCGCGTGCAGAGCGGCAGCTTCGGCGCCTGCCTGATGGCGGAGCCTGCGCTGGTGGCGGATTGCCTGCGGGCCATGATCGAGGCCGTTCCCGAGGGCATGCCGGTCACGATCAAGTGCCGCATCGGCATCGACGACCACGATGACTACGCATTCTTTGCGCGGTTCGTGTCCATGGTGGCCGAGGCCGGCGCGCGGGTCTTCATCGTGCACGCGCGCAAGGCGCTGCTATCGGGCTTGAGCCCGCGCGAGAATCGCGAGATCCCGCCGCTGCGCTACGATGTGCCGCTGCGGCTCAAGCGCGAGCGTGCAGATCTGGGCGTCGTGCTGAACGGCGGCCTGCGCTCGGTCGCCCAGGCCCAGCAGTGGCTGCCGCATTTCGACGGCATCATGTTCGGCCGGCGCGTCTGCGAGGATCCATGGCTGCTCGCGGAGTTCGACGTGGCGCTCGGCGCTGCCGCGCCTCCCTCGCGAGCCGAGGTGGTCGCGCGTTACGCCGAGTACGCCGACCGGATGATCGCCGCGGGTCATCGACCTGCAGCGCTGCTGCGGCACGCACAGGCGCTGTTCACGGGCTTTCCCGGCGCGAAGGCCTGGCGCCGCCGGCTGAGCGATCACGGCGCGCGCGACCTCGCGGCAGGCGATCTGCTGCGCGCGTCGCTGCCGGCACTGCGCGAGTTGCCGGAGGCGGCGCCCCGTCCCGGCGCGGGTCCCGAGGCCGGGCCCGGGACCTGATCCGCCTTTTGTATAATTTCCTGCACAGCCGTCAGGGCTGGGGCCGGGATTGCCGGAGTCGGGATACGTTGCACAGATGAACGCAGAATCGGAGGTCGCGATCCTGTTCGCCGACGTGGTCGGCAGCACGCGGCTGTACGAGCTGCTGGGCGATCACCAGGCACGCGACATGATCGTGACCTGCGTGGAGCTCATGCGCGGCTCCACCGAGCGCAATCGCGGCACCGTGATCAAGACGATCGGTGACGAGATCCTCGCGATCTTTCCGACCGCCAACGACGCCGTCAATGCGGCGGCCGAGATGCAGCACGACATTGGCTGGCATCCGTCGCTGACCGTCCAGGGACAGCACGTGGCGATCCGCATCGGCTGTCACTTCGGACCGGTCGTGCTCGAGAACCGTGACATCTTCGGCTCATCGGTGCACACCGCCAACCGCATGACGAGCCAGGCCAAGGCCGGGCAGATCGTACTGACATCGGAGATGGTGGCACGGCTGACGCCGGAATGGCGCGCTTGCACGCGGCAGATCGACGTCACTTCGGTGCGCGGTCAGAGCGAGGAAATCGAGCTGTTCGAGGTCCTGTGGCAGCAGGAGGACGTCACCAGCATGCTGCCGTCGATCGCGGTCGATGGGCGAGCGCAGCGGCCGAAGCGGGTCCGACTGTCGTTCCAGGGTAGGGAGTACGTGCTCGAGGACCCGAACAAGATGCTGACCCTCGGACGCGCCGACGAGAACGACGTCGTGGTGCAGGGCACCCTCATCTCGCGCCTGCACGCGCGCATCGAATTCGCGCGCAACCGCTGCCTGCTGGTCGACCAGAGCACGAACGGGACGTTCGTGACGAGCGAGGGCGGCAAGGAATCTTTCGTACGGCGCGACTCGGTCGCGCTCGAAGGGGAGGGGTTGATCGGGCTCGGGCGGTTGCCGGAGGAGAACGCGCCAGACGCGATCCACTACCGGCTGGAGAGCTAGCGGCGCATCAGCCGAGTGCCGCCCGGACGCGCCGCTGCTCCGCGGCGAGGGCGGACGGCAGGCGATCGCCGAACTCGCCGAGATAGTCCGCGATTGAGTCCATCTCCGCGCGCCAGGCCGCCGGGTCCACCTCGAGCAGCTGCTCGAGCGAGTCCTCGGCGATCGCCAGGCCCTGCACGTCGAGGTCGCCGATCCCGGGAAGGAAGCCGATCGCTGTTTCGCGGGCGCCCACGCGGCCCGCGCAGCGGTCCACGATCCAGCGCAACACGCGCAGGTTGTCGCCGAATCCCGGCCAGAGAAAGCGGCCCCGGTCGTCCTGGCGAAACCAGTTGACGTGGAAGATGCGCGGCGAAGTCCGCATCCGCTCGCCGAGACGTATCCAATGGCTCCAGTAGTCGCCGAAGTTGTAGCCGCAGAACGGCTTCATCGCCATGGGATCGCGGCGCACCACGCCCACCTTGCCCACCGCTGCGGCGGTCGTCTCGGAGGCCATGCCGGCACCCACGAGCACGCCGTGGCGCCAGTCGCGCGCCTCGTACACCAGCGGAGCCACCTTGCGACGGCGGCCACCAAACAGAATGGCCGAGATCGGCACCCCCTCCGGCGCCTCCGTCAGCGGGGAATACGCCGGGTTCTGACTGGCCGCCACGGTGAACCGCGAATTCGGATGTGCAGCCGGGCCGTTGGCCGGATCGTATGGACGACCCTGCCAGTCCAGCGCGGGCTGACCGGTACCCAGCCCCTCCCACCACGGCTGGCCGTCCGCCGTGACGCCCACGTTGGTGTAGATCGTGTCGCGGCGGATCATTTCCCATGCGTTGCGGTTGGTCTTCGGATTCGTCCCGGGCACGACCCCGAAGAATCCCGACTCCGGGTTGATCGCGCGCAACCCACCCGAGGCGTCGACGTGCAGCCACGCGATGTCGTCCCCGATCGTCCACACCTTCCAGCCGGGCAGCGTCGCCGGCGGAACGAGCATGGCGAGGTTGGTCTTGCCGCAGGCCGATGGAAAGGCGCAGGCGACGTAATGGGTCTCGCCCTGCGGGCTCTCCACCCCGAGGATCAGCATGTGCTCGGCAAGCCAGCTCTCCTCGCGGGCCTGCCAGCTCGCAATGCGCAGCGCGTGACACTTCTTCCCGAGCAGCGCATTGCCCCCGTACCCGGATCCGATGCTCTTGATGGAGAGCTCCTCCGGAAAGTGCATGATCAGGCGTCGCTCGGGATCCAGGTCGCCGATCGAGTGCAGACCGCGCACGAAGCTGCCGTCGCGTTCCAGCCGGCGCAGCGCCGCGTCGCCCATGCGCGTCATGATGCGCATGTTGAGCACGACGTATGGGCTATCGGTGATTTCCACGCCGCAGCGCGCGTAGGGCGACGCGAGCGGACCCATGCAGTAGGGAACGACATACATCGTCCGGCCGCGCATGCAGCCGTCGAACAGCGCATCGATCCGTCGGTGCGCTTCGACCGGATCCATCCAGTTGTTGTTCGGCCCCGCGTCCGCGTGCGAGCGGGTGCAGACATAGGTGAGGTGTTCGACCCGGGCGACATCCGAGGGGTCGGAACGATGCAGATAGCAATCCGGGTGCGTTGCCGGGTTGAGGGCGATCATCTCGCCGCCGGCCAGCATGCGTTCGACGAGCGCGTCGCGCTCGCCCTGCGAGCCGTCGCACCAGTGCACCCGGTCCGGACGTGTGCGCCCTGCCACCGCCGCGACCCAGTCACGAAGGGCGGTGCTCGTGGTCGTCATCGGGCTCAGGTTCCTGGCTGCCATGGCTCCCTCTGGGCCGCGCACCCGCACAGCGGGCGTCTCACGGACTCGAGGGTCCGAGGCGGGGCGGAAATTATAGCGGCCCGAACCAGGGCCGGGCCGATGCGTGGCAGCGCAAAAAAAAGCGCCCTCTCGTGGGAGGGCGCAATCAGGGGGAGGGTCGAAACCTGGATCGGTCAGGCAGCGGCCTTGCGGGCGGCTCGCCTCGCCTTCTTCGGAGTGCGACGCGCACGACGGGGGGTAGCGGGCGCTGCGGCGGTGTCCGCCACGCGGGCATAGGCCTGCCGTGCAACACCGCGCAGCCCGCGACCGGCGGTGGCGACGATCCGCACCACGCGGCCGGCCTCGTCGCTGATCCGCGCTCGGGTAGCGGGCAGCATCTCCACCTGGGCGCGAACCAGCTCAATCACGTTCGGGGCGCGCGACGCGCGCTCCAGCCGCAGAGCAGCCTCGGAGAGCGCGGCGGTCAGCATGTCCGACTGCAGCTCGATCAGCTCCTGAACGGCGGTCTGCGAAACAGCGGAAATGCGCACGCCCGAGCGGGCGATCGTGCGGACCGGGTTCTTGAGCGACTTGAGCGACTCGGCGGAGTCCTGCGCCGCGGCGCGCGCGGATCGCACCGACTCCTGGCGAATCCGGGCGACCTGGCCGTTGAGCGCCTGCGCCTTCCCGACGACGAATTCCTGCATCTGGCTGATCACGGTGCGACTCCTTGATGGCATCAGGGTTGCTGCATCGCAGCAATTGTTGCGGTGCAGCATAATGACGGGCAGACGCCCTGTCAAGCGGGGGCTCGAAGCCGGTCGGATCCATGGGAATTTGTGCCTTGCCGCGGCCCGACGCTTCGCGCAGAGTGCGCCGCGATGCCGAATCTGCCGCAGACCCCCAGGCAAGCTCCGCGCGGCGCGATCCTGTCGCTGACGGCCGCTCTTGCGGCGGTGTCGCCGGGTTTACCGTCCGCGCAGCCGCAGGATGCGGGTCCCGACGAGGCCATCGCGATCAGCAGTGGACCAGTGACCACGGTGGTGACCGTCGAAACGCTGCTGCCCGGCGAGGACCCGGACCACGCGGGTGGGCGGCGCTTCGTTCCCGCCGGCCGCATCCGTGCCGGCGACGAGGTCCACTACACCATCCGGGTCACCAATCCGGGCCGAACGCCGGTGAGCGGGGTCATGGTGACGAAGCGCCTTCCGTTTGGTCTCACCTACGTCGGCGGCTCGGCGGTGGGCCCGTCCGCAAGCGTGCAGTTTTCGGTCGACAGCGGTGCATCGTTCGCCGCAGCCAGCGCCCTCGAGGTGTCGGCGGGCGGAGCGACGCGCCCGGCGGTGCCGGGGGATTACACCCACGTACGCTGGCTGCTCAAGCGCCCGCTCGCCGCGGGCGCCACAGCGCTGCTGCGGTTTCGCGCTACGCTCGGATAGCGCCAGGCATGGATCTGCAGGAGGTGTTCGGACCGGAGGGTCCGCTGGCGCGGACTCTGCCCGGATTCGCGCCGCGCGCCGGGCAGACGGCGATGGCGCGCGAGGTGGCGGCGGCTTTCGCCGGGCGCGAGACGCTGATCGTCGAGGCCGGCACCGGCACCGGCAAGACCTACGCCTACCTGGTGCCGGCGCTGCTCTCGGGCCGGCGCGTGATCGTCTCCACGGGCACGCGCGCCCTGCAGGATCAGCTCTATCACCGCGACCTGCCCGCGATCTGTGCGGCGCTCGGCCGGCCGGCGCGGGTCGCCCTGCTGAAAGGACGGGCGAACTATCTCTGCCGGCATCGTCTCGAGCTGGCGACGCAGCAGGCCTGGTCACGTGGCATGCGCAGCGAAGTTGCGCGCGTGCTGCCGCGCGTCGAGGATTGGGCTGCCGTCACGCGACACGGCGATATCGCCGAGCTCGCCGGCCTCGGCGAACAGGATCCGGTATGGCCATGGGTGACGTCGACCCGCGAGAACTGTCTCGGCGCGCAGTGCCCGCGCTTGGATGCGTGCTGTGTGCTTGATGCGCGTCGCGAGGCGCAGGCGGCCGACGTCGTCGTCGTCAATCACCATCTGCTGCTCGCCGACCTGGTCCTCAAGGAGGAGGGCTTCGGCGAGCTGCTGCCCGGTGCGGATGCGATCGTGATCGACGAGGCGCACCAGCTGCCGGAAATCGCTGCGCAGTTCCTGGGCTACAGCGTCAGCACGCGGCAGATGTCGGCGCTGGCGCGCGATATCGCCGGCGAGCTGGTTCTTGCGCAGCAGATGGGCGGCGGCGGCGTCGATGCGGCGATCGGCGCTCTGGAGGCACAGCTGGCGGCGCTCCCGACAAGCGTCCCGGCCGGCGTGCGGCTCGATCACGCGCAGTGGCCGGAGCCGCTCGTCGAGGGTGCCGCGGGTGTCGCGGCGCGGGCCGGCGAGCTCGCCGGGCTGCTCGCGCCGCTCGCCGAGGAGGTCGGATCGGCCGTGGCGCGGCTCGTCGCCCGCCTGCAGGAGTGCGAAGCGAGACTGCGCGAGCTGGTCGGCGACGAGGCACCGGGCGCCGTGCGCTGGGTCGATACGGGCGCGCGGCATCTCACGCTGCACTACGCGCCGGTCGATGTGGCGAAGGAGCTCGGCGGCCTGATCGATGCGCAAGCGTGCGCCTGGGTGCTCACCTCGGCGACGCTCGCGGTGGGCGAGGATTTCTCGCATTACCGTCGCCGGGCGGGTCTGGTGCGTGCGCGCAGCCTGCGGTTCGAGAGTCCGTTCGACTTCGAGCGGCAGGCGCTCATGTATCTGCCGCGGGGGCTGGGCGATCCGGGGGGCGAAGAGCATCCGCGCGAGGTGATACGCGCCGTGCTCCCCGTGCTGGAGGCGAGCGGTGGACGCGCCTTTGTGCTCTTCACGAGCCACCGCGGCTTGCGCGAGGGCGCGACGGAGCTCCGTCGGCTGCTCGGGGAGGCGCCGCGCATGCCGCTGCTCGTGCAGGGCGAGGCGCCGCGCGACCAGCTGCTGCGCCGGTTCCGCGAAGCGGGCAACGCGGTTCTGCTCGGCACCGGCAGCTTCTGGGAGGGCGTGGACGTGAAGGGCGAGGCGCTCTGCGTCGTGATCATCGACAAGCTGCCCTTTGCCGTCCCCGACGACCCGCTGCTCAAGGCGCGTCTCGCGGCGATCCGTGCCCAGGGCGGCAATCCCTTCTTCGACGAGCAGGTGCAGCAGGCGGTGATTGCCCTCAAGCAGGGCGTTGGCCGGTTGATCCGCGACGAGCTGGATTTCGGCGTGGTCGTGCTGTGCGATTCGCGCTTGCTGACCAAGGGGTACGGCCGCGCGTTTCTCGACAGCCTGCCGCCGATGCCGAGGACGCGCTCGGTGGACGAAGTCAGGACCTTTCTGCGGGCTCGGCTCGGCAGCGCCACGGTTGCACTCCTGCCGGGCGCCGCCACGCCGCCGCCGGCGGCGGCACGCAGTTGAGCGGCAGATCGATCGGGGCGGGGGAACGCGCGTGAAGCTGCTTGCGCTCGACACTTCGACGGAATGCTGCTCGGCTGCGCTGCTCGCGCGCGACGCGCTGACGCTGCGTGAGGCGCTGACCGAGCGCGGGCACGCAGAGCTCATCCTGCCCTACGTCGAATCCCTGCTGCGCGACGCCGGGCTCATGCTGACCGATCTGGACGCGATTGCCTTCGGACGCGGTCCCGGTGCGTTCACCGGGCTGCGCATCGCGGCCGGCGTC
>JBQGDL010000125.1:0-7396 GCA_052039045.1 Steroidobacteraceae bacterium
CCGGGTACCGTGTCGTCCTTCGTCGCGATCCTGGACGACTGGGTGAGAGCTGCCGCGGAGCCCGCCGTCGACGGGCTGCTGTTCAGCCATGCCTACCTCACTCCCGGGGGCGACATCGACTTCACGGTGCTCGCGCATTTCTTCAGCACGGACACGACCATGATCGACGGACCGTGGCTGCCGGCGGCGCCGGATCCTCGTCTCCCGGTCGGCGTGGAGCGTGAGATCAGTATCGTCGACCCCGTGGGCGTCAGCGGCAGTCTGCTGGCGATCTTCTCGTCGCTCGTGCGCCTGCCTACGCCCCTCCCGGAGCCCGGATCGCTCGGATTGCTGTCGCTCGGGCTGATGACGCTCGGCGCACTGAAGCGGCGCAGAACCGCCACCTGACCGATGTCGTTCGTCTCAGAGCTCAGGCGCCGCAACGTCATCCGCGTCGCCCTGCTCTACCTCGTGGCCGGCTGGATCATCCTGCAGGTCACCGAGCTCCTCGCCGACGTGCTCGCGCTGCCGGACTGGACCTCGCGCCTGGTGCTCGCCCTGCTCGTCCTCGGCTTCGTGCCGGCAGTCATCTTCTCGTGGGTGTACGAGCTGACGCCCGAGGGCTTGAAGCGCGAGCATCTCGTCGATCGCGGGCAGTCGATCACGGCTGCGACGGCGCGCAAGCTCGACCTGGTGGTCGGCGGGCTGCTGGTGCTGGCGATCGGCATGCTGGTGTTCGATCGCTTCGCCGGCCGCGATCGCATCGCCGACACGGCGGCGCCGCCGGGCGCGTCATCGCCCGCGGCGGTCGCCCCGGCGCGCACCGGTCCGGCCTCGATCGCCGTGCTGCCCTTCGTCAATATGAGCGACGATAAGTCGAACGACTATTTCTCGGACGGCCTCAGCGAAGAGCTGCTCAACGTGCTCGCGAAGGTACAGGGGCTGCGGGTCATCGCGCGGACCTCGTCGTTCGCTTTCAAGGGCAAGGACGCGACCATCTCGGACGTGGCGAAGACGCTCGACGTCGAGCACGTGCTCGAGGGCAGCGTGCGCAAGTCGGGCGACCGCGTGCGCATCACGGCGCAGCTGATCCGCGCCGCAGACAGCTCGCACCTCTGGTCGGAAACCTACGACCGTCAGCTGCAGGACGTGTTCAAGATCCAGGACGAGATTTCGGCCGAGGTGGCCGATGCGCTCAAGGTCCGGCTGCTCGGCGCGCAGGCGACGCAGCCGGACGTGGGCGGGACGAGCAATGCCGTGGCGTACGAGGCCTATCTGCAGGGTCTGTACAGCCTGAATCAGGGTCAGGCCGAGTCGACGCTGCGCGCGGCGCTCGCATCCTTCGATGCTGCCATCGCCGCAGACCCGGCTTACGCGGCCGCCCATTCAGGCCGCGCGCGTGCGTTGAGCAGCCTGGCGTCGAACGGCTACGAGCCGTTCGACACGGGCTTTGCCCGCGCCCGGGAGGCAGCACAGCACGCCGTGGAGCTCGAGCCGCGGCTTGCGGCTGGCTGGTTGCCGCTCGGCTACATCGCCTCGACCGTAGACCTCGACATCCCGGCGGCGCGGGCGCATTTCGAGCGGGCGCTCGCGCTGGATCCCGGGAGCGCGGAGGTCCAGAGCAGCTATTCGAGCTTCGCGCTCGGCATCGGCCGGTTCGATGAAGCCATTGCTGCGGGAGCGAAGGCGGTGCAGCTCGATCCGATCGCGGCACGGCCGCACACCTACCTGGCGGGGGCATATTACGGTGCACGGCGGTACGACGAGGCCCTGGCCGTGGCGCGGCGCGCAGCGCGACTCGATCCGGACTACCCCGGCGTGCATGGTGGCATCGGTTATGTGCTGCTCGAGACCGGCGATCTTGAAGGGGCGCGCGCGGAGTTCGCGAAGGAGACGATCGAGTGGCAGCGCCTGACCGGAACGACGCTCGCCGACGCGAAGCTCGGCCGTACCGACGCTGCGCGCGCCGGGCTCGCGGCCGCGATCAAGCGCCTGGGCGAGGCCGCCGCGTACCAGTACGCGGAGATCAACGCCCAGCTCGCCGACCCGGACGAAGCGTTCCGGTGGCTCGAGGTCGCGCGCCGGATCCGGGATCCCGGTCTCAGCACCCTCGCCACGGACCCGCTGATGGATCCGCTGCGCAAGGACCCTCGGTTCGCGACGCTGATGCGAGAGCTGGGTCTTGCGGTCGTCGCTGCCGGCAGCTGAACGCCTCGCGGGAGGAAGCATGACATCCGATTTCGGCACCAAGGTCGCAGCCGTCACGCTTCTGGCCGCGACGGCCATTGCACAGGCGAGCCCGGCGGACGACCGCGCGAAAGTCGCGGCGCTCGACACCGAGTACCAGGCGGCCGTCAAGCGCAACGATGCGGAGACCATGGGTCGGATCCTGGCTGATGATTTCGTGCTGGTGCTCGGCAACGGCAAGACCTACACGCGCGATGACCTGCTCGAATCCGCGCGCAGCGGCAAGATCGTCTACGAGCAGCAGGACGAAGACGAGGGGACGCAGATCGTGCGCGTCTGGGGCGATACGGCCGTCGTCACCGCGCGGCTCTGGATCAAAGGCGTCAACGAGGGCGCACCGTTCGACCGTCGACTCTGGTTCAGCGACACGTACGTGCGCACTCCGGACGGCTGGCGTTATGCGTTCGGTCAGGCGTCGCTGCCGCTGCCGGCGACGCCACCGGGCGAGCCGAAGCCCTGAGGCGTGGCGCACCGCCCGGCAGGCGCCCGGTGGGCCTCAGTCGAGTCCGAGCGAAAATGCCGCCTCGATGTCGCGCTTCGAGTACACCTTGAACGCGATCAGCGTCTCCGAGCTGCGGATGCCCGGCAGCTTGCGCATCTTCTCGCTGATCACCCGCGCGAGGTCCTCGTTCTCGCGCACGCGCACCAGCGCGACGAGATCGTACTGGCCGGCGACGGAGAACACCTCGCTCACGCCCTCGAGTTCGGCGAGCGTGGCCGCGAGCTCCGGAACCTGATCGGTCTCCGAGCGGATCAGCACGACTGCGGTGACCATGCTTGCGCTCCGTGGCGCGATCGACGCCCGAGAGCCTAGCATGGTGACTAGGCGGCGCGGGTCGACCTTCCGTCCGGCAGGACGCCACGAGCACGTCCCTGTGGGCTCCGTGTTCGGCATCCATGCCTCACACGGCCTGCCGGACAGAAGGTCGACCCATCCCGCCCGGTGTCCGACGCGCGCCTATTCAGCGTCGGGTTGCAGCTCGGGCCGCGCCGCGGCGAAGGCCGGCAGCGTCTCGAGCGCGGCTGCGACGGCAGCGAGCCGCGGATAGGGCGCGAGATCGAGCGAGAAGCGGCGCGCGTTGTAGACCTGCGGCACCAGACACACGTCGGCGAGGCTCACCGCCGTGCCGTAGCAATGTCGGCCGTCCGCCGAGTGGCGGGTGATCCAGGCCTCGAGCGCGGTGAACCCCTGCCCGATCCAGTGGCGGATCCAGCGCGATACGGTGTCGTCATCGGCGCCGAGCTCGCGGCGCAGGTACTGCAGGACGCGCAGATTGTTGAGTGGATGGACGTCGCAGGCGATCGCGAGCGCCATGGCGCGCACCGTCGCACGGCTCTGCGGATCGGCGGGCAGCAGCGGCGGCGCCGGGCGCGTTTCGTCGAGGTACTCGATGATCGCCAGCGACTGCGCGAGCAGGAACTCGCCGTCCTGCAGCGCCGGGACGAGTCCCTGTGGATTGCGGGCAAGGTACTCCGGCACGAGATGCTCGCCACCACCCCGCAGCAAGTGCGTCGGAATCGCCTCCCACTCGAGCGCCTTGTAATTGAGCGCGATCCGCACGCGATAGGCGGCGGAGCTGCGCCAATAGGTATAGAGACGCAGGCTCATCCGCTCAAAACTGGTCGGCGGGCAGCGCCATCAGCGTGGCGCTGCCGGCGCGCACGGCGGCGGCGTGCGCGGCCGTGCGCGGCAGGAGCTGCTCGGCGTAGAAGCGCGCCAGCACAATCTGCACGCGCAGGAACGCGACGTCTGCGCCGCCCGTGGTCGCCGCAAGGGCCGCAAGCGCGCCCCGTGCGAGCTGCCAGCCTCCGATCACCGTGCCCATCAGCATCAGATAGTGCATCGCGCCCGCGCCCGGCAGATCCGGGTCGCGCTTGCCGCCGGAGAGCAGATGCGTCGAGCACTGCACCAGCTCGTCGAGCCCGCGCGACAGCGCCTGACGCAGGGGGGCGAGCTCCTCGCCGGCATTGGCGAGCGGCGGATCGATGCTGCGCATTTCGGACACCATCGCAGAGACCGTCGCTCCGCCATCGCGCAGCAGTTTGCGGCCGACCAGATCGAGCGCCTGAATGCCGTTGGTGCCCTCGTAGATCGAGGCGATACGCAGGTCGCGGTGCAGCTGCGCCACGCCGGTCTCCTCGACGTAGCCCATTCCGCCGTGCACCTGGATGCCGAGCGAGGTCACCTCCTGCGCGACCTCCGTGCACCACGCCTTCGCGATCGGCGTGAGCAGGTCCGCGCGCGACTGCCAGCCCTCGGCGACCGCGGGGTCGGGACTGTGCGCGGCCCGGTCGAGGCAGGAGGCGGTGTAATAGCAGAGCGCGCGCGACGCCTGCGCGAGCGCGCGCATCGTGAGCAGCATGCGGCGCACGTCGGGGTGACGGACGATGGTCACGCGCTCCTTTCCCCCCGGCGCACGTCCCTGCACGCGCTCACGCGCGTAGGCCGCGGAAGCCTGGTAGCAGCGCTCGGACACGCCGACCGCCTGCAGACCCACGCCCAGGCGCATGTGGTTCATCATCGTGAACATCATCGCCAGCCCGGCGTTCTCGCGGCCGATCAGATAGCCCACCGCGCCGCCCCTGTCGCCGAAGGCCAGCACGCAGGTCGGGCTCGCGTGGATGCCGAGCTTGTGCTCGACGGACACGGGGCGCACGTCGTTGCGCTCGCCGGGCGAGCCGTCGGCCGCGGGCCGAAATTTCGGCACCAGGAACAGCGAGATGCCGCGCGAGCCCGGCGGGGCGTCGGGCGTACGGGCGAGCACCAGGTGGGCGATGTTCTCCGCCATCGGATGGTCGCCCCAGGTGATGAATATCTTGCGACCGGTGATCAGGTAGTGATCGCCCTGCCGCACGGCGCGAGTGCTGAGCGCCGCGAGCTCCGATCCCGCCTGCGGCTCGGTAAGGCACATCGTGCCCGTCCAGCGTCCGCTCACCAGCGGCTCGAGGTAAGCCTTGCGCAGCTTCCCGGAGCCGTGGCGCTCGATCGCGAGCGCCGCGCCCTGACCCAGCTCGGTGCAGAGCGCGAACGCCATGTTCGCGCTGCTCCACATTTCCTCGCAGGCCGCGGCCAACGTCTTCGGCAACCCCTGACCGCCGTGCTCCGGGCTGCCCGCGACCGCGGTCCAGCCGGCGTCGCGGAACTGCGCGTACGCCTGCGTAAAGGCCTCGGGCACCACGACGGCGTCATCGGCGACGGACACGCCCTCGCGGTCGCCGAGCGCGTTGATCGGCGCGAGCACCTCGGCGGCAAATCTCGCCGCCTCGCCGAGCACGGCCTCGACCAGGTCGGGCGTCACCGCCTCGAACGGCGGCAGCGCAACGACCTCACGCAGCTCGGCCTGGTGCTCGAGCGTGAAGTGCATCTGCGCCAGCGGCGCCCGGTATTCAGTCATTCCGCAGACTCTCCCGTGGGCGGCCGCGCACCGCCGTCCGGCGCGCGGTCTTGCATATTACAATCAGCGCCCGCTCCATCGAGGCAGGACGATGCAGGAGGCACGCGGCACGCGCCGCACTGCGAATCGCCGACAGGCGCGCACGGCTGGCGCGTTGGCCGGCGCGCTCGTCGCGGTACTGCTGCTCTGCGCCGGCTGCGGCCTGAAGGGGGCGCTCACCCTGCCGGAGAAACCCAGCAACGTTGTGATCCGGCCCGGCCCCGGAGGCGAGCTGCCTGCAGGCACGCCCGCGCCCCAGCCCGAGCCGCTGCCTCCGCCGGAGCTCCCGCCCGACACCCGCGGCAACACCCGTGGCTGAACCTCGCCGGCTGGTGCTGGTGGATGGGTCGTCCTATCTGTACCGCGCCTTTCATGCCCTGCCACCGCTGTCGAACTCGCGCGGCGAGCCCACCGGAGCGGTGCTCGGCGTCCTCAACATGCTGCAGAAGCTCCTCAAGGAGGACGATCCGCCGCTGATCGCCGTCGTGTTCGACGCGCCGGGACGCACGTTCCGCGACGATCTCTATACCGAGTACAAGGCGCACCGGCCCTCGATGCCCGACGATCTGCGGGCGCAGGTCGAGCCTCTGGTCGAAGCGGTGCGGGCACTCGGGCTGCCGCTGCTGCGCATTCCGGGCGTCGAGGCGGACGACGTCATCGGCACGCTCGCGCAGCGCGCTTCGGCTTCCGGGTACGACGTCGTGATCTCGACCGGCGACAAGGACATGGCGCAGCTCGTCGATGGGCGCATCTCGCTGGTCAACACGATGACGAGCTCGCGCCTCGACCGCGACGGCGTCAAAGCGAAGTTCGACGTCTATCCCGAACAGATCGTCGACTACCTCGCGCTCGTCGGCGACTCCATCGACAACATCCCGGGGGTGCCGAAGGTCGGCCCGAAGACCGCCGCCAAGTGGCTCAGCCAGTACGCGACGCTCGATGCGCTGCACGAGCATCGCGACCAGATCGAGGGCAAGGTCGGCGACAGCCTGCGCGCGCACGTCCAGGAGCTCGCGTTGTCACGCGAGCTCGCGAAGATCCGCGTGGATCTCGACCTGCCGCTTCAGCTCGAGGACCTGCAACGCGGCGCACCCGACGTGGCACGCCAGCGCGAGCTGTATGGCCGACTGGAGCTGCGCTCGCTGCTGCGTCAGCTGCCCGGGGCGAAAGAGGGTCTGGCGCCGGCCTTCCCGAGCGATTCGCAGGCGCATCCCGCATCCGCAGGCACGGCCTCGCCGGGGGCCGGGCAGACGGTCACGCCCGCGGCGACACTGGCCGCGGAACCACGGCCCGCCATCGCGCGGCGCTGCGAGACGCTGCTGACCGAGACGGCGCTCGGGACGTGGCTGGAGCGGCTGTCGCTGGCGCCGTACTTCGCGGTCCACGCCGAAACGACCTCGCTCGATTACATGCAGGCGCGGATCGTCGGCGTCTCGCTCTGCTGCGAAGCGGGCCACGCCGCCTACGTCCCGGTCGCGCACGACTATGCGGGCGCACCGGCGCAGCTCGACGCCGCGCGCGTGCTCACTCTGCTCAAACCGCTGCTCGAAGATCGGACGCGCCCGAAACTCGGCCACCACCTCAAGTACCACGCGCACGTGCTGCGCAACCATGGCATCGAGCTCGCCGGGATGCGCTACGACACGATGCTCGAGTCCTACGTCCTGAACAGCACCGCGACGCGCCACGACCTCGACACCACCGCGGCGCACTATCTCGGGGTGGACCCCGTCCGC
>JBQGDL010000126.1:0-42442 GCA_052039045.1 Steroidobacteraceae bacterium
AAGGATCATCCGCGTGTCGAGGCCTACGGTGCGGTCGACGAGGCTTCGAGCGCGCTCGGCATGGTGCTCGCGGTCCCGGGACTGCCGCCGGCCGTCACCGCCTGTCTGACCGAGGTGCAGCATGAGCTGTTCGATCTCGGCGGTGAGCTCTGCCTCCCCGGTCATCGCGCCATCACCGAGGCACACGTGACGCGGCTCGAGCAATTGCTCGATGCATTCAACGACCCGTTGCCGCCGCTCAAGGATTTCATCCTGCCAGGCGGCGGCCCGGCGGCCGCCGCCTGTCACGTGGCCCGCACGATCACGCGGCGCGCCGAGCGGCGCGTCTGGGCGGTGGCGCGCAACGAGACCGTTGCACCCGAGGTGCCGCGTTACCTCAACCGGCTCTCCGATCTGCTCTTCGTCGTCGCACGCGTCCTGGCGCGTCACGAGAACGGCCAGGAGGTGCTGTGGCGCCATGAGCGCGATCGGGGCGCGCGCCGCTGACGGAGTCCCATCGCCGCCTGGCCAGGCGCCTGCAGGGTCATGCTCGCCCGGATGGCCTGATGGGCTCATTCGGTCCCACTCCGCGTCCGGCCAGCGGGAATCGAGGCATTCGCCCGGCGGTTTCCTGCGGCTTTGTGACCTGCCTCGCGGACCGGTGCGGCCGGCTGCGAAACCATCGCTGCGTTTGGAGGGGCCTCCCGGCCCGATTGCGGCATGGCGATTCCGACCCTGGTGTTGCTGGCGATTCTGGCGTCCGCGCTCGTCGCGGTCCGCCACGCAATGCGTCGAACGTGCTCGAACGCGTTCCAGCAGGGGTTCGCCGACGCGCAGCGCCTCGACGTCCAGGGTATCAAGGACCGCCTTGCCCGCTTCCTGCGACCCATGCGGCCAATGGATGCCGCGGCCTATTTGCGCGGCGTCCGCTGTGCGCTGCGCAGGGACATGGATCCGATGCGGGCCCGCCGCGAGTTCGATCGCGCCTTCCGTTCAGGAAGGATCACCCTCGAGGGCACCTCGATCCGCCAGCTCGGTGCCGAGGCGGTACTCCGTGAGTTCCGTCTGCCGGGCCGCCACTCGCGCGCCGCGGCGTCGTGATTCGCTGAACGGCTGTCCATCCGTCTCACTTGCCGCGTTCCAGCCGTCGCCGCGCGTCGTCGAGGGCCGCACAGGTCGCGCGCGTGCCGGCCGTAAGGCGCGGCGTGGCCCGGGCCATCGTATCGGCCGGCAGCGAATAGACGGCGCCGGCCCGAACGGCCCGCATGCCTTCCCAACGCCGCCACATCGCCATCGGATCGGCGATCGTATCGTCGGTGCTCACGATTGCCTCGGGATCGGCCGCGATCACTGCTTCCATCGACACCGGCGGAGCGAGCTGAGGCAACTCCGCGAAGACGTTGCGTCCACCGCAGAGCTCGACGACCTCGCTGATGATGTGCCTGCCATTCACCGTGTAGACCGGCTGATCGTCCAGCTGGATGAAGACGCGGATCCGGCGCGCAGCCGCAAATTCGCCCGTCAGCACCGCGATCTCCTGCTCGAACGCTCGTGCCGCGGCCTCCGCCGTGTCCTGCGTCCCGGCGAGCGCGCCGATCGTGCGCAGCGCCGCCGGCACGTCGGCGAGCCTGAAGGTGGCGATCCCGCGCTCAGCGAGGCCGAGCGAGCGCAGCCGCGCCACTACGTCGTCCGGCGTTCCCGATGCCCAGGTGAGCACCAGGTCGGGCCTCAGGGCGAGCAGCCGCTCCATGTCGACGCGCCAGGCGTCGCCGACCCGCGGCAGGCGGCGCGCGGCCTGCGGATAGTCGCTGTACTCGACGGCTCCAACCAGCAGCTCACCCGCCCCCGCCGCGAAGGCGAGCTCCGTCAGGTGCGGCGCGAGGGTGACGATCCGCGGTCGCGAAGGCGGCGACGCCGGTGCTTCGCTGCCGGCGAGCAACGCGGCCGCGACGAGCAGCGCGCGCATCCGCCTCACGCGCCGGCGAGCTCCGTTTCGAACCGCAGCAGCGCGCGCAGCAGCGGCCAGTCGAAGGCCGGTCCGGGATCGGTCTTGCGGCCCGGGGCGACGTCGCTGTGCCCGACGACGCGCTCGGACGTTATCGCCGGGTAGTTGCGGATGAGCGCCGCGATCAGTCGGGCGAGCCGCACGTACTGCAGCGACTCATAGACGGTCGCGTCGGTGCCTTCCAGCTCGATGCCGATCGAATAGTCGTTGCAGCCGCGCCGGCCCTGCCATTGCGACTGGCCGGCGTGCCAGGCGCGGCGGTGAAACGGCACGTACTGCACGATCTCGCCGTCACGGCGGATGAGCGCATGAGCCGAGACGCGCAGCGCCGCGACCTCCCGGAAGAGCGGATGCCCGTCGGGCGGCAGCGTGTTGGTGAAGAGGGCATCGATCCATGGGCCGCCGAACTCGCCGGGCGGCAGGCTGATGCCGTGCACGACCACGAGGTCGACGGCGGTGTCCGCCGGACGGTCGTCGCTGTTCGGCGACTCGACCTGGCGCGCTCCCGCGAGTCGTCCGGTCGCCGCATCGATGTGCAGTCCCGCTCCCGCGCCGGACCCCCGGGTCTTGCTTCGCATCGCGGCATCATGCCCGCCGCTCCGGCCCGCCGCCAGCGGCGCGGCGCTCCGGTGCCCGGAGCGTCTAGAATTCCCGCGCGGCCGCAGCACGGAGCACGAATGGATTCAACAAGCGATCTCGTCCGGCGCGACCTCGACGTCGTCTGGCACCCGTGCACCCAGATGAAGGATCACGAGTGGCTGCCGATGGTGCCGATCGCGCGCGGCTCGGGGCCGTGGCTCTACGGCTACGATGGGCGCCGCTACCTCGACGCGATCAGCTCCTGGTGGGTCAATCTGTTCGGCCACGCCAATCCGCGCATCAATGCCGCGCTCACCGCACAACTCGGCCGCCTCGAACACGTGCTGCTCGCGGGTTTCACGCACGAGCCGGCTATTGCACTCGCGGAGCGGCTCACGGCGATCGCCCCTTCCGGACTGACGCGCTGCTTCTACGCCGACAACGGCTCGAGCGCGATCGAGGTCGCACTCAAGATGAGCTTTCACTTCTGGCGCAACGCCGGTCGAGCGCGCAAACGACGTTTTCTGGCACTTTCCGGCAGCTACCACGGCGAGACGCTCGGTGCGCTCGCGGTCGGCCACGTGGAGCTCTATCGCGAGATCTACCGGCCGCTGCTGATGGAGGTCATCACTGCGCCTTCTCCCGACTGCTATCTGCGCGAGGAAGGCGAAAGCTGGGAGGCGCACAGCCGGCACAGCTTCGAGGCCCTGGAGACACTCCTCGCGCAGCACGCCGAGGAGCTCTGCGCGGTCATCGTCGAGCCGCTGGTGCAGTGCGCCGCGGGCATGCGTATGCATCACCCGGTGTATCTCGAGCTGCTGCGCGCGGCCTGCGACCGCCACGGCGTGCACCTGATCGCCGACGAAATCGCGGTGGGCTTCGGCCGCACCGGGACCATGTTCGCCTGCGAGCAGGCCGGCGTCGCGCCCGACTTCCTGTGCCTCTCGAAAGGCCTCACGGGCGGCTATCTGCCGCTCTCCGCGGTGCTGACCGGCGAGGCCGTGTTCGATGCGTTCTACGATGAGTATGCGAGCGAGCGCGCCTTCCTGCACTCGCACAGCTACACCGGCAACCCGCTCGCCTGCACCGCCGCACTCGCCACGCTCGACATCTTCGCCGAGGACGGCGTGATCGAGCGCAACCGCGCCCTCGCCGCGCACCTCGGGCAGCGGGCACGCGAGCTCGCCGAGCTGCCGCACGTGGCGGAAGTCCGCCAGACCGGGATGATCGTCGCCGCGGAAATGGCGCCGGGCGGCAAGCGCACTGCTGCGTACGACTGGCGGGAGCGGCGCGGTCTTGCCGTGTACCGCCATGGGCTCGAGCACGAGGCGCTGCTGCGGCCGATCGGCAACGTCGTGTACTTCATGCCGCCGTACGTGATCGAGCCTCCGCAGATCGACACGCTGGTCGCGACCGCGCGCGCCGGCATCGAGCTCGCCACGTGCGGCTGACACGGGTGCATTGCGCCGCACCGCTCGCCGCGGGCGGCGAGCTCGCGCTGCCCGAGGCGGCGGCGGCCCACGTAGTACGGGTCCTGCGGCGGAGCGTAGGCGATGCGCTCGTCGTGTTCGACGGCCGCGGGACGGACTTTCGCGCCGAGATCGCCTCGATCGCCGGGGGCACGGTGCGCGTCCGGCTGATCGAGCGGCTCGCGGGCGGGGCCGACTCGCCGCTCGCGATCACGCTGGTCCAGGCGGTCTCGCGTGGCGAGCGAATGGACTGGACGCTGCAGAAGGCCACGGAGCTCGGCGTGAAAGAGGTCGTGCCGGTGCTGACGGCGCGCAGCGTCGTGCGGCTCGACGGGCGCCAGGCGGAGGCGAAGCTGCGTCACTGGCAGGCGGTCGTCATCGCGGCCTGCGAGCAGTCGGGCCGCAGCCAGTTGCCCCAACTGCGGTCGCCGGTGCCGCTGCGCGAACACGTCTCGCGCACCGCACAAGCGGGATTGCGCCTGGTACTCGATCCGGACGCGGACACCGAGCTCGCCGCGCTGCCGGCGCCGGGTGGCGCGGTGGAGCTGCTGGTCGGTCCCGAGGGCGGATTCGACGCCGACGAGCTCGCCGCCGCACGCGCTGCGGCCTACCGGGCGGTGCGACTCGGCCCGCGCGTGCTGCGCACGGAGACCGCGGGCATCGTTGCCATGGCGATTCTGCAGTCGCGCTGGGGTGACCTCGCCGGGTGAGCGAGCGACACTACCCCATCAGCCAGGCCGGTAGCGCATCCAAAGCATCGCCGCGAGCCAGAACATCAGTGTACCTGCGAGATTCTGCAGCCCGTGGTTCTGCCAGAGCAGTTTCCAGTCCCAGAACGCCACAGGGTTGCCCGGCAGAGGTGCTCCCGGCACGAAGCGCCGCACGTTTTGCATATATTCCACGTAGGAAGCGCCGAGGACTCCGCGAAGGTATCTCTCCTCTCGCTTCACGCGGTTCACCATGTAGAAGTAGTACAACACCGTGAAGAGCGCCGCTGGCCACCAGCGGCCGAGCAGTAGCACGGCGCCCAGGATGATGAGGTAACGCCCCAGGTACATCGGATTGCGGACCATCGCGTAAGGTCCATTACATGCGAGGCTGCGGCGTTTATCGAGCGAGGCGAAGCACCAGAGCTGAATCGCCTCGCCGGTGATCGACACGAGGAACGCGGGGAGCAGCCACCCCGGTTCCATGAACCAGATGACGCAGGCGACGACGGCGATGGCCAGGGGGATTCGGCTGGTGACGAGGATCTTGCGCAGCGTCGGGTGATTGAAGAGGCGGTGGATCGCATCGAACACGGCTCGTCCTCGTGGCTCTCGAACGAGCGGCGGCGGATTCAGCGGGCGGCGTAGCTACCGGACCGGCGCGTGCCGACCCGCCCGGACAGCACCCAGAACGGGCGCAGTCGATTCATCCTGGCCAGTACCGCGGCGCGCGCGGTACCCAAGGTCTCGGGGCTGAGCTTGGCCCAGTGCTTGTAGATCGCGGCGAGATCGACGTCCTGCGCGAAGCGCCGCAGCGGGCCGGGCATCCAGCGCGTGCTCAAATACGACTGGAAATCGAGCAGTGCAGGTGTACCTTCCTCGGTCACCAGAATATTGTCGGCATTGCGCAGGTCCAGGTGCACGATTCGCGCGCGGACGTGCATGCGCTGCACGCTGCGCTCCAGAGCCGGGAAAAAATCTGCGCCAAGTTGCGCTCTGTGTACCTTGCGCAGGCTTCTACCCGGCAGGAAGCGACAGGCGAGGGAGAACGCATCGACCCTCAAAGCTTCGCGCCACGGGCCTTCGATCCTCGCGACCCTTCTGAGTCCACGTATCTCACGCGCCAGCAGAAAGCGCCCAATCAAGTTGCGTGCGAGGAATGAGCGGCGCCGGAAGTCCTTGACCACCCAGACCGCACCGCGCTGCCCGATCCGGCAACCAACGACGTCTGCCCAGCGACCCTCGCCGAGCCGTTCCCAGCAACCGGTCTCAAAGTCGCGGCGCGAAATGCGAGTGGCGGGACCGTCGGAAGGTCCGCGGACCGCTGCGTCACTGGTAGCTATCAGCTCAACTGGCATTGTGCGGGTCGTTAACCCACCGGAATGGGGTCTGTTTGCCGCAGACTACAGCCCCGTGGCGCGGTTGGCACGCATGGCCTTCGCCCGGGTGCTTCATTTGGCGCCCGCGCCGAACGATGGCGAGTCGCCATCGAACAGACCCGGCCGAGCACGGCGAGCCGGCAAACCGGACTAGAATCCGGAGGCAACCCCCGGATAACGCCATGGACACCCGCGCCGGCTTCGCTGGCACCGTCGGCAACACGCCTCTGATCCGCCTCGACCGCTTCAGTCGGGAGACGGGTTGCGAGATCCTGGGCAAGGCCGAGTTCATGAACCCCGGCGGATCGGTCAAGGACCGGGCGGCGCTCGGGATCCTGCTCGAGGCCGAGCGCGCCGGCCGCTTGAAGCCCGGCGGCACGATCGTCGAGGGCACCGCCGGCAATACCGGCATCGGCTTTCTGCACCTCGCCAACGCGCGCGGCTACCGCTGCGTGATCGTCATGCCGGACAACCAGTCGCCGGAGAAGGCGGCGCTGCTCACCGTGCTCGGCGCCGAGGTACGGATCGTCAAGACCGTCCCCTACAGCGACCCCAACCACTATCAGAAGGTCGCGGCACGACTGGCGGGCGAGCTGCCGGACGCGATCTGGGGCAATCAGTTCGACAACACGGCGAATCGCGATGCCCACTTCGCGACCACGGGTCCCGAGATCTGGCGGCAGACCGGCGGCCGCGTCGATGCCTTCGTCTGCGCCACCGGCACCGGCGGCACCCTCGGCGGCGTGTCGCGCGCGCTCAAGGCCGCCAACCCGCGCGTGCGTTGCGTGCTCGCCGACCCGATGGGCAGCTCGCTCTACAACTGGGTGCGAAGCGGCGAGCTGCGCTCCGAAGGCTCGAGCGCAGTCACGGAAGGCATCGGCATCGGGCGGGTCACCGCCAACCTCGACGGCTCCCCGATCGACGACGCAGTGCGAATCGAGGACGCGGAGGTCGTCGCGACGGCCTACCGGCTGCTGCACGAGGAGGGGCTGTTCCTGGGCGGCACCAGCGGCGTCAACGTCGCGGCGGCGGTGCGCGTGGCGCGCGGCCTCGGGCCGGGCCACGTCGTCGTCACGATCCTCTGCGACGTCGGCGTGCGCTATCTGTCGCGTCTGTACGACCGCAGCTGGCTCGAGGCGAAGGGTCTGGCCGACGCCGCGCGAGTGCGGTAGCCCCGCCGCGCAGCCGGTGCTACATTTCTGGGTTCTTCCCCGATCCTTGCCCGATACGGAGGTTGTCATGGCGCTGCGAATCGGTGACCGCGCACCGGACTTTTCCGCGGAGACCACCAAGGGTCCGATCCGTTTCCACGAATGGCTCGGCGACTCCTGGGTCGTTCTGTTCTCCCACCCCAAGGATTTCACGCCGGTCTGCACGACCGAGCTCGGATACCTCGCGAAGCTCGAGCCCCAGTTCCGCGAGCGCAACTGCAAGGTGATCGGCCTGTCGGTCGACCCGGTGAAGGATCACGAGCGCTGGCTCGGCGACATCAAGGCCGCGACCGGCGGCGTGGTCGGCTACCCGCTGATCGGGGACCACGATCTCGCCGTGGCGAAGCTGTACGACATGCTGCCGGCCGATGCGGGTGCGACCTCGGAGGGCCGCACGGCCGTGAACAACCAGACGGTACGCACGGTGTACCTGATCGGGCCGGACAAGCTTATCAAGGCGATGCTGGTCTACCCGATGAGCTCGGGGCGCAACTTCGACGAGGTGCTGCGGCTGCTCGACTCCTGCCAGCTCACCGCGAAGCACAGGGTGGCGACACCGGTGAACTGGAAGCAGGGCGAGGACGTGATCATCGTGCCGGCCGTCTCGGACGAGGAGGCACGCCAGCGGTTCCCGAACGGCTGGAAGGCCGTTACGCCCTACATGCGGGTGGTGCCGCAGCCGAGAAATTGACCTAGCCGTCGCTGACGACGGAAATGGGGACATTCTCTATTTCGTCTACTGCCGCTGTGGACCGACTGCGGTCGACGAAATAAAGAATGTCCCCGTTTCCCGTCAGGCCGCGCGGGTCTCTTCGGCGAACATCGCCTCGATCCGCTCGAAATCAGGCACGAGCGGGTACTCGTTCATCATCCTGATCTGGCAGATGACGGGGCTGCGCGCGTTGAAGGTGCGCGAATCGTCCGCGTGTACGACATCCGGGCTGACGCGAACCAGCTGCGGAAAGCCCTGCGTGAGAACGGCGAAGTGCCCGCACTCGAGCACCGACCCGATCGCCTGCATCACGACGATGCGGGTCCGACCGCTCGCGCGCGGCGCCATGCGGCCGCACGCCGCCTCGAACGACATCAGCGGCACGCGACGACCGCCCCAGGCAATCGTGCCGAGGTACCATGCGGGCGCGCCCTCCATCGGCGTCGGCGCCTGGTAGTTGATCACCTCGCTCACGCAGCCGCGCGGCACGAGCAGGCGCTCCTCGCCCAGCGGCACGAGCAGGCAGTAGAGTTCGTCGCCGGGGTGCGTCATCGCGATCTCAATATGTCTGCTGGCGCCGCGCGAGCACCAGCGGCTCGATGGCGTCCAGAAGCTGGCTTTCCTGATAGGGCTTGCCGAGATAATCGTCGACGCCCAGCTCGATCGCGCGCGCGCGATGCTTGTCGCCGACCCGCGACGTGATCATGATGATCGGCATCTCGGCGAGGCGCGGATCGTTGCGCACCAGCGCGGCCACCTCATAGCCGTCCATCCGCGGCATTTCGATGTCGAGCAGCAGCACGTCGGGAACGTGCTCCTGCAGCAGCGACATCGCATCCACGCCGTCCTTGGCGGTCATCACGCGCATGCCGTTGCGCTCGAGCAGGCGCTGGGTCACGCGACGCACCGTGATCGAATCGTCGACCACGAGCGCGAAGATCCGATCGTCGCGCGCCGGGCGCACGGCCTCGTCGAGCGGCCGCGAACGCCACTCGGAACGCACGAGCGCACCCATGTCGAGGATGATCACGATGCGGCCGTCGCCGAGGATGGTTGCACCGGCGATGCCGCGGATCCCCGCAATTTGCGGCCCGAGCGCCTTGACGACGATTTCGCGGCTGCCGACCAGTTCGTCGGTGACCAGGGCCGCGGAATGCTCGCCGGCGCGCACGAGGATCACCGGCACCGCGAGATCATTGTCCGGCAACGCCGACGGTCCGCTGCCCACGAAGCTCCCGAGATGCTGGAAGCGGTAGACCTGGCCGCCGTACTCGAAACTCGGCACCTCCTCGGCCAGATGCTGGGCGATCTCCGCGCGCGGCAGCCGGGCCACACCCTCGACGGTCGCGACCGGCAACGCGTAGAACTCGTCGTGCACGCGCACGATCAGCGCCTGCGTGATCGCAAGCGTGAAGGGCAGGCGGATCGTGAAGCGCGCGCCGCGTCCCGGGTGCGATTCGATGAAGAGTCCCCCACCGAGCTTCTTGACCTCGGTGGCGACGACGTCCATGCCGACGCCGCGCCCGGCCTGCTGCGTCAGCCGCTCGGCCGTGCTGAACCCCGGCTCGAGGATCAGCTGCAGGGCCTCCTCGTCGGTGATCGACTGATCGGGCCGCAGCAGCCCGAGGCCGCGCGCCTTGGCGCGGATGGACGCAACGTCGAGCCCTGCGCCGTCGTCCTCGACGACGATCACGACCTCCGCCCCCTCACGCTGCAGACGCACCGAGATCGTGCCGGTCTCGGGCTTGCCGCGCGTCACGCGCTCGGCGGGCAGTTCGATGCCGTGGACCACGGAGTTGCGCAGCATGTGCTCGAACGGCGGCAGCATCCGCTCCAGCACCTGGCGGTCGAGCTCGCCGGAGCCGCCCTCGACCTGGAGCTCGGCCTGCTTGCCGGTCTCGAGCGCCGTCTGCCGCACCAGCCGCGTCAGGCGCTGCACGTGCCGCTGGAACGGCACCATGCGGGTCTTCATCAGGCCGTTCTGCAGCTCGGTGACGATGCGGCCCTGCTGCAGCAGCAGGTTCTGGCCTTCGCGCGTCAGATTGCCGAGCAGCCCCTCGATGCTCGCCACGTCGCTCACCGACTCGGCCAGCGCGCGTGACAGCTGCTGGATCGTCGAGTAGCGGTCGAGCTCGAGCGGGTCGAAGTCGGCGCGGCGCCCGTCGCCGACGTCCTGATGACGGTGCAGGATCATCGCCTCGGTCTCGAGCTCGAGCTTGCGCAGCTGCTCGCGCAGGCGCGTGACGGTGCGTTCGAGCTCGGCCAGGTTGAACTCCACCGAGGTCATCTGCTGCTCGACGCGCGCGCGGAAGATGCTCACCTCGCCCGCGTTGTTGAGCAACTCGTCGAGCAGCTCCGCATCGACGCGCGCCAGCTCCTGGCGCTCGACCGCTACGACCGGCTCGCGGCCGGGCAGCGGCGGCGGCTGGGCGCGGATTTCCGCGGCCTCCTCGAGCCCGGGCGCCGCTTCCCAGATCGGTCGCGGTGGCTCGACGGAACGGTATTCGGGTTCGGCCGGTCCGGTCGATTCGGCGGCGACGCGCAGCGGTGCGGACGGCGGCGCGACGATGGGCGGCGGTGGCGGCGCGGCCATGGGTGCCGGCGGAGCAATTTCGGACGGTGCCGGTTGCGCAGTCGGGACGGGCCAGATCGGCTCCCAGGCCGGCCGCGCGGGGCCTTCCCCCGACGACGCTGCGGTGGGCTCCATGGGGGGCGACGCGACCTCGATCGGGGGAGCACCGATCGCCCGCACGCGCGCGATGAGCTCCGGCGCCGGGGTCAATGCCTGGCCGCCGCGCGCGGCGTCGCGCATCTGATGCAGGGCATCGAGCGCGGCCTGCAGGGTCACGATCACCCGCGTGTCGGTCGGTGCGGCGCCGGTTTCGATCAGCTCGAGCACCGACTCCATCTCGTGGCTCAGATCGCCCATTGCCGTCAGCCCGGCCATCCGCGCCCCGCCCTTGAGGGTGTGCAGCGCGCGCTTGAGCTCGCTGACCGAGCTGCCGTCGGCGCGGTCGCCCGTCCAGCGCCCGAGCACGGCGTCGGCGTGTTCGAGGAGCTCGTTGGCCTCCTCACTGAAGATTCCGGCGATATCGGCGTCGAATTCGACCTCGGGCAGCCCCTGCCCGGCGGCAGGCCCGGACGCGGGCTCGGCAGCGGATGCCGCGAGCTCCGCCGAGCCCGGCGGAATCGACGGCGACTCGGCCGGCGCGCTCTGTCTGATCAGCTCCGCGTCGAGCGAGCGCTCGAACGCGTGCCAGCCCACGATCAGGCGCCGGTGATCGGGGAAGTAACCGGTGTCCTCATCGACGTGGTCGACGACCTTCTCGAGCGCCTGCAGCGTGTCCGTGAGGAGCGCCAGACCCTCGGCGGGCAGGCCATGGCCGACGTCGTAGAGCTTGCGGATGTAGTGCTCCATCGGCTCGGCGACCTTGATGCCCTGACGCACGCCGGCCGTCTTGGCGATGCCGGAAAGCGTGTGGCACGCGCGGTAGAGCGCCTCGGTGACCGGATGCGGCGCGGGCTCGTGGGCGCGCCGATCGATGAATTCGCGTACCGCCGCGACGTGTCCGGCGGTTTCCTTGCGGAAGATGTCCTGCAGCACCGGATCGACGACGGCCGCCGGCGGCGCGCCTTGCGGCTCCTCGGCACCGAGTTCGAATTCGATCGTCTCGATCGTCTCGAACGGCTCGACCGGCTCCGCGGCTGCGCGTGCGGGAGCGGGTGCCGTCGGCAGCACACCTGCCTCACGGCCCGAAATCGCGTCCGCGCGCGCGACGATGCCGTCGGCGGCCGGTCCGGGCGGCGCGCCGTACTCGAGCTCGTCGACGAGCACCGGCAACATGGCCACCGCGTCGCGCACGACGGCGACGATCTCCGGCGAGCGCGGCAGCGTCTGGGCAAGCACCCGGTTGAGCAGGTTCTCGATGCTCCAGGCGAACTCGCCGAGCCGCAGCGCTCCGACCATCCGCCCGCTGCCCTTGAGGGTGTGGAGAGCGCGGCGTACGTCGCGCAGCGCCTCGATCTCGAGCGGATTCTGCTCCCATTGCGGGAAGAGCGCCGCGATCTGCGCTACGTTCTCGCGCGCCTCCTCGACGAACAGCTGTACGAACTCGGCATCGGTGCCGACCGCTCCGGAGACGGGCGACGGCGGCGACACGGTTGCGTGCGCGGGGGTCTCGTGCGTCATCTCGCGCACGCTCTCGATGACCGACGGCAGCAGCGGCGGCGGCGCCGGGGGCGCCTCGGCGCGGCCGCGCAGCGTCACGACCTTGCCGGGCGTCTGGTCGAGCGAGGTGAGGCAGGTCTCGGCGCTTTCGAGCATGCTGAAGTGATCCGGTCGCCCGGCCTGCAGCATCTCCATGTAGTACTCGACGGCGACGATCGCGTCGGCCATCCGCTCGAGACGATGCGGCGCGAGCGCACCGGGCTCGGGCCGCATGATGCCGCCCAGCGCCTGACCGATCCCCTCCATCACCTCGACCGCCCGCTGCCGGCCCAGCATCAGCAGGCCCGCGGTGATGCCGCGCACGAGCTGCGGAACCTGATCCAGCCCCTGCGCCTCGGCCGGCGCGCCCAGCGCCTGGGTGACCGCCTCCTTGATCCGTGCCATGTTCACGATGCATTCGCGCAGCACGGCGTCCTGCACCAGACGGAATTCTTCGTCTTGCGGCAGGGCGTCCTGTCTGGGGCCGGCCTCGGGCAGGATCAGCCGCACGAGCTGCGCATCGAGGCTGTCCTCGACCTCGATGAGCGCCGCAGCGATGCCGAGCAGCGAGGCATCGTCGGGCGGCGAGCGGCGGTCGACGATCGCGCGCAGGGACTCGATCTCGCCCTGCACGCGGTCCCGCAGCGCGCCGAGCCCGAGCACGCCGAGCGTGTCGCTGATCTTGCGCAGCATCTCGAGCTGCGGCACGAGATCCTCGACCTGGTTCGCGCCCTTGCGGACGAAGATGTCGAGCACGTCTTTGACCCGGGTCAGGTCCTCGCGGATCGCGGCCGCGACCGTGCGCATGAGCCGCACGGAGGGCGCCGAGAGCGTCTCGCGGGCCTCATCGACGCGCTCGTCGACCGGCAACAGCTCGTCCAGGCGGAACGAGCGGCGCACACCCATCACGCGCGGACCATGGGTCGTGGCGCGCGCCACGTAGAAGAGCAGGTTGTTCAGCAGCTCGAGAGGCGGCTGCTGCGAATAGCGCTCCTCGCTGACCTCCTGCAGCCGCCTGAGCTCGCGGTCGGCCTGGCCGAGCAGACGCTTGACGGAGACGCTGCCGTCGAGCCCGCGCTGGCGCAGCGCCTCGAGCACCGAGCCCACCACCCACCAGAGCTGGAACACCGGTTGGCTGCTTGATGCCGTTTCGAACTGCTCGGCGATCTCCGCCATCGCACCGAGCTGCTGCTCGACGTTCTCGCCGCGGATCCAGCCGAGCAGCGCGCGCTGGAAGCGCGGTCGCAGTCGCCGTGCGAGATCCGACACGTCGCCCGCCGGCCCGGTCGCGATCGGCCGCGCGGGCTCGTCGGAGTGCAGGTTGAGCATCAGCAGCGTGCCCTCGGAGAGCAACGCCCCGCCGCGCACTGCGCGCAGGTCGTTGAGCAGCGGCAGCAGCGCGAGCGGCACGTCGCGGCCGCCGGACGCCACCCGGTCGAGGTACGCCGGTAGCTGCTCCATCGCCCGCATCAGCGCGTCGAGGCCGTCGGCGTCCGCGCGGCCGTTGCCGGAATGCGCTGCGACGTAATGCGCAACCTGCTCCATTTCCTCGGCGAGCAGCGAGCCCCCGTAAACCTCCGCGACGCGCAGCGCCCCCCGACCGAGATGCAGGTGCGCGGCGAAGCGGTCGAGCAGCACCCGATCGTCCGGATGCTCGGCGAACGCCTCGAGCGCGAGCCGTGCCTCGTTCAGCTCGGCGGCGATCTCGCGCGCTACCAGCTGCAGCGAGGCGTTCGCCTCGTCGACCGGGCCGAGATGCATGGGCGCGCTGCTCATGTGCTGCTGGGCGGCGGGGTCAACCGGTGAGCCCGCTGACACGCCGCGGCCGACCGGACGGCGTCGAAGAGCCGTTCTCCGCGGGCAGCACCGGGTATTCGCCGCTGCTGTCGCCCACGGGTGCCTCGGGGAGCCGGAAGCCGGCCACCGACTGCCGGAGCTGTGCGGCGAGCTCGGCGAGTTTGCCGATCGATGCGGATGTCGCCGTGGTGCTCTCGGCCGTCTGCGAGCTGATCTCGCGCAGCACCTGCATGTTGCGCGAGATGCTCTGCGACACGCCCGCCTGCTGGCGCGAGCTGGCCGAGATGTTCTGCACCAGGCTCGCGATCTGGTTCGAGACCTGCTCGATCTCCTCGAGCGCCGCGCCGGCGTTCTCCGCCAGCAGTGCGCCGCCGACGACGTCCGTCGTGGTGCGCTCCATTGAAACCACGGCCTCGTTGGTGTCGGCCTGGATGGCGCGCACCAGCACCTCGATCTGCCGGGTCGAGTTTGCGGCGCGTTCGGCGAGTCGCTGCACCTCGTCGGCGACCACCGCAAACCCGCGCCCGGCCTCGCCCGCCATCGATGCCTGGATCGAGGCGTTGAGCGCGAGGATGTTGGTCTGCTCGGCGATGTCGTTGATCAGCTCGACGATGTTGCCGATCTCCTGGGAGCTTTCGCCGAGGCGCTTGATGCGCTTGGAGGTTTCCTGGATGTTCTCGCGGATGGCGTTCATGCCGTCGATCGTGCGGCGCACCGCATCGCCGCCCTTGTGGGCGATGTCGACGGAGTGACGCGCGACATCCGAGGAGCGCTCCGCATTGCCCGAGACCTCCTCAGTGGAGGCGGCCATGGCACTGATCGACTCCGAGGCCGCGGCAATCTGCTTCGACTGCGCGGCGGAGGCCTTGGCGAGGTGGTTCGAGAGCGCCTGCGTCTGCCGGGTCGCCTGGTCGAGCTTGATCGCCGAGGCGTGGATCGTGGTCACCAGCTCGCGCAGCGCCTCGACCGCGTAGTTGATCGAATCGGCGATTGCGCCGGTGATGTCCTCGGTAACCGTCGCCTGCACGGTCAGGTCACCGTCGGCGAGACTCGACAGCTCGTCGAGCAGGCGCAGAATCGCCTGCTGGTTGCGGTCATTCTGGCGCGACTGCTGGTCGGCCGCCCGCCGCAGGTTGGCGAGCGAACGCTGCAGCAACGCGGCATAGGCGAGCGCCAGCAGGGTCACGCTGATGAAGCCGAGCGGCAGCCAGGGGCTCGCGAGCCAGGCGACGATCGCTGCGCCGCTGCGCGACGCCTCGGCGAGCCCGGCATAGAGCGCCGTGCCGCTCTGCGCGAGCGCGTTACGCGCCGACTGCATCTGCTCGAGCCGGTCGCCGAGCTCGATTACGCCGCGCACCTGGCTCTGCTCGTTCTGGAATACGGTCGTGAGCAGCCGCAGCGCGCCGGCGGCCGAGGGCGGCGCCGGCGCGATGCCGAGTCCGTTGGGCTCGCCGGCGAGCGCGGCGGCCACGCGGCTCATGTAGTCGAGACTGTCGGTCAGGCGGCGCGAGGCGGCTTCCACCGGGGCGGTCCCGTCGGCGAGCGCCGAGAGATCCTGATCCACGGCCTGGGCACGCAGCTCGAAGCGCTCGATATGCGGCGACGGCGCAGCCTGCGGATCGACGCTGCCGACGGTGTTGGCAAGCGCCGTGAGCAGCTGCGGCGTGAGCTCGCGGACCGCAACGGCCGCCTGCTGCGCCTTGAGCGCCGCTTCGCGCCCGTCGAGCACCGCCTGCGACTGCTCGAGCATCGCCGACCAGGCGGCGGCCTGTTCGCTGCGCGCGGCCGCGAGTCCGCTCTCCTCGAGCACGCGGGTGAGCCGCTGTCGCGATTCGGCCAGCGCGTCGAAGGCGGGCGCGGACCCGCGCACCGCAGCCCCGGCCTGCAACGGCATGTTCTGCGACAACGCTGCGAGTTCTGCCTGCTGCTCGCGCTGGCGCCCGATGTCCCCGGACACTCGGCCCGAGAGCACCAGCGCGAGCGCCGCGAGCAGCGCCGAACCGAGCGCCACGCCCATCACCATGGGCAGCAGCCGTGCGGCATCCATTCGATTGCTCATGTCCGTCACCCGATGCGGTTCATGCCTGCGCCCGTCAGGACGCCGCTGCCTGCAGGAACTGCTGGCTCTCGAGCAGGCTCCGCAGGCTGAAAACCGGCCACACTTCGGCACCGCGGCGGAAGGCCCCCGCCAGATAGCGCTCGCAGCGCAGCAGCGTCGGCGGGAGATCCGCCGTGAACTCGGCTTCCGCGAACCGGCGGAAGCCCATCACCTCGTCGACCAGCAGGCCGGCGGGAATTTCCCGATGGTTCGCGACCAGCACACGCGTCGAGCGGGCCGGGCTGGTCGTCCCCGAGCCGAGAAAAGCGCGCAAGTCGATCACCGGCAGCAGCTGGCCGCGCACGTTCGACAGGCCGCGGATCCAGCTGCGCGCGCCCGGCACGCGCGTCACGCTGGACGGATAGCTCATCACTTCGCGGGTTTCCTCCCGTGCGAGCAGAAACGCCTCGCCCCCCAGCCGGAATGCGATCCCGACCCACTCCGGCCCGGTAACTGCAACCTCCTGCGCCCCCTGCGCCGCGGCGCGCGCGCGGCGGTCCAGCTCGCGCAGCAATTCGTACGGGCGATCGCGCAGCGACCGCAGCTCGACCGAATTGCCCATCTCAGCTCGCAATGGCCGCCTGGGCCTTCTGCACGAGCTTCTCCGCCGCAACGGGCTTGACGATGTAATCGACCGCGCCCTGCCGCAGGCCCCACACCCGGTCGGACTCCTGCGACTTGGAGGTGACCATGATCACCGGTATGCCCCGGGTGCGCGGGTCGTTGGCGAGCTCACGGGTCGCCTGGAAACCGTTCAGGCCCGGCATCACGATGTCCATCAGGATCAGGTCCGGATGCAGCTCGCGCGCCTTGCGGATCGCCTCGGTGCCATCGGCCGCCGAAGCGGTGCGGAATCCGTGCTGCTCGAGCGCCTTCTGCATGACGTGAACCTCGGTCGGTGAGTCGTCCACGATCAGTACGAGTGCCACGGAAGTCTCCTGCTGCTCTCTGGCGTCAACGGTGCACGTGCGACTCGATCGCACTCAAGAGCTCCTCCCGCGTGAAGGGTTTCGTCAGGTAATGCTCCGACCCGACGATCCGGCCGCGTGCACGGTCGAACAAGCCGTCCTTGCTCGACAGCATGATCACCGGGATGGAACGGAAGACCTTGTTGTGCTTGATCAGCGAACAGGTCTGATACCCGTCCAGCCGCGGCATCATGATGTCGACGAACACGATATCGGGCTGGTGATCCGCGATCTTCGACAGAGCATCGAATCCGTCGACCGCCGTGTACACCTCACACCCCTCGCGGGCCAGCAGCGTTTCCGCAGTCCTGCGGATCGTCTTGCTGTCGTCGATCACCAGCACCTTCAGTCCGGCCAGCCGCGGTCGGCTGTTGCTGGCTGCCGTGGTTTCCATTCAATCTGACTCCCGGGACGAGCGCGGCGAGCACGACGCTAATGCGAGAGGAAGTGTTCGCGACGCGGTTTTAACATATTGGTTGCAGCCCCGCCATTAGCCGCTTCCGATACCATGACGAGCGTCACACACGCGGCACGCGGAAGCGGACACGGAGCAGAGCATGCGCAGCGGCGAGGTACGTTTGGCGGTCGTGATGGACCCGATCGGCGCGATCAAGCCGGCAAAGGATACGACGCTCGCGATGCTGCTGGCGGCGCAGCGGCGCGGCTGGCGGGCTGAGTATCTCGAGTTGCGCGACCTGTGGCTGCGCGACGGCGTGGCCTGGGGGCGCGCGCGTCCACTCACGGTGCGCGACGACGACCAGGACTGGTATAGCCTCGGCCAGCCCGCGGCGACCCGTCTGGGTGAGATCGATGTGATCCTGATGCGCAAGGATCCGCCCTTCGACACCGAGTACATCTACGCGACCTACATACTGGAGCGCGCCGAGAGCGCGGGGGCGCTGGTCGTCAACCGCCCCCAGGGCCTGCGCGACATGAACGAAAAGGTCTATACGGCCTGGTTCCCGGAATGCTGCGCGCCGACGCTGATCACGCGCGACATGCCGGCCATGCACGACTTCCTGCGCGAACACGGCCGGGTCGTCTGCAAGCCGCTGCACAGCATGGGCGGACGGTCGATCTTCGTGATCGAGGCCGGCGACAAGAACGCCGGCGTGATCTTCGAGACCCTGACCGGCTACGGCACGCAGTTTGCCATCGTGCAGCGCTACCTGCCCGAGATCGCACAGACCGGCGACTCGCGCGTGATCCTGGTCGACGGCGAGCCGGTGCCCTACGCGCTCGCCCGAATCCCCTCCGCCACCGATCATCGCGGCAACCTTGCGGCCGGCGCCAGGGGCGTCGGCCGGCCGCTCGAGGACCGCGACCGCTGGCTCGCGTCGCGCATCGGGCCAAAGCTCCGCGAGCGGGGGATGCTGTTCGTCGGGCTCGACGTCATCGGCGGCTTCGTCACCGAGATCAACGTCACGAGCCCCACCGGGGTGCGCGAGATCGACCGGCAGTTCGGCATCGACATCGCTGGCCTGCTGATGGATTCGATCGCCAGACGCCTCGCGGCGGCCGCCTGATGGAGCTCCTGGAGCACATTCACGGCGGAGCGGAGCGGGACCGGCTGCTCACGGCGCTGTTCGTGGCCGCGCTGCTGCACGGGCTGGTGATCCTCGGCATCCGCTTCTCGAGCCCGCCTTCCGCCAACGCACTGCCGACGCTCGAGGTGCTGCTGGTCGCCGACGCTCCCGAGCAGGCGGCCAACCCCGACGCGAGCTACATCGCGCAGCGCAATCAGCGCGGCTCCGGCACCACCCGCGACCGCGCGGGTCTCTCGCTGCCGGAGCCTTCGCCCGGGCTCTTCCCGCAGGCCGGCGTCGCTCCCGGAGAGCTGCCGGCGCCGGTCGATCGCGCCGCCGGCGATGCTTCGGCGCTGACCGCCCGCTCGGCCGACGCAAATCGGATGCGCTCTGGCAGCGAGCCCGTGCCGGCGCAGGTCGCGCGCCCGCCGCTCATGCTGCAGTCGTTGCCCGAGATTGCCCAGGACTCGGGCGCTACACTGCCGGAGCTCGTGCTGCGCGGCGACACGGCGGCCGGGGCAGAGCTGCTGGCCGACACGCGCGCCTCGCAGATTGCCCGCTACCTGCACGGCTGGAAGCTGCGCGTCGAGCGGGTCGGAACGCTCAATTTCCCGAACGAGGCGCGTCGACGCGCGCTGTCCGGCAACCCGGTGCTCGAGGTGGCCATCGGCGCGGACGGCGCCCTGGAGCAGGTGGTGGTACGACGCTCGAGCGGCCATGCCGAGCTCGACCAGGCCGCCGTCAACATCGTCCGCCTCGCCTCGCCCTTCGATCCTTTCCCTGCTGCCATGCGCGCCAGCTTCCCGGTGCTGCGATTCGCGTACGAATGGCAGTTCCTGGAAGGCCGGCTCGGCGGCAGCGCCGTGCGCACGGGCAGTCCCTGAGACCGCCGCAGCTGCGATCGCGCTTGTGAGCGCCGGCGCCGCGGCCGGATACTAAGCGCGTGGCGGTAAGCTTCACCAACCAGTTCCTGATCGCCATGCCCGGCATGGCCGACCCCAACTTCGCCCAGTCGGTGACGCTGATCTGCGAGCACAACGCCGCCGGCGCGCTCGGCATCGTGATCAACAAGCCGCTACGGATGGATCTGGGCGATGTGTTCGAGCAACTCGGGCTCGATTCGCCGGACGAGCGGCTGGTGCGCCGTCCGGTGTTGCGCGGCGGGCCGGTTCAGACCGACCGTGGCTTCGTGCTGCACACCGCCGGCACGACCTGGGACTCGACGCTGCCGTTCTCCGAGCGCGTGCACCTGACCACCTCGCGCGACATCCTCGACGCCATGGCCGGGGGGCGCGGCCCCGAGCAGGCGATCGTCGCGCTCGGCTACGCGGGATGGGAGGCCGGCCAGCTCGAGGACGAGATGGCGCAGAACGCGTGGCTGTCGGTTCCTGCCGATGCCCGCCTCATGTTCGCCACGCCGCTCGAGGAGCGCTGGCACGAAGCCGGTCGCCTGCTCGGCGTCAACCTGCTGCACATGAGCAGCGATGCCGGTCGCGCCTGACGCGAAGTTAGCCCGGTCCACCGAGCTGCTTCTCGCCTTCGACTACGGGCAACGCCGCATCGGCGTCGCCGTCGGCAACACGGGGACCCGCACCGCCACCGCAGTGGGCACGCTGCCAGCGCGCGGCGTGCCGGACTGGGACGCCGTCACGCGTTGTGTGCGCGACTGGGCCCCGGCCCGGCTGCTGGTCGGGCTGCCCTATAATATGGACGGCTCCGAATCCGCGCTGACCGCCGCCTGCCGGAGGTTCGCGGAGGAGCTGTCGCGACGCTATACGCTGCCCGTCGAGCTCGTCGACGAGCGCCTGACCTCGTCCGCCGCGCAGGCGGACCTGCGTGAAGCGCGTCGTACGGGTGCGCGCAGGCGCCGGGTGCGACGCGAGGACGTCGACGCCAACGCGGCGCGTGTGATCCTCGAGACCTGGCTGCAGGAAGCGAACCGATCCATCGGGAGCACGTCTTGACCACCGACACCGGGCGTGGACAGCAGCGCGACGCCACAGGGCGGTTGCGCCACCTGCTGACGCTCGAAGGACTCGCCCGCCGGGAGATCCTGGATCTTCTCGAATCCGCGCAGGGCTACGTGCGACCGGTCGCTGAGCCGCCGGCCCGCGACACCAGCCTGGCCGGGCACACCGTCGCAAACCTTTTCTTCGAGCCCAGCACCCGTACGCGGGTGTCCTTCGAGCTGGCCGCCGAGCGGCTCGGTGCCACGGTGGTCAACCTCGAGATGCACTCGTCCTCGCGCGCCAAGGGCGAGACGGTGCTCGACACGATCTACACGCTGCAGGCGATGGCCGTCGACGTGTTCGTCCTGCGCGACGCCGAGCCCGGGCTTCCGGCCTGGATCGCCCGACACGTGGCGCCGCATGTCAGCGTGCTCAATGCCGGCGAGGCGCACCTGTCGCATCCGACGCAGGGGCTGCTCGATGCGCTCACCATCCGCCAGCGGCTCGGAGACACCGCCCGGCTCATCGTGGCGGTAGTCGGCGACGTGCGACACTCGCGGGTCGCGCGCTCGGCCTGGCAGGCGCTCAGCACGCTGGGCGTCGGCGAGTTCCGCATCGTCGGACCGCCGCAGCTGATGCCGGAAGCCGCCGAGATGCCGGATGCACGCCGCTGCGGCACGCTCGCCGAAGGGCTGCACGGCGCGGACGTGGTGATGGCGCTGCGCATCCAGCGCGAACGCATGGCCGAGGCACATATTCCCGACGCGGCCACGTACCACCGCGAATTCGGCATTACGCTGCGAAGCCTGGCGCTCGCCCGCCCGGGCGCGCTCGTAATGCATCCCGGCCCGATGAATCGCGGCGTCGAGATCAGCGACGAGGCGGCTGACGGACCGCAATCGGCGATCCAGCAACAGGTCGCGAACGGTGTGGCGGTCCGCATGGCGGTGCTCGCCGCGCTTGCGGGTCGCACCGCCCGCGCGGCGTCGGGGGCCCGACGGAGCGGCGCGTGATCGACCGCGCGCATCGCGGCACCATTTTCGTCGAGGATGCGGAGGTGCGCGCCCAGCAGGCGTTCCCGGGGCGCCAGTACGTGATCCGCCTGCACGCGCCGCGCGTAGCTGCCGCCGCCACGGCCGGCAGCTTCGCGCACCTGAGCTGCGACGCGGATCTGCCGATGCGTCGGCCGCTGTCGATCATGCTGGCCGACGCCGCCGCCGGGACGATCGATATCCTTTACAAGGTCGTGGGGTCCGGTCTCGAAAGGCTGTCCCGCCAGCCGGTCGGGACGCGACTCAGCCTCATGGGGCCCATCGGGCGCGGGTTCACGCCGCACCCTGCCCGCCCGCGTGCGCTGCTGGTCGGCGGCGGCGTCGGTATCCCGCCGATGATCTTCCTCGCCGACACGCTGCGGCACCGCACCGACGTGCACTGGCGGCCGCTGCTGCTGATGGGCTCGGAGTTACCCTTTCCGTTCCGGGCACGCCCGTCGACACTCCTGCTGCAGGGCCTTCCGGCCGGCGTCATCGCCGCCATGCCGCTGCTCGAGGACTGGGGGGTACCCAGCCGGCTGGCGAGTCTCGCCGGCTTCCCCGGCTGCTTCGAGGGCTATGTCACTGCGCTGGCGGAGGAGTGGCTCGCGACCCTCGCACGCGAGGCGCTCGCCGAGCTCGAGATTTTCGCCTGCGGCCCGACGCCGATGCTCCGGGCGGTGGCGGCACTCGCGCGCCGTTTCCAGGTGCCGGCGCAGGTGTCGCTCGAGGAGTTCATGGCCTGCGCGGTCGGCGGCTGCGCGGGCTGCGCGGTGCCGGTCGTGATCGACGGCGAGCGTGCGATGAAGCGTGTGTGCGTCGACGGGCCGGTATTCGACGCAAACGCCGTGTTCCCGGAAGGGAAAGGCGCTAACCGAAGTTGATCTTCGCTTCCAGGTTGGTGCGCGAGTCGGCGTTGACGAGCGCCTCCTCGAGGGTGACCTTGCCGTCGAGGTAGAGCTGGTAGAGCGAGACGTCGAAGCTCTGCATGCCCTTCTCGGCGCTGCGGATCAGCGCTTCCTTGACGCCGACCACGTCGCCTTTCTTGATCAGCTCCTGCACATGCGGCGTGTTGAGCAGCACCTCGCAGGCCGGGTAACGGCGCCCGTCCTTACCCATCACCAGCCGCTGCGACAGAATCCCCTTCAGGTACTGCGAGAGGTCCAGGAAGATCTGCGAGTGCTGGTCGCGGGGGAACATGTTGATGATCCGGTCCATCGTCTCGGCGGCGTTGTTCGCGTGCAGCGTCGCGAGGCACAGGTGTCCGGTGCCGGCGAAGGTGATCGCGTACTCCATCGATTCGCGGTCGCGGATCTCGCCGATCAGGATTACGTCGGGCGCCGCGCGCATCGCGCTGCGCAGCGCGCGGTGAAACGACTTGGTGTCGAGCCCGACCTCGCGCTGGTTGATGATCGATTTCTTGTTGGTGTGCAGGAACTCGATCGGGTCTTCGACCGTGAGCACGTGGTCCGAGGAATTCTCGTTGCGGTGGTTGATCATCGCGGCCAGCGAGGTGGATTTGCCGGAGCCGGTGGCACCCACCATCAGCACCAGCCCGCGCTTGAGCATCACCAGGTCCTTGAGGATCTCCGGCAGACCGAGGTCCTCGATCTTGGGCATCTCGGCCGTGATGTAGCGCAGCACCATCGCGGGGTTGCCGCGCTGATGGAACACGGCGACCCGGAAGCGGCCGAGCCCGGGCTCCGATACCGCGAAGTCGATCTCGAGCTCCTGCAGGAAGTAGTCGAGCTGCTCCTGGTTCATCAGGCCGTAGGCGGCCTGGCGGACCTGCTCGGCCGAGAGCACCTGGCGGTTGATCGGCTTGATCTGGCCTTCGATCTTGATCTTGATCGGCGCGTTGGAGGTGAAGAACAGGTCGGAAGCCTTCTTCTCCACCATCAGCTTGAAGAGCGGCTTCGTGTTGAGCACGAAGGTCCGCGCCGGGCCCGATTCGGCGAGCGTCTGCTGGCTGTCGGTGGTCGTGCCTTCGGTTTCGGTGCTGCTCATGATCCGAACTGCTTGCCCTTGTCCTCTTCTTCCATGATCTGCAACTTGCCGGTTTCGTCAAGATAGGACTTGTCCGGCCGCTTGCTCTCCAGCTTGATCCGCAGGCGGATCTCGTTCTTCGAATCGGCGTTGCGCAGCGCCTCCTCGTAGGAAATTGTGCCCACCTCGAACAGATCGTAGAGCGCCTGGTCGAAGGTCTTCATCCCCAGCCGGTTCGACTTCGCCATGATCTCCTTGATCGCGGCGACCTCGCCGCGGAAGATCAGGTCGGCGATCAGCGGCGTGTTGAGCATGATCTCCATGGCCGCGACGCGGCCCTTCACCCCTTCGCGCGGTATCAGCCGCTGCGAGATCATCGCCCGGATGTTGAGCGACAGATCCATGAGCAGCTGCTCGCGCCGGTCCTCGGGGAAGAAGTTGATGATGCGGTCGAGCGCCTGGTTGGCGCTGTTGGCGTGCAGCGTCGCGAGCACCAGGTGGCCGGTTTCCGCGAACTGGATGCCGTATTCCATCGTGTCGCGATCGCGGATCTCGCCGATCAGGATCACGTCGGGCGCCTGGCGCAGCGTGTTCTTGAGCGCCATGTGCCAGCTCTCGGTGTCGACGCCCACCTCGCGCTGCGTCAGCACGCAGTTCTTGTGCGTGTGGACGTACTCGATTGGATCCTCGATCGTGACGATGTGTCCGCGCGTCTTCTCATTGCGGTAGTCGAGCATCGCGGCGAGCGAGGTCGACTTGCCGGAGCCCGTCGCGCCCACCACGATCACCAGGCCGCGTTTCGACAGCACGATCTCCTTGAGGATGGGCGGCAGCTCCAGCTCCTCGATGGTCGGCACCTTGACGTTGATGGTGCGCAGCACCGCGCCCGTGAGACCCATCTGGATGAAGGCGCTGACGCGGAAGCGGCCGATCCCGGCCGGAGCGATCGCGAAGTAGCACTCCTAGGTACCGTCGAATTCCTTGGTCTGGCGGTCGTTCATGATCGCGCGCACCAGCAGCGCGGCCTGCTCGGGAGTGAGCGGCTGGTTGGTCTGCGCGCGTATCTCGCCGTCGACCTTGATCGCCGGAGCGAAGCCGGCGGTGATGAAGAGGTCGGATCCGTTGCGCTCGACCATGCGGCGCAGCAGATCCTGCATGAGCTTGATGCCCTGTTCGCGATCCATGTTTCCCCCAGCGTCGCCTGGCAATGAGGCGGCGGCTAGAATTCCTCCTTGTTCTGCGCCTTGTGTCGCGCTTCTTCCTTCGAAATCACGCCCTTCTGCAGCAGCTCCTTGAGACACTGGTCGAGCGTCTGCATGCCGGCGGCCTGGCCCGTCTGGATCGAGGAGTACATTTGGGCGATCTTGCCCTCGCGGATCAGGTTGCGGATCGCGGGCGTGCCGATCATGATCTCGTGCGCCGCGATACGCCCGCCGCCGGTACGCTTGAGTAGCGATTGCGAGATCACCGCGCGCAGCGACTCGGACAGCATCGCGCGCACCATCTCCTTCTCGGCCGCCGGGAACACGTCGACGACACGGTCGATCGTCTTGGCCGCCGAACTGGTGTGCAGCGTGCCGAACACGAGGTGGCCGGTCTCCGCGCCCGTGAGCGCGAGACGGATGGTCTCCAGGTCGCGCATCTCGCCCACCAGGATGACGTCCGGATCCTCGCGCAGCGCCGAGCGCAGCGCCTCGCTGAACCCGAGGGTGTCGCGGTGCACCTCACGCTGGTTGATCAGGCACTTCTTGCTCTCGTGGACGAACTCGATCGGATCCTCGATCGTGATGATGTGATCCGGCCGGTTGTCGTTGATGAAATTGATCATCGCCGCGAGCGTTGTCGATTTGCCCGAGCCGGTCGGACCCGTCACCAGCACCAGCCCGCGCGGATGCATCGCGATGTCCTTGAAGATCTTCGGCGCGTTCAGGTCGTCGAGCGACTGCACCAGCGACGGGATGTTGCGGAATACCGCCGCCGCGCCGCGGTTCTGGTTGAATGCGTTGACGCGGAAGCGGGCGAGCTTCGGAATCTCGAAGGAAAAATCGGTCTCGTAGAATTCTTCGTACGCCTTCCGTTGCTTGTCATTCATGATGTCGTACACCATGCTGTGCACTTCCTTGTGCGTCAGCGCTGGCATGTTGATCCGCTTCATGTCGCCGTCGACACGGATCATTGGCGGAACCCCTGCCGAGAGGTGCAGGTCGGAGGCGTTGTTCTTGACGGCAAACGCCAGCAGCTGGGCGATGTCGACAGCCATCTGTATTCCTCGCGCCCGCGAGGCTGGATCGGAGGATCCGCACGGGCCGCCGCAGTATAGATCAGGGCCGCGGACTCCAATATGTTAACCGCTCCGCAATTCTCACCCGCGAATCTCGCTTCGGTGCGCGCAAGGATAGCGGCGGCGGCCCGGCACGCGGCGCGGGATCCAGACACGATCCGGCTGCTCGCAGTCAGCAAGCAGCAATCCGCGGCTTCGATACGCGCGGCGTGCGCGGCCGGGCAGCGTGACTTCGGCGAGAACTACGTACAGGAGGCGCTGCCGAAGATGACCGCGCTCTCGGATCTGCAGCTGACCTGGCACTTCATCGGGCGCCTGCAGGGAAACAAGACGCGCGACGTGGCGACGTCCTTCGACTGGGTGCACAGCGTGGATCGCGAGCGGATCGCAGGGCGGCTCGATGCGCAACGGCCACAGGGCCGCGCCCGGCTCCAGGTGCTGCTTCAGGTGCGCGTCGGCGGCGAGGCCGGACACGGCGGCGTGGACCCCGCGGCGCTGCCCGCGCTCGCGGAGCGCGTGCGCCTCATGCCGCGACTCGAGCTGCGCGGGCTGATGTGCATGCCAAAGGCGGTCGACGACGAGCAGGCGCGGCACGTTCCCTTCCGACGGCTGCGTGAGCTGCTCGTGGAGCTCAACGCTCGCGGGCATGCGCTCGACACGCTGTCCATGGGCATGAGCGGCGACCTCGAGGCGGCGATCGCCGAGGGCGCCACGATCGTCCGGGTCGGCACGGCGATCTTCGGCCCGCGGTCTTAGGAGGAGGCCGGCGTGCGAATCGCCTTCATCGGCGGCGGACAGATGGCGAGCGGCCTGGTCGGCGCCCTGCGCGCGGGTGGCGTCGACGCCTCCTCGATCACGGTCGCGGATCCGGATGCGACGCGTACCGAGGCGCTGGCGCGCGATTACGGGGTGCGTACCACTCACAGCAACGCGGCTGCGGCGCGCGACGCCGACACGATCGTCATCGCAGTCAAGCCGGAGCACGTGCGCGACGCCGCATCCGCCATCGGCCCGGTGATCGCCGACCGGCGCCGCCTCGTTGTGTCGGTCGCGGCCGGCGTCCGCCTCATCGACCTCGCAGACTGGCTCGGCGCGAATGCCGCGCTGGTGCGCGCCATGCCCAACCGTCCCGCGCTCATCGGGCAAGGCATCACCGCGCTGCATGCGCCGCCGGACGTGAGCGCCACGGAGCGAGCCCACGCCGAGCAGATCCTGGCAGCGACCGGCGAGACGGTGTGGATCGACGCCGAGCCGCTGCTCGACGTGGTGACGGCGGTCTCCGGCAGCGGTCCGGCCTATTTCTTCCTGCTGATGGAGGCGCTCGAAGATGCAGCACGCGCGCAGGGTCTGCCCGCCGATGTCGCGCGCCGCCTGGCGGTCGTCACCGCGCAGGGAGCCGGCGCGATGGCCGCGAGGCTCGACGCCACGCCGGCCCAGCTGCGCGAACAGGTCACCTCGCGTGGTGGCACGACAGCCGCCGCGCTGGCGGTGCTCGACGCCGCGGACCTGCGTGGTATTTTCTCCGCCGCAGTCGCCGCCGCGACACGGCGTGCGGCGGAGCTGGCCGCGCAACCCGATGCCCGTTGACCGGAAGGCGCCCTACGCCCTGGAAACGCGAACATGCAGGCACTGATCTTCGTCCTGGACGCCCTGATCACGCTGATCGTGATCGCGTTTCTGCTGCGCGCACTGTTTCCGCTGGTGCGGGCCGATTTCCGCAATCCGATCGGGCAGGCCGTGCTGCGCGTGACCGACCCGCTGGTGCTGCCGCTGCGCAGGCTGCTGCCACCGGCGAAGCGCATCGACAGCGCAGCGCTGGCGGCGTTGCTGATCGTTCAGCTCGCGGGCACCGCGTTGCTGATGGCCGTGGCAGGCGCGCCGCTCTCCTCGCCGCTCGCCGTGGTGGCGGTTGCGGCTCGCGACCTCGCGCGCACCGTGCTGCAGTTCTACTTCTTCGCCGTGCTGCTGCACGTGGTGCTGTCCTGGGTCGCACCCGGGGCGCGAAGCCCGGCGGCGGCGCTGCTCGATCGGCTGTGCGAGCCACTGCTCAGGCCGCTGCGTCGCGTCATCCCGCCGCTCGGCGGGCTCGATTTCTCGCCGATCTTCGTGCTGATCGGTTTGCAGGCGCTGCAGATCCTGTTGCGCTGAGAGCCGCTTGCACTATAGTGGCGCACTCATCGATCGCGAAAAACCGGGGGATTCGCCGATGCCCGCCCGTCGGCGGCGATTCGGCAGACTGCCGCTGCTGCTGCTCTCGGCCCTGACCGTTGCGTCGTGCGGGCGTCCGTCCGGACCGGATGCCCCGCCGCAGACGGCGGCACCCAGCGAGCCGACGCACCAGGATTTCGGCGACTACGAGTTGCACTACAACGCGGTGCGGACCGATCTGCTGACCCCCGACGTCGCGCGTGCCTATGGCATAGAGCGCAGCGCCAATCGCGTGCTGCTCAACGTCTCGCTGCTCAGGAAGTCCCCGGACGGCCGCACCGTCCCGGTCGACGGCAGGGTGAGCGCCGCGGCGCATAACCTCAACGGCCAGGTGAAGAGTCTCCAGCTACGACGAGTCACTGAAGGCGACTCGGTGTACTTCATCGGCGAGGTCGCAATCACCGGCAACGAGATTCTGGTTTTCGATATCGACGCGACGCCCGCCGAGCAGGCGGAGGTGTTTCAGGTGCAGTTCAAGCGGGAGTTCTTCGCCGACTGAGTGTCCCGAGACTGGAAAAAAAGGCTCCGGAGCGCTTAAACACCCCGCGATCTTGTGTTATTTTCCCGCGCGCTTCGACTTTCCACGGGGCCAGCGGCCCGCAAAATCCTCTACAGGAGACGATACATGGCAAAGAAGAGTTCAGCGCCTACCAAGTCCGACATCCTCGCTGCGATCTCGAAGGACACCGGTCTTTCCAAGAAGCAGGTGGGGTCGGTCTTCGACTCGCTTGGGACGGTGATCAAGCGCAGCCTCAAGGGCTCGGGGCTGTTCACGCTGCCCGGTCTGGCAAAGATGAAGGTCGTGAAGAAGCCGGCCACCAAGGCGCGCGAGGGCATCAACCCGTTCACAGGCGAGAAGATGGTTTTCAAGGCGAAGCCGGCCAGCAAGAAGGTCCGGATCATGCCGCTGAAGAACCTCAAGGGCATGGTCAACTGAGCCAAGGAATTTCTTCCCCGGGGCGGCGGACGCCGCCCCGGCGATTGCCTGAAACGCCCCGCCGCCGTCAGCTGCCGGGCCGCCCCGTTTCTCCGCCGCGCCGCGGCTCAGCCAGAAAACGCATCACCACGTCGCGGAGCTCGACGAGCCGACCGTGAAAGAAATGCTCTGCGCCCGCCAGCAGCCTGATCTCCGGCGGCGGGTCGTAGGCCGCGGCCCACCGCGCGACTTCCGCGGCGTCGACCAGCTCATCCGCGTCACCCTGAACGACGAGCCACGCCGCGCCGGGCCGCGCCGGCCGCTGCGTTGGGCCGAGGCGCCCGACCGGCGGCGCAACGGTCACGAGTCGCTCGGGTTGCAGCCGCAGTGAGGCCTGCAGTGCTACTGCGGCGCCGAACGAAAATCCAGCCAGCCACAGCCGTTCGCACGCCCATCTGCGGCGCGCCCATTGTGCAGCGGCGATCGCGTCCTCGATCTCGCCCGCGCCGCCGTCGTGCGTACCGGCGCTCGCGCCGACTCCGCGGAAATTGAAGCGCAGCGTCGGTACGCCGAGCTCCTGCATCGCACGAGCAAGCGTGTGCACGACCTTGTTCTGCATGGCGCCGCCGTACAGCGGGTGCGGATGGCAGACCACCCCGACGACGTCGTGCGCCGAACCCGGTGCGGGATCGTCCGCCCGCGCCTCGAGCGGCCCGCTCGGGCCTGCGACGACGACCGGATCGGGAACCGGTGGACGAAAGCGCTGCAACGGCCGCTCAGCCCGCGCCCGCCCGCACCTCGAGCAGCTCGACGTCGAACACCAGGGCGGCCCCGGGAGGAATCACGCCGCCCGCGCCGCGCTCGCCGTAGCCGAGCGACGAGGGAATGATCAACCGACGCTGGCCGCCGACCCTCATCCCGGCAACGCCCTGATCCCAGCCGCGGATCACGTTGCCGGCGCCGAGCCAGAACTGAAACGGCTTGCCGGCATCGCGCGAGCTGTCGAACTTCTTGCCCTTGGTCTCCGCCGCCTCCGGATCGTAGAGCCAGCCCGTGTAGTGCACCGTGACGAGGCTGCCGGGCCGCGCCTCGGCGCCACTGCCCGTCTCGAGGTCGGAAACGACGAGCTCCGGCACGTCGGGAATGGCCGCCGGCGCCGCCGCCGCCGGCGGTTCCACGGGGGACGGCCCCTGCGGTGCACCGGCGCCACAACCCGCCAGCGCGCCGCCAAGCAACAGCGTCGCAAGCCAGCCTGCGGCCCGCGGCACCCCGTCAGGGCGCGGCGAGCAGGTCGGGCGGCCCGAAAACGAAGATGATGCCGACGGAAGTGACGAACGCGATGAGAAGCAGGACGGTCGTGACGACCTGCGGAGAATGGTGCCAGACCAGGGCACAGAGATCGTCCAGATCATCGAGCCACTTGAGCCAACGTTCCATGAAGACCGCGCCTCGACGGGTTATGTGAGGACATCGCCCGCGCGCGCCGGGCAATGATAACGCAGGCAGCGCTCAGCGGTCCTTGTCAAAAGCGTCTTTGGCCTTGTCTGCCCAGTTCTTGTAACTGGAAACGCTGTACAAGGCCTTCGCGATGACGGCCTGGCGCGAGGTCGGGCCCGGGTGCTGACGGACGCGATCGAGCCAGTTGTTGTAGGCCTCCCAGCCTTCGGCCGCAGCTCCAAACTTCGAGCGGCGGCCGTCTGCTTCAGGCGGCTTGCCGTCGCCGTCCTGAACCGGCTGGCCGGACAGGTTTTTGTGGTCACTCATGGATGCACCGTTCGCCTTTAGCGGAAGCTACGGGCCGGCCGCCGGGGCTGTCCGGAATTGCGTCACAGAACACGCGGAAAAAGGGGGGCATTTCTATTTCGTCCGCCGCCGCCCGCGCGCAGCGACAGTCGACGAAATAGAGTCCCCTTTTTTCAGGCGATGAGGCGGTAGGAGGGGCGGTATTCGCCGGTGATCTTCATCCGCCGGTCACGCACGAAGGCCGTGAGCAGGCTGTCGAGCGGCCGCAGCAGCTCCGGATCGCCGTTCAGCTCGAACGGGCCGTGCTGTTCGATCAGCCGCATACCCGACTCCTTGACATTGCCCGCGACGATGCCCGAGAAAGCGCGCCGCAGCTCCGCGGCGAGCAGATGCGGCGGCGTGTCCCGACGCAACCGCAGCGCCGCCATGCGCTCATGCGTCGGCTCGAAGGGCTGCTGCAGGTCGCGCGGGATCCGCAGCAGCCAGTTGAAGTTGTAGGCATCGGAACGGCGGCGGCGAAAATCGCGCACCGCGTCCATGCCACGCAGCATCTCGCGCGCCACCTCGTCGGGATCGTCCAGCACGATGCGATAGCACTGCCGTGCCGTGGGCCCGAGCGTTGCCGCGAGAAACTCGTCGATCTGATGGAAATACCCCTCGGAGGAGGCGGGACCGGTAAATACCACCGGGAACGGCTGATCGGCATTGGCCGGGTCGAGCAGGATGCCGAGCAGGTAGAGGATTTCCTCGGCCGTGCCCACCCCTCCCGGAAACACCACGATACCGTGCCCGACCCGCACGAATGCCTCGAGCCGTTTCTCGATGTCGGGCAGGATCACCAGCTGATTGACGATCGGATTCGGCGGCTCGGCCGCGACGATCCCCGGCTCCGTGAGACCGAGATAGCGGCCATCCCGAATCCGCTGCTTGGAGTGGCCGATGGTCGCACCCTTCATCGGTCCCTTCATCGCTCCCGGCCCGCAGCCGGTGCAGACGTTGAGCGCGCGCAGCCCCAGCTCGTAACCCACCTGCTTGGTGTAGTCGTACTCCTCGCGGCTGATCGAGTGGCCGCCCCAGCAGACGATCAGATCGGGACGCACGCGCGGCAGCAGGATGCCCGCGTTGCGCAGCAGGCGGTAGACCGCATTGGTGATCTGTCCGGGCTCCTTCAGCTCGATCAGCCCGTGCTCGAGAACCTCGGCATGCAGGTACAGGATGTCGCGCAGCACCGCGAACAGGTGCTCCTGAATGCCGCGGATCATCCGTCCGTCGACGAAGGCAGAGGGCGGGGCGTTGCGAACCTGGAGCTTCACCCCCCAGGCCTGGCGCACGATGCTGACGTCGAAGTCCGCATGGCGCTCGAAGAGCGCGCGAGGATCGTCGTCCTGCCCGCCGCTGTTCAACACCGCGAGCGAGCAGCGCCGGTAAAGTGGATAGAGACCGCCGCGCGAGCTGTCGAGCAGCCGGTCGACTTCGTCCTGCGACAGGTTCTCGAGGCTCCCGGTCGGCGCGACGCGCGCATCGACCGAATCGACCTCCTCGAAGGCCGCCGCGACGTCATCGGCCTTGCGCATCATGGACGGATGTCGATCGGGAGTCCCACCCGCGTGCGCAGCCAGATGTCGACCATGTCGGAGTTGCTGACGGCGATGCAGCCGTCGGTCCAGTCATTGCGCGCGTAGTAGTCGGCCGGCTTGCGCGGCACGTTCGGCTGACCGTGAATCATGATCGAGCCGCCCGCCGCCTTGCCGTTGCCGCGTGCACGGCGCCGGTCCGCCTCGTTCGGGTACGACACCTCGATCGAAAGGAAGTAGTCGCTGCGCGGGTTGCGACGCGACAGGTAGTAGTGACCTTCGGGTGTGCGGAAGTCGCCTTCGTGCATCTTGTGCCCGGCGGGGTTGAGGCCGAGCCGGATGGGGTACTCAGCGACGACGGCGCCGTCCTTCAGGAGCTCGAGCCGGCGTTTCGACTTGTGCACCACGAGACGGTCGGCCTCCGCGAAGCCGGTGGCGGCGACAGCGCTTGTGCCCGATGCGATTGCAGCAGCGGTCGCCGCGCCGGCGGCCGCGACCGGTGTCGCGGCCGCCGCATCGGTCACCGGTGCCGTGCCCGTCGGCGCAGCAACGGCGGCGGCCGCATCGGCGGACACCTCGGCCGCCGGGGCGACATCGGCCGCGGGCACCTCTTCCGCGGACAGGCGGGCAGCACCCAGCGCTGCAATGCCGACGATCAGATATCGGGCGAGGCTCTCCATCCCCCAAAAGTATACCGATGGCCGGGCCCCGGTTCGTGCGGCACAGCACAGAAGCCGGCCGGGCGCCGGGAGCGACGGGAAAGGGCCCCTCGCGGGGCCCTTTCAGCAGCGATGGTTTGCGACGGATTGCCGCGCGTTACTGAGCGACGAACTGCTTCGCAGCAGTCAGCTTGTTGACCGTCCACAGAAGGTTATCGCCGCGCATCTCGAATAGCGCGCTGAAGTTGATAGGCGACGCCGCCGTGTTGTACTTCGCGGAGCGAGCGAACTTGTTGAAGTTCACGATGTGCTTCTTGCACTCGTTGATGTTGCCGTTGGTCAGGTCCCCGGTAGCGGTAATTATCTCGTTCCTCATCTTGTTCCCATCACCGCTCGAGACGACGCCTGCCGCGATGGCCTGCTCGACGACCACCTGCGCCCAGTGGAGTTTGTACAGCATCACCTCGAGGAAACACGTATATTCGTCGGCGTCCCCGCAATTGATGCTCGCCCCGACCACCCAGTAGGAACCCCTGCCGCCTTTCAACCGGTCGGTGCCGCAGGCGAAAGTACTCTCGGTCGACTCCATCTCCGCCATGTCTGCGACGAGATCGGTCTGCCACAACCCGACCGCCTCGTGCGTCGGAGGCCAGTTCCGCGGAATCTGTGAATGGCACGGGTAGGCGGTCGGCAGCAGATTGTTCGTAAAGTTCTCGACCTGGACCGCGCCGTTCGGCTTCACGTCCGACGCCGTGTGGAAGATCACTACTTCATCCACACCTGGGAGCGCGCAGGTAAAACCGGACAGGATCACGTCCGGCTGGCCATTGCCGTCCAGGTCAATGGACTTCGGTGTACCTTCGCCCGCATCCACCTGCTTGTTGAAATTACTGTCCGGCAGCCCGCAACGACTGGCGTCGTCTGGGAGAGAGACCACCCAGCTGCTGACGTCAACTTGTTTCCCCTCGACAATGGTGTTCGCTGGGAACTTGTAGATGCTGCCGGGCACGGTGCCTTCCGGCAGGTTGCAGCCGGTCGTCAGGCACAGTTGGCCGGATTGCGGAGTGTAATTGACGCCCCATTCGACGACGTAGCCCAGGATGGCGTTGGTCTTGGACTGATTGTCTATGCCAAACAAACCGTCGGCGCCGGGACCGTACGCGACGGTCTGGTCGTTCGAGTCGTCGGGCTGGCCCGTCTGCCAGTTCGTATAGGGGTTGTCGCGCGTGAAGCCTTCCGGCGGCGGGTCGACGTTGTCGTGATCCAGGATCAATCCACCCTCTTGACCCAGGACCAATCCGCCATTGATCCATCTCCCGAAGCACCCCGACAGGCTGCCGCAACCTCCCTTCTTCCCGCCGAGCCACACCTCGTTACGGGCTCCCTGCGGCGCGGGCATGCGAGCGCGAATCTCGAGTTCCTCTTGTGGCGAGGCGATCGTTGCAAGCTGCCCCTGTATGTTGAGGCCGGCGGGGTGAGGCCTGCTGCTGGCGGCTGCGTTAGCCTGGGCCCAGCTGATGCCGTCAGACAGCACGACTTCGTAATAGCGGCCGTCGAACTGAAAAACCTGCGCGCTCGCAAGCGTCGAAGCTGCAGAGAGCGCGAATGCCAGTAAGGCCTTGGCTGCAAAATTCATTTTCACAAATCCCCTTACGCGTACGGATTCGCAGCGGCATGCGACCAGTTCAGCCGCTGTGCACGATCGACGCGTCGTTACCCTTCCGCCGATATGTTGTTGTTACCTGGGCTCGCTCTCTTGCGGAGAGCGGCCACGAATGCCGCATAGGATGCCCCGTTCTTGTTGCTGCGGCAAGACAAACCGGTGGCGCACGTCGATATTATGTCACTGAGGCTCACTCCGCGGGCTGGACCGGTCCGCTGTCATCGGTCGCTGATCAGCCGTCTTGTGTTGCGCGAGGCGATACCGTGCCGCTTTTTCGGGCTGCCCGGTCGCCTTGTAAAGCTTTGCCAGCCACCGGTCCGAGTTCATCTGGTAGACGTGCACGGCGGTCTTGTCCTTCTGCAAGACCTCGTGGCTCGCGAGGAGGAGTTGCTCCGCCTCCTTGAACTGTCCCAGGCCAGCCAGCGCCGCACCTTCGGCCGCCTCGGCGCTTGCGGTCCGCCAGTGCCCGGCGGGCAGAGCCTTCACCAGGATCCCCTTCGCGCCTCGGGCCAGGCGGAGCGCTTCGTCGTAGCGTCCCGTCTCGATCAGCAGACCCGCCAGCAGCGTCATGCTGCCCGCAACATCGGAGTGCTCCGGTCCGAGGAGCTTGCGACGCATTGCGAGGGCGTCTCGCAGCAGCGGCTCAGCTCCGGCCAGATCGCCCGCCTCGAACTGCCACATCGCCAGGTTCTGCATCGCCTGGGCGACCTCCGGATGCTCGTTGCCAAGGGTGCGCCGGAACATGTCCAGGGATTCGCGCGACAGCTTCGCCGCCGTCGTCAGGTCGCCCTTGTCGTGCGCGAGAAAGGCGAGATTGTTCAGCGCCTGCGCCACGTCAGGATGGTCGACCCCGAGGAGCTTGCGCTGCATGGCAATCGCATCCAGGTACAGCGCTTCGGCGGCTTCGTAGCGACCTTGCTCCTGCAGCGAGAAGGCTACGTTGTTGAGGCCGGCGGCGATGGCAGGGTGGGAATCGCCGAGCAGGATCTTCTTCATCTGCAGCGCTTCGCGGTAGAGCTGCTCTTCCTCCTGGTACTGGCCGATTCCGCCGAGCATCCAACCGAAGTTGTTCAGGGCCTCGGCCAGCGCGGGATGCGGCCCGTCGTACAGCTCGCGCCGCATTGCGACCGCCTCGCCCATCAGCTTGACCGAATCGACGTAGTTGCCCTGGTCGTACAGGTTCAACGCCAGGCCTTCCATGCTCTCCGCGACGTCCGGGCTCTTCTTGTTGTCGCTCAACTTGCGTCTCAGCTCGAGCGCCTCGCGGAAGAGCGGCTCGGCGCCGGCAAAATCACCCGTCTTGCTGAGCACGTCGGCGAGCTCGTACACGCTGCGGGCCGTGTCGGGGTCCTCGTCGCCGAGCAGCTTGCGCCGCAGCGCCAGCGCCTGCCGGTGCATCGGCAGCGCCTCGTCGTACTTGGCCTGAAGCTTCAGGACCTCGCCGAGTCGATCGAGCGAGCTGGCGACTTCGATGTGCTCCTCGCCGTGCAGCGCCCTGCGCTTCTCGAGCGCACTCTGGAGCAGCGGCACGGCCTGGCCGTACAGGCCGAGGCTCGTATAGACGGCGCCAATCGTTTCCATAAGCGTCGCCTGGATGCGCGGCTGCGTGGCGAGCTCTTTCTGGATCCGCTCGGCACCTCGCTCCATGATCTCCTTGGCCGTGATCGCCTGGCCGCGCGCCTCACTCGGATCGGACACCTCGAACAGCTCCACCATGAAGTTGGTGGTTTCCTTGGCCGTCTCTGCCTCGGCCATCGCGCGACTGCGCTGGTGATTGGCGAGGAAAGCGGAAACGATGGCAAGAAACGCCAGGGCCGCGACCGTAGCGACCACCCCGATCTTGACTCGTTGGATGCGTCTGGCGCGGGCGATCGATGCCTGGATGAAGCGGTTCTCGTCCTGGCTCAGCTCGATGCCGTGCTCGAGCAGCGACTCGGCTTCCACCAGCGGTTTGCCGGTCGGCAGCAACAGATCGGAGGGGCGATCCTCGGACTCCCAGAGCTCCGCCGCGGCCGTCACGCGCCCCCGGATGCGCAGGTTCTCGCGGTTCTGCGCCACCCATTCCTGGACGCGCGGCCAGTGCCAGAGCAGGGCCTCGTGTGCGACGGTGACCACCGCGCTGCCGTCGTCGGCGAGCTCGGTGACGAACAGCCGATTCTCGACGAAGGTGTCGACGAGCACGCGGCTCTTGTCCTTCGCCACGTCGCCCCATGGCGAGCGCTTGCGTCCGACCGCCGCCTGGCCGTCCTGGCCTACGCTCACCAGCGCATTCAGGACCTTGGGCAGCTGGGCCTCGACGTCGTCGGGCAGCTGCTTGAAGAGGCTCTCGGCACGCTGCGCAAGCGATCCTTCGACGCCGCCGAGCTCGCGGTAGGCGGCCAGGGTGAGCATGCCGTCATCGGTGCGGCGCTGGTACAGCTCCTCCAGCGTGAACTGCAGCAGCGGCAGGATTTCGCGATGACCGGCCGCTGCGTCGCGCAGCATGTCGTCCAGGCGCTCGCTGCTTGCCGGGTCCTCTTCGAAGCGCAGACCGGCGGCGTTCGCCGGCAGACGGATCATCTGGCCGATCTCGCTCGCGGTCGGCGGCATCAGGTCGTACTGTCCGGCGCCTTCCTTGAGCGCCCCGAGTTTCGGCAGGTTCGCCAGCCGCGGATAGAAGTCGCTGCGCAGCGTGCAGATCACCCAGACCCGCCCGCTGCGGACGAACGAATCGATCACGTCGAAGAACGACTGCCGGTGCTCCGGCAGGATCTCCTCCTGCGTGTACATCTCCTCCATCTGGTCGATGACCAGTGCGAGTCGGGCGTTGGACTTCCCGGACGCCGCCTCCTCGCGCGCGAGCGCATTGCGGATCAGCGCGGTGGCGGCATGCGGAGACTCGCGAAACGCCTGCGCAAGCTCGTCGGGGCCGTTGCCGTCGGGATCCAGGGAGGGCAACGCATGCTCGCGGATGAGCGCGTTGCCCAGGCCCTCGAAGAGATCGCCGCGGACGTCGGTCGGCCTGAAGACCGCGCGCCGCCAGAGTCCGACCCCTTCGATGACACCGGGCCTGGTCAGCATCGGCAACACGCCGGCGCGGACCACGGAGGACTTGCCGCCGCCGCTCATGCCCAGAATCAGCACGAAGGCACGCCCGTCCGCCGACTGCTTTCGCAAAGCGTTCAGAATGTCCGAGACCGCCCGCGTCCGGCCGAAGAACACCTGTGCATGCTCGAAATCGAATGCCTCGAGTCCGCGGAACGGCGAGCCCTTCTTCCAGACCGCCCGGGCCTCGGACGTCGCGGCCACACTGCGCGGCAGGTTTCGGTCGATCAGCTTGCGGAGATGGTTCTCGACGAGGATCTCGAAGTCGCTCGGGGACTCGAACGGATGGAAGGCGGCGACCAGCGTCCCCTCGGTCTTGTCGTGAAACCACCGGCCGACGAATTCATCGAGCTTCTTCTTCTGCGCCAGACGCTCCATCAGGTCTTTTTCGTCATCGAGCCGGACCGACGGCGGCGCCGTCTTGCGGTAGACGAGAAGGTCCGGTTTACCGTTCCTGCGGAAACCTTCGATGGCTTCCTCGAACTCGAACTCCGTGCCGGACTCGTAGCGCGATCCGTCCGCGCGCTTGAACTGCTCGGGCAACTTCGTGCCCAGACGCGACCAGAGGATCGAGATGACTACGTCGGTTTCCGAGGGCGGGACGATCTGCGTCTGAAACGTCGACGTGGCGACGAGCGGCTCGTGCTCCCAGAGCACCGGCTCGAGCACGAGGCGGCCGACGTACTCGCTCTGCAGCCGCTCGAGAACGCGGCTGGCGATGGCACGTTCCTCGAAAACGTCGCCCGGGGAGGAAATGAAGAATCGCAGCGTTTTCAACCTACATCCCTGGCCATCGAGCCGCCCCCCGGCGGCAAGATAGCAAAGTCGCGCTCCCGCGGCGCGCGCGAGTCAGCTGAGCCTTGCGCCACCACGGCGCGGCCGTTACGCGCCTGCACTCAGCGAGCGGCGCCGCGTCGTAGCCGCTCCAGATAGCGGTCGCGCAACTCCGTTTGCCGCGAGCGCATGGCAAATACCTGTCCGCCGGCAAAAACACGCTCGGCGAGCGTGGTCACCTCGAAGGGATCCCCGCTCCACAGGACCAGATCCGCGGGCCGGCCCGCGGCGAGCACGCCGGCCCGTGCGCTCACGCCGAAGATCTCTGCGGGATTGCGCGTCAACGCGGCGAGCGCCGCGTCCCTGGGCAGGCCGTGTGCCACGGCGTTTCCCGCCGCCTGGCGCAGCTTGCGGATGTTGTAGGGCTGCGGGTCGCGGAAGCTGAATGCGATCGTCACACCAGCCTGCTGCAGCCGCGCGGCGTTCTCGAGCGTCGCCCCGACCTTGTCGAAGCTGGCCGGCAGATTATCGAGCGGATCGAGTATCACGGGAATGTCCGCGGCCGCGAGCTCGCGGGCGACGAGCCACGCCTCCGCGCCGCCCGCGATCACTGCGCGCAGCTTCTCGCTGCGCGCGAACGCGATGGCCTGGCGGATGTCCGCGGCGCGGTCGACGTCGAAGACGACCGGCGCCGGATGTGCCACGAATCCGAGCAGCGCCTCGCGTCCCAAAGGCGTGAGCAACCGCTCGTCGTGCATGGCGAACCTCTCCGGCGAGCTCGCTTCGAGGAACGCCTGTCGGAGCAGCATGAACTGCGCTGCGCGGCTGCCGCCCGAGAGCGCATTCGCGTCACCGCCGAGATCGACGAAGAGCGCGCGCGTGTCGGGCACCACCTGACCGTCGAGAGTCACGACTGCACCCTGTCCGGCGACGATCGTGCCACCCGGCCGGTCGCGCGCGCCGGCCTCGGCGCTCGGAGCGAGCACGGCGAAAGTCACGCCGGCGATGCGGTTTACACCGATCGCGGTCGACTCGGGATTGAAGCCGAGCGTCACGTCGAATTCCGGCCGCATCTCGCCGAGGTTGAGCGCGTAGTCGCCTTCGCTCGGCTCGAGGCCGATCTCTTCGAGACCGAGGTGGCCGACGCCGCCGAACAGGCCCGGCGTCACGGGGCGGGCCGCGGCGTCGATGATCTCGGCGCCGGCCGGCGCTGCGATGTCGCGGCCGATGGCGGCGACCCGGCCGTCGGTGATCAGGAGATCGGCACCGGAGAGCACGCCCTGCGCGCCCATCGTGTGGATGGTCGCATCGCGGATCAGCACGCTCGCCGCCCGCGCCGATCGTGCCGCAATCGGCGACTGCGCCAGACCCGCCGTGAGGGCCGCGACCGCGATCAGCGAGGCGTGTCTCATGGCAGCGCTCCCACCGCCGGGGCCGACTGGCCAAGGCTGAAATCGGAATCCGGCACCGCGGGCGGATGCGCGCGGTCATAGCGCAGCGCGCCGTCGATCAACACCAGATCGGCGAGCGCGTAGACGCTGAAGGGATTGCCGGTCCAGAGCACCACGTCCGCCATCTTCCCCGGCTCGAGTGTGCCGGTGTGCTCGAGGATGCCGAGCGCCCTGGCGGGGTTGGCGGTGATCCAGGCGATCGCCCGCTCCGGCGGAATCGCGAGACCGGCGCGCTCGCCGTACGTCATGGCCTTGGCGGCCTCCTGATTGAGGCGCTGAATGCCCTCGTCCGAATCGGAGTGCACGATCGCGCAGCCGCCGGGCGCGGCATCGACCAACGCGATGTTCTCGGGGATCCCGTCGTACGATTCCATCTTGAAGCCCCACCAGTCCGCCCACATCGCGCCGCACACGCCCTCCTCGGCGAGCAGGTTCGCGATCTTGTAGGCCTCGCTCGCGTGGTGAAACGCGGCCACCTGGTAGCCGAACTCCTTTGCCATGTCGAGCACGGTCGCCATCTCGTCGGCGCGGTAGCAGTGCTGGTGAACGATGATTTCACCCTTCAGCGCGGCCGCCAGCGTGTCGAGGCGCGCATCGCGCTTCACCGGCTTTACGTCGTCCTTGCCGTCGGCCACCTTCTCTTCGTACTGCTCCCGGTCACGGATGTACTCCTGCGCCTCGATCCACTGCGCGCGATACCCGGCGACGTTGCCCATCCGCGTCGAAGGAAATTTCTCCCTGCGGCCGTATACGCGCTTCGGGTTCTCGCCGCATGCCATCTTCAATCCCTGCGGCGCGCCTGGAAATTTCATGCCCTGATAGGTGGCGCTCGCGACGTTCTTCAGCACCACCGAACGCCCGCCGATCAGGTTCGCCGAACCCGGCAGGATCTGAAGCGTAGTTACGCCCCCGGCGAGCGCAGCGCCGAACCCGGGATCCTGCGGCCACACCGAATGCTCGGCCCAGACATTGGCCGTCACGGGGTCAGTCGACTCGTTGCCGTCGGAATGGGCCCGCACGGCAGGACTCGGATATACGCCGAGGTGCGAGTGGACGTCTATCAGACCGGGCGTGACCCAACGACCGGCGGCGTCGATCACCTGCGCGCCGTCCGGGGCCGCGAGCCCGGCGCCGACTGCGCCGATCTTCCCGTCGACGAGCAGCACGTCCGCGCCATCGAGACGCGACCCGGTGCCGGTGAGCACGGTCGCCGAGCGGATCAGCACTGGTGGACTCTGCGGAGGACGGTAGGTCGACGGGTAGGGCTGCGGGGCAGCCGCGGAAGGCTGCGCCGCGCCGGTTTTCGACACCTGCGTGGCGGGCTTCTCAGGCTGGCTTGCACAGGCGGCGAGCGCGCAGGCCACGGGGACCAGGCAGGTCAACGATCTCAAGAGCGTGCTCCGGCGGTCGGGGACGCGCATCTTACGAAAAACGAGGCGGCCTTGCGGCCGCCTCGAAAGTACGCGCTGCGCCCGGTCAGAGGCGCTCCTGGGTCATCAGGTGGCCGGCGGGAATTCCAGCCATAGCGCGTGGGGAACCTTAGTGCTCGTCAGCCGCACTTGGAGTCGCCGCAGCTCAGGCAGGTCATGCAGCCGTCCATCATCACCACGGCGGCCGTGCTGCACTTCGAGCAGAGTTGCGCGCCCTGCGGGTAGTGGTTGTTGGCGAATGCGTCTTGCTGCTTGTGTCGTGCCTCGTATTCGCTGCGTTTCTCCTCGATCAGCTTGCGGCGACCCTCGTCGACGTCCGGCCCGCGCAGCAGGCCGATGGTCTGCAGGTGCTTCTCGATCACGTAGCCGAGCTCGGCGATGATCGACGGCATGAACTTGCCACCCGCCTGCCAGTAGCCGCCACGCGGGTCGAATACGGCCTTGAGCTCCTCGACCAGGAACGTCACGTCGCCGCCCTTGCGGAACACCGCCGAGATGATGCGGGTCAGCGCCACGATCCACTGAAAGTGATCGAGGTTCTTCGAATTGATGAAGATCTCGAACGGGCGACGCTGCTCGTGCTCGGTGCCTTCGTTGAGCACGATGTCGTTGATCGTGACGTACATCGCGTGATCGGACACCGGCGTCTTGATCTTGTAAGTCGAGCCGATCAGGACTTCGGGACGCTCGAGCTTCTCGTGCATCCAGATGACTTTGGAGTCGCGCGCGTCCTCGCGGGGACGCGGCGCGGCTGCCGTCTCGGCGAGCTTCGCGTCCGCCTTGTCGTTGTCCCCGGGTTTCACCACCCGGTACTTAACGATCTTCGCGTCGATCCTGTGACCACTCATCGCCATCGCTCCGGCGCCCGCGCGGGCGTCCTCAGAATTTGCCGTAATACCCTTCCTTCAGCGCATCGAACAGATTGGCGGCGGTGTGCGTCTCGCCGTCGTACTCGACCATTTCGTCGCCCTTGAGCGCGAGCTCGTTGCCGTCCTCGAGCGTGAACACGTAGGTCGTGTTCTTGAGGTCGTCCTCCTTGACCAGCACGCCCTGGAA
>JBQGDL010000127.1:0-32363 GCA_052039045.1 Steroidobacteraceae bacterium
GGGTCACGTCGCGGTCGATGGGCAGATTCGGCGTGCCGTAGCCCGCGGCCGAGCCGAGCGGGTTGCGATCGATGCGTGGCAGGCAGCGGCGCAGTCCTGTCGCATCGTCGCGGATCTCGGCAGCGAACCCGCCGGCCCAGAGCGCCACGCTGCTCGGCATCGCCTGCTGCATGTGCGTGTAGCCCGGCAGCGCGATCGCGCCCTGCCGTTCCGCCAGGCGGTCGAGCGCCAGCGCAACGCGTTCGGCGCCCCTCGCCAGCTCTTCGGCAGCCTCGCGCAGATACAGGCGCAGGGCCGCGAGCACCTGATCGTTTCGCGAGCGGCCGGCGTGCAGTCGCTCGCCCGTCGGACCGAGCCGCGCCGTGAGCTGACTCTCCAGCGCGGTCTGACCGTCCTCGAGCTCGAGCGTGACACGCCACTCGCCGCGCGCGTGCGCTGCGCCGATCTCGCGCAGCGCGTCGCGAATTGCATCGCGATCGGCGGCGACCAGCAACCCGCAGGCGTGCAGCGCCTCGGCGTGAGCGATCGACGCCTCGACGTCGTGCGCCACGAGCCGGTCGTCGAGCGCATGATCCTCGCCGGCGGTGAATTCGAGCACCCGTTCATCGAGCCGTGCGCCCTTGTCCCAGAGCCGCGTCATGCCCTACCCCGTGCCCTGTTCGGCGGCGGACAGCGCCTTGGTGTCCGCCACGACCAGGGTGCCGGTGCCCTCGTTGGTGAAGATCTCGGCGAGCAGCGCCTCGGGGGCGAGGTACGAGATGACGTGCACGCGGCGCACGCCGCCGCGGATCGCGGCCTCGATTGCGCTCGCCTTGGGCAGCATGCCGTCGGCGAGCGCGCCTTCCTCGCGCAGCCTGCGCAGACCGGCGAGCTCGAGGTAGGAAATGAGCGAGCGCGGATCATCGAGGCGCTCGAGGATGCCGGGCGCGCCGGTGCAGAGGATGAGCTTCTCGGCCTCGAGCGCGCCGCCCATCGCGGCGGCAACGGTATCCGCATTGATGTTGAGCAGCTGCCCGGACGCATCCGAGGAGAGCGGGCTCACCACGGGCAGGAAGCCCGCGTCGAGGAGGCGCGTGATGACCGACGCGTCGATCGCGTCGATGTCGCCGACCATCCCGTAGTCGACGACCTCGCCCGTGGCCAGCGTCACCGGCGGGCGCCGGTGCGCCCGCACCAGCCCGCCGTCGACGCCCGACAGCCCGATCGCCGAGATCCCGAACTCGCGGCACAACCCGAGCAGGCGGGTGTTGATCAGGCCGTTCAGCACCATGCTGGTCGCATCGATCGCCGCGTCGTCGGTGACGCGCCGCCCCTGCACCATGCGAGTCTGCACGCCGAGCCGCGCCGTCACCTCGTCGAGCTGCGGGCCGCCGCCGTGCACCAGCACAATGCGGATGCCGAGGTGGTGCAGGATCGCTACCTGCTCGACGAAGGTGCGCATCACCGCCTGCTCGCGAAACGCACCACCGCCGGTCTTGATGACGAAGACCTTGCCTTTGTACATGTGGATATACGGCGTCGCGCCGCGCAGGGCGCGCACCGTGACCGCGTGTTCGACCTTGTGTCCGATCATCGTTGCTGCATCCATGGAAAGCGGCGGTCAGCGGGCGGCGAGCATGCGGTGCAGCACCGCCGTCTGCACGATCATCCGGTTGGCGGCGCCGGCCACGACGCGCGAGCGGGGTCCGTCGAGCACCTGGTCGGCGACCGCGACGTTGCGCCGCACCGGCAGGCAGTGCATGAAATGGCAGTCGGGCTGCGTGCCGCGGAACCACTGCTCGGTGACGCACCATTCCCCGAGCCCGCGGCGCAGATCCGCCTCGGCCGCGGCGTCCCCGTAGTGAACAGGCGAGCCCCATTCCTTGGCGTACAGGACGTGCGCGCCTGCGAGCGCCGCGTCGCGATCGTGGGTCTCCGTCACCGATCCCCCGCTCGCCGAGGCCGCGCGCCGCGCCCGCGCCATCACCCCCTCCGGGAGCGCGTAGCCTTCCGGACGCAGCACCACGACCTCCATGCCGCGTTGCGCCGCCATGTGCACCGCGGCCGCCGGCACCGCGAGCGGCAGGGCGCGCGGATGATTGACCCACGACAGCACGAACCGGCCACGGCGCGGGACGCCGAGATCGTCGAGTGTCTTCCAGTCGGCGAGCGCCTGACAGGGATGGTTGACCGCCGACTCGAGATTGATGAGCGGCTTGTCGCAGAGCGCGCTCATCAGCGAGAACTGCGTTTCCGCGAGGTCCTCCGCGAGGCCGCGGCCGGCGGCGAACGCGCGGATCCCGAGCACGTCGCAGTACGAGGCGAGCACCGGAATCGCCTCGCGGATGTGCTCGGCCGCGGCGCCGTCCATCGTCACCCCGTCGCGCAGCTCGACGTTCCAGGTGCCCTGACCCGGCGTGATCACGAACGACGAGCCGCCGAGATGCGACATCGCCGCCTGGAAGGACGCGAGCGTGCGCAGCGAGGGATTGAGGAACAGGAGCCCTAGCACCCGGCCCGAGGCTGCGGCGGGCTCCGGGCGATCCTCGAGCCGCTGCGCGAGCGCCAGCAGATCGACGACTTGCTCGCGGCTGAGGTCCGCGAGATCGAGGAAGCGCTTCATGACGCGAGTTCGGCGAGCGCAGAGGCCAGGCGCAGAACGTGCTCTTCCTGGAGCACGTAGGGCGCGAGCACGCGCAGCACGTTCGGGTCCGCGCTGGTGCCGGTGAGAATGTCGCGTGCCAGCAGCTCCCGCTGCACGTCCTTCGCCGGGCGGCGCGTGCGCAGACCGGCCAGAAACCCCGCGCCCTGTATCGCAGTCACGGGGCCCGCGATGCAGGTCTCCCGCATCCGCGCCGCGAGCCGCCGCACGTTGGCGAGCAGGTCCTCCTGCTCGATGATGTCGATCACCGCCTCCATCATCGCGCACGCGAGCGGGCCGCCGCCGAAGGTCGTGCCGAGATCGTCCGTCCCGAGTTGGCGCGCCACGCGCGCCGAGAGCAGCAGGGCGGCGCAAGGGAAGCCCGCGCCGAGCGCCTTCGCGGTGGTCAGCAGATCGGGCGTGACACCGTGGAGATTCGCGGCGAACGGCTCACCGGTGCGGCCCAGGCCGCACGGCACCTCGTCGAAGATGAGCAGCGCCCCGACCGCGTCGCAGCGCCGGCGCAATGCCGCGAGCCAGGGCGCGCCGAGGTCGACCGCGCCGGCCACCCCCTGCACCGGCTCGACGATGACCGCGGCCACGCCGCTGTCGATCCGCGTCCCGATTGCGCCAGCCTCGGCGCGCGGCAGGAACGTCACGTCGAACGGCGTCTGCGGAAAGCCATACCACTTCGCGGCGGCACCCCAGGTCACGGCACCCGCCGCGGCGGTGCGGCCGTGGAAGCTGCCCTCGACCGCCACGACGCGTCGCCGGCCCGTGAGCCTGAGCGCGAGCTTGAGCGCGTTCTCGTTCGCCTCCGCACCGGTGTTGCAGAAGAAGACCGTCTCGAGAGGCAGCCTGGCGAAATGCACCAGCCGCGCGGCTGCCCGGGCACGCACTTCGAGCGCCACGGCATTGCTCTGGAACGCGAGCGCCTGGGCCTGCGCCTCGAGCGCCGCGAGCCACCGCGGATGACCGTAGCCCAGCGCTGCCACCGCGTGACCGCCGTACAGATCCAGCACACGGCGGCCGTCGCGCGTGGTGAGATGCACGCCCGTGGCGCCGACCACGTCGATCGGGAACTGCGCGTACACCGGCGCCAGATGATCCGGCGGCGGGCTGGCGCGCATTGCGCCCGCGGCAGCGTGTCGACTCGCCACGCTCGTCTCCACGCTCAGGTCCAGCCCGGCGCCGGCGCCGTGAGCCCCGCCGTCTCGTCGAAGCCGAGCATGCGGTTCATCCACTGGATCGCGCCGCCGGCGGCGCCCTTGACCAGGTTGTCGATCACGCACATCACCGCAATCGTTCCGTCGGCAGCGACCCCCGACAGGCGCGCAAAGTTGCTGCCGGCGACATCCTTCACCCGCGGCGGCTCCGCCGCGACGTGCACGAACGGCGATTGCTCGTAGCTCTCGGCGAGCGCCTGCTGCAGCTCCGCCGACGAGACCGGCTCGCGCGCTTCGGCCTGCACGGTGACGTGGATGCCGCGCGCGAAGGGGCCGGAGTGGGGCACGAAGGCGAAGCGCGCCTCGACGCCGGAGGCGGCCGCGGCGAGCGCGTTGATCTCGGGCGCGTGCCGGTGCGCGAGCGCGCTGTAGGCGTAGAGGTCGGAATGGCGCTGCGGATGATGTGTGCCCGGCGTGGGCTGGCGACCCGAGCCGGTGCTGCCGGTGATGCCGGTGACGAACAGCCGCGGTTCGACGAGCCCGAGGCTGAGCAGCGGCACGGCGGCCAGCAGCACCGCGGTCGCAAAGCACCCGGGGTGCGCGACGTGCGGCGTGCTTACCGCCGAGGCGTGCTCGGGCACGGCGCAGCTGAACTCCGTCACGCGGGCCGGGGCGGGGTGCCCGTGGCGGTAAACGCGCTCGTAGGCTGCGGCGGTGGCGTAGCGGAAGTCAGCCGAGAGGTCGACGACGCGCGGCGTCGTGCCCGCCCCTTCGGCGGCGTTCAGCAGGCGATCGATGAGCCCCGCGGACACGCCGTGCGGTGCGGCCGAGAACACCGCCGAGACGGGGTTCGCCGCCACGTACTCGACGATCTCGTCGTGCGCGACGAAGCGCAGATGCGGCAGCACCGGCTGCAGATGCGGGAAGGACTGCGCGACCGGCGTGTCGGGCTGGCTGTCGGAAGCCACGGCCGCGAGGTCGAGCCGCGGGTGCGAGGCGAGCAGGCGCACGAGGTCTCCGGCTACGTAACCCGTGCCGCCGAGCACGATCGCGGGAATGCGCTCTCTCATTCGCTCACCGCCTGTGCGAAGCGCTCGTGCAGACCGAGGCTTTCGAGGATGTAGTCTCCGAGCTGGCTGCCTGCGGTCAGCGCGTTGCAGGCGCGCACGCCCATGCGCTCCTCGATGATCCGCACACCGACCGCGTTGTCGGTCGCCGGCCCGGTCACGGCGCAGGGCTCGATGTCGAACCGCTCGCGCAACAGCTTGACGCCGCCCCCGGCGGCGACCGGGTCGTTCGCCGACAGGATCAGCGCCGACAGCGCGCGGCGGATGTCGGGCGCGGCCAGGATCGCCTCGACGCCGTAGGCACCGAGGAGCCCGTCACCGAGCTCGAACACGACGACATCGGGCCGGTCGCGCGTCATCTCGGTGAGCATCGTGCGCGTCAGAGCGGGGCCCGTCGCGGCCGTCGTCGTGACCACGCCGAGATCCGTGAAGATCATGCTGCGGCGTGCGCCCGCGTCTTCCATCGCCAGGATGTCGCGACGCAGCGAGACGCCGGTCGCCTTGAAGGCGTTGACCGCGAGCCCACGGTGGCGCATGCGGCTCACGATCGCGCAGGCCGCGGCGGTCTTGCCCGCCTCCATGCAGGTGCCGGCGAGTGCGACGATCGGCACGCCGTGCGCATCGAGTGCGGCGACCGGATCGAGCTTGCGATGGCCGATGCGCGCGGGCACGCCGATGCGCTCGCCGAGGAACGGAAACTGCAGCACCGCCCCCAGCACGCGGCAGTCGAACGGCTTGCCCTTGTCGGGGTTGATGGAATCGCACACGCCGAGCACGCCGCCGATGTTGAGCACCTGCAGCACGTCGCCGGTATCGACCTTGTCCGGGACGTGGCCCGAGTAGCCGAACAGCGCCTGCCGATGACCGAGCGCGCCAACCATCACGTCGCCGCGCGCGAGCTTCGCCATGCGGCCGCTCGTCAGCTCCAGCGTGTTGTAGGTCGACTTGTTGTTGAGGATCTCGACGACCAGCAGCACGCCTTCCTCGCAGGGAATGTCGCTGGTCGCGATGCGCAGCTCGTGCCCCAGGCCCGCGGCCTGGGCGATCGAGGCGATCTTGTCGACGACGACGGTCTTCACGCTGCGGCTCCGGCCGGCACGCGGCTCACTGCTCGCCCGCCCGCGTGTAGAACAGCCCGGGCAGCGCGAGCATCTTCGAGTAGCCCTGGGCCTCGGCGGCGGTCCATTCGCCCGCCGATTCGCCGTAGGCGCCTTTCGACGCCTTCATCAGCGAGTAGCGGGACTCGACGCCCTCGACGAACGCCGATCCCGTGCGCAGCAGCAGCTGCACTTCGCCGGTGACGCGGCGCTGCGAGGCGAGAAACGCCGCCTCGATGTCGCGGCACACGGGGTCGAGGTGCTGGCCCTCGTGTACGAGATCTCCGTAGGTCGCGGCGAGCTGGTCCTTGACCCGCGCCTGGCGCGCGGACAGCACCAGCTTCTCGAGCTCGCGGTGCGCAGTGAGGAGGATCTCCGCCGCAGGGGCTTCGAAAGCGACGCGGCCCTTGAAGCCGATGATCGTGTCACCGAGATGGATCCCGCGGCCGATGCCGAAGCTCGCGCCCAGCGCCTCGAGCCGCTCGATCAGCGGCACGGGTGCGAGCCGCTCGCCGTCGAGCGAACAGGGCCTGCCTTCCTCGAAGCCGACCGTGTGACGCTCGGGCTCCTGCGGACGCTCGAATGCGCCGCGGGTGAGCACCCACGCCGACTCGGGAATGCTGCCCTGCGAGCTCAGTGTCTCCTTGCCGCCGATCGTCACTCCCCACAGACCACGGTTCACCGAGTACGCCGCGCCGAACGCCGGCACCGGGAGCCCGCGCGCTTCGAGGTAGGCGACCTGGTCCGGGCGCTTGAAGGCGCGGTCGCGCACCGGCGCCAGGATCGTGAGTTCGGGGGCGAGCGTGCGCAGCGCCACCTCGAAGCGCACCTGGTCGTTGCCCGCGGCTGTCGAGCCGTGCACGACCGTGTCGGCGCCGAGCCGCTCCGCCCACTGCGCCACAGTCTGCGCCTGCAGCACGCGCTCCGCGCCGACGCACAGCGGATAGAGATTGCCGCGACGCACGTTGCCCATCACGAGGAAGCGCAGCACCTGATCGAAATACGCAGCGCGTGCGTCGACCAGGTGGTGACCCGCGGCGCCCAGCGCGCGCGAGCGCTCCTCGAGCCGGCGTGCCGCCTCGGGATCGACGCCGCCGGTGTCGACGGTCAGCGTGACGACCGGCCGGCCGTAGCTTTCCGCGAGCCAGGGCACGCAGAAGGAGGTGTCGAGACCTCCGGAAAACGCGAGCAGGATGGGCGTGGTGCCCGGCGAGGCGCTGGTCATGGTCGGCGTCAGCGGGACAAGCTGGTGCGCAGCCGCGAGGCCAGGCTGCGCTGCGAGCGGGCACCGCCGGTCGCGATGAAGATCGTATCGTCGCCGGCGATCGTGCCGACGACCTCGGGCCAGCGCGCCTTGTCGATCGCGAGCGCAACGCTCTGCGCACTGCCCGCCATCGTGCGCAGCACGGTCAGGCACGGCCCGGCGCGGCGGATCTCCTTCACGAAGCCGCTGACGGCTTCGAATTGGCTCGGGGTGAGCGCGTCCTCGGCGGCGGGCAGCAGGTAGCGATCCCCGGCCTTGGCGACGCCCAGCTCGCGCAGATCGCGGCTAACGCTGGACTGCGTGGCGTCGAAGCCCTCGCGGCGCAGCAGCGCGACGAGCTCCGACTGCCGGCTCACGGCGGACTGCCGCAGGATGCGGCTGATCGCGGCGCGGCGCAGTACCGGGCTGGGTTCGGCAATCATCGAAAGGTCCCATGAATAAAAACGCACGAACTGTGCATAAATATGCGAACTGTGTCAAGTAAGGCCGCAGCTCGACCTTGCCCCTCTCAGCGCTCTATGCGGTACTCGAGGTCCGCGCTCTGGTCGAGGCCGGCCTCGGCCTCCACCGACCACTTGCTGTTCAGCGTGTAGCGGAGCTTGATGGTGTTGATGGCTTCGCTGATCGAGATGCCGTAGCTCACGAACAGCTTCGTCGACAGATACTTGCCGAGCACGACCGAGGTGTCGTCGGCGCCGGAGCCTTCCACCGTCACCTCGTCGAGTCCCAGGCGGCTGCCGATGCCGCCCAGCAGCCATCCGCCGCCGCCGACCGCGAGGCTCTGCGCGGCGCTGTCGAGCTGCTGCACCTCGCCGGACTGCAGCGTGTCGACCGAGCGGCCCGTGAGCAGATACGACAGCGCCTCGTTGCTCGACATCGCCGGCACGGAGGTGATGGAGATGTAGGGATGGTCGAGCTGGCCGCGAACGTTCACCGCCACCGTCACGTCCTCCGCCTCGATGCGCCGCTCGGCCACGAGGTCGAGCGTGGGTTGCGACAGTGGGGCGTTGTCGTAGGACAGCCGGCCGCGCGTGATCTGCACGTCCTGGCCGAATGCCTTGTATTCGCCCTCGACGACGTTGATCGCGCCCTGTCCGCGCGCCACATCATTAGGTCGGGTAAGCACGGTGACGGCCCCGCCGAGCCGCGCCTTGAGACCATAGCTGTCGACGCGCACGTCCTCGCCCAGCACGAGGTCGATCTGGCTGCGCACCCGCTCGAGCGTCGACGGCGACTCGTCCTCGGTGTCGATGCCCACGATGCGCTCGTCCGGCGAGGTGCTGACCGAGGTGGTCAGGTCCTTGGGTGCGATGAGCGCGCTCGGGATGGCGACCTTGCCCGACACGACGTAGCCCGCGGTGCTGGCCGTCACGGTGAGGTCGGGCGATGCGACGATGCGGTACTCGGGCGTATCCGCGACCAGCATCCGGTCGCCGGTGAGACGCATCGCGCCGTTCATCACGCCCTTCGGCCAGCGGAAGTGGCCCTCCAGCGTCACCGCGCCCCCCGAGGTCGTGCCGCGGCCTTCGAAGCTGAGCTCGTCGCCCTCGAAACGGCCCGCGAGGTGCGCATCGGCCAGCACGAAGTTCGTGCGATAGAACTCGAATCGCCCGTCGCGCACTTCGAACGCGCCGTTGAAGAGCGGCTCGCCGAGCGTGCCGCCGATCACGAGCTCCGCCTCGAGGCTGCCCGCCGCGCGGTCGATCTCCGGGACGAACACCGGCAGCGCCGTGAGCGCCTCCGAGCCGCCATGGATCTGGCCCACGAGTGGATAGTCGCGCATCGGCCGGTCCGGCAGCCGGTCGGCCTGTGCCTGGCCCTCGATGCGGGCGTTCTCGCCGATCGCGAGCGCGAGACTCGTGCGGATCCGCTCGGGCTCGGCGAACAGATCGAGCCGCCCGCCGCCGAGTCGGATGCGCTCGGTACGGAACTTGTTGCGCGGGATGTCGAGACTCGCCTGGTCGAGCAGGATCGTCGTGCCCCCGAGCCAGTCCTGGCCGGGCTCCTTGCCGACCCAACCGCTCGCCTGCAGCATCCCGTCGAACTCGCGCCAGCCGAGCAGCGACGCGAGCAGGCGCTTGAGCGGCCAGTCCTGCGCACTGTAGATCAGTCGCCAGCTCTCGGGCCGCGCGTGCCACTGTCCTTCCGCGCAGAGACGCGCCTCGCCGGTCTCGAGACAGATAGGCGCGGCGCTCACCGTCTCCGGCGAGAGTTCGAGTGCCGCGGGCTGCAGCAGCGTCACGGCACCGTCCGGAAAGCTCAACTCGGTCGTGGTGAGCTCGCCCGCCCAGCGCCGCTCGTCGATCGTCAGGCCGCCGCGCACGGCCACCCGCGCGGTGAAGCCTGCGAGCCGGTAGCGCTCGTCTCCCGGAGAGACGAATTCGAGCGAGAGTCGATGCGTGCTGATGCGCCCTTCGCCGCGCAGCTCGATGCGATCGAAGCGCAGCGCTCCGCTGTCCACGTCCCGCGCCTGCACGAGGATGCGCGAATCGCTCGCGTCGCTCGCATCGAAGTCGATGTCGGCGTGGGCGGAGCCGGCCAGGAAGGTCCCGTAGCGCAGCTGCGCCGCGCTCGCCACGCCGGTGATCGACGGCCGCGCGGGGGTGCCGTGCGCGCGCGCCTTTACGGTGAGCCGGCCGGACAGCCGCGGGTCTACGATCGCCAGCGAGCGCAGGTCGGCATCGAGCGCGAGATCGAGACTTCGGCCTGCGCGTCCGTCGATCATCACGTACGAGTCGGCGTTCACCGCGCGGACGCCACGCAGCTCGTAGCCGCCGTCAAGGCGAGCAATCTCGCCGCTGCCGGTGAGCGCCCGCCCGAAGAGCGTGCCGCCGAGGCTCGCGATGCGCACGGTCCACGGCGCCTCGGCGCCGAAGCCGCGGCCCTCGATCGAGCCGTCGACGTTGACCTGTCCCACCAGGTCTGCGCGCAGCTCGTGCAGGTCGAGCGAGCGCGCTTGAGCCGTGAAGCGCCACTCCTGTGGACCCGTCCAGGCCAGCCGTCCGGAGGCGCGGATCCGCCCGCGCAGCGCGTATGCGTCGAGCGCGTCGATCGTCATCGCGTCGCGGCTCACGAGCCCGCTCGCCTGCCAGGCCGCGGCCGGGATCTGCGCACCGGCGGTCTCGGCCTTGACGTCGTACGCGTACGGCAGGCTGCCGCCGAGGCGGTACACGCCTTGCGCGCTGGTCAGAAGCGGCGGCCCGTCGCCGCTCAGCGGCCAGCGCAGCTGCGACCATTCGCCGGCGAGCGCCAGCACCGGTGATTCCGGGCCGAGATCGACCGAGCCCGCAACGGTGACGGACGCCTCGCTGCGTGGCAGCCAGGCCCGCAACGACCGGATCTCGACGACCCGACCGCGCCACGTTCCGCCGCCCTGCAGGCGCAACGGCTCTGCGGCGAACGCCGGAGAGGTCAGCGTGCCGTCGACACCGATCGAATCGCGCGCCGCATCCAGGGCGATCGAGCCGCTCAGCGCCGGAAAGCGCCCGCTGGGAACCCACGGTGAGCCGTCGAAGTCGATTGCCCGCAGCGTTCCCAGCAGGCGCGGCGTGCCGGTGAGATCGAGCGCGTTGCCCGAGAAGCTGAGGCGCGCCGGCTGCACGAGCCTGAGATCGGTGCCGAGCCGGTCGAGATCGCCACGCACGCTGCCCGAGAAGCGGTAGTCGCGATCGTCCGGCAGCCGCCAGTGTCCGGCGAGCGAGCCGCTCAGGCCCAGCGGCTGCGCGGCGCGCAACCGCAGCTCGCCGGCCGCTCGCCCGGCGGGGTCCTGCAGCGTGACGGCCGGGACCTGCAGCAGGTTCCGGTCCATCGTGAGCGCACCGGTGAGGGAGGCGACCGCGTAGCGCTGACCGTTCGCCAGCCGGAGCTCGACGCGCCGCAGGCTGAGGGCGCCGACCGTCAGCCGCAGCAGCCGCGGCATGAAATGCGGCGTGGAGGGCGGCTGCGGCGGGCGCTTGCGCAGCGCCACGCCGACCGCGCCCGCTTCGACCCGCGCGATCGAGATGGTTCGCGACAGCAGGCTGCCGAGCTGCGGCTCGAGATGCAGCTCGCGGACTTCGATCCGCACCGCGTCGTGATCGATCGTAAGCCGTTCGAACGACAGCGGGCCGCCGATCGTCCCGCGCGCACCCTCGCTGGTGATCGATACCGCCGACAGCGACTCCAGACGGCGCAGCACGAAGTGCAGCCCCGCCTCGGTGTTGAGCAGCCAGCCCGTCACCACCGCAACGGCGACGAGGACGGCGAGCAGCAGGATTGCGCCGATTGCGACCAGGCGGCGGGTCACAGCAGCACCTGCGTGATGTTGAGGTGCAGGCGCGGGTTCTTGTCCGGTTCGGACAGCGCCTGTGCGATGTCGAGCCCGATCATCAGCATCGGCAGCTTGAAGCGCAGGCCGATGCCCACCGAATACTCGAGCGCTTGATCGGTCCAGTCGTTGAAGGCGTTGCCGGTGTCGTAGAACAGCGCGACCCGGAAATCGCGCGGCAGGTCGCGCTCGATCTCGATGCTTCCGACCAGCTTGTTCTCGCCGCCCACACCTTCGGTCGGGTTGCCTTCTTCGTCCGGCGGTCCGGGCGGCGACAGCTCGTTGAGACCGAAGCCACGCACGCTGCGGTCACCGCCGGCAAAAAAGCGCTGCGACGCCGGGAGCTCCGAGAACTCGTTGACCCAGCTCGCGCCGACCTCGCCGCGCAGCCGAAGATAGTACGGCCCGGCGATGCGCCACACCTTTTCGGCCCGACCGATGAAGCGCAGATAGGAGGCGTCCGAGCCCAGCGTTTCCGGACTGCCCGAGAGCTCGAAGTAGTAGGCGGCATCCCGCACCCAGCCGGTCAGGAAGTTGGGTGGCAGGCTGGCGTAGCTCGCGCCCGGAATGAAGAGCAGGTCGGTCTCCGACGTGCCGTCCGGGAAAGTCGAGGTCTCCTGGTTCACCTTGAGGAACAAAACACGCTGCCAGCGGCCCATCGCCTGGGTGAGGCCGCCGACGACCTCCACGCGCTCGCTCTCGAGATCGCCGATCTCCTCGTTGATATACGCGGTCGAGAACTCGAGCTTCTCGAGCGATGGATCGCCGACCGGGATGATGTAGCGGGCAATCGCTTCGGCCCCGACGTCGGAGGCGGTCACCTCGATCTGCGAGCGGTGTCCTTCCCGGTTCACGCGTCGGTTGTCCCAGGTGAAGGTGCCGCGCACCCCGGTGTCGGTGCCGTAGCCCACGCCGACGCTGTAGCGATCGCGCTTGTTCGGCTCGCCGCGCACCGTGACTGGCACGGTGAGCGTCTCGGGGTCGCGATCGCCGGGCACCACGCTCACGGTCGAGAAGTAGGCGCTGTCCTCGAGGGCGAACTGGGTGCTGCGGATGCGCTCGGGAGAATACGGCTGGCCCTCGGCAAAGCGCACGTAGCCAGCGAACAGCCGCTCACTGATCGCGTTCTGCTCGATCAGCACCTTGCCGAACTGGTAGCGACCGCCGGTCTCGAGCCGGACGTGCACGTCGGCGGTCCGCGCCTGTGGATCGACCAGCAGCTCGTGGCGCTGCAATGACGCGTCGAGATAGCCGCGTTCCTGCGAGTTGCGCAGCAGCTCGAGCTTGAGCCGCTCGTAGGCGGGATGCTCGAGCCGGACACCGGGCTTGATCCCGCTGTTGTAGATCACCGAGCGCAGCGTCGTGTCCTCCGCGCCCGGCCCGCTCAGCTGCACGTCGACCTCGCGGTAGCGCACCGGTTCGCCCGGCGTCACGAACAGCCGCACGATCCAGTTCTCGTCGTCGCGAGAGGTGCGGCTGCGGACGGTGGCTTCGTAGTAGCCGAACGGGCGCAGCGCGTCGGTTGCCTCGTCGACCGCGCGATCGGCGAGGCGGCGGACCTGCGCGTCGGTGAGGTCGCTGCGCTGCAGATAGCGCCCGAGAGTGAGATAGCTGCGAACGTTGTCGGCGATCGGGCGATCGACACCCTCGATCTCGATGCGGATACGGTCCGCCGCGGGGACGGCCGCGGTCCAGACGAGCGCGAGCAGCGCGACGGGCAGGCCGCGCACGCGGGCCACGCGGTTCCCGGCGCGCGCGCCGCGCCTCATTCGGGCGACGCGTCGCAGGTCGCGGGCCGTGGCGCAGCGCCCGCCACGGCCTGGCGCCCGCCCGGCGTAACGCTCACCGTGAACTCGAAGCGCGAAGCGCCGCTCTGCACACCGCGCGGATCGAAGCGCCGCTCCTGAACGACCGTCCGTCCGTCGTGCTTCACCAGCACGACGGACGAACAGCGCGTGCCGTATTGCTCGTGAACGACGAACGGTGCCGACACGGCGCGCTCCCAGTCTCCGGGCAGGCCGGTGTGCGGAAGATCCGCATCGCCGACCGTCGTTCGATCGCCGAGCAGCGCAAAGAGTTCCTCGACCCCGAGCGAACCGTCGCTGAGCAGCGCGGCGAACCGCGCGCGCGTGCGCGTAAGCTTCGGCCACGGCGTGTCGAGCCAGTGATTGGAAAGCCCGTAGATGCCGGGTTCGAGTACACGCGGCCCGTCATCGCCGCGGTTCGAGTAATAGTGCAGCGCATCCGGGCCGCCGAGCAGCAGGTTGAACCCGCCGTAGCCGCGCGCGACGGACGCGAGCTGCGCCAGGTACTGGTCGGCGCGCGCCACGCCGCGCAGATAGCGCGGCACCAGCTCGCCGCGCGACGGCGCGGCCGCCGCCGGCGGGTCGAAGTCGCGGAAGTTGGTGACGACGCCGTACCGCCCGTCGCGTGCGACGCCGAGCCACGTGCCGCAGGCCTTCAGATCCCGACCTGCCAAGATCGGCGGCCCGTCGTTCCACCAGCCCAGCGCGGCGGCGGGACGCTGGTGGAATTCGTCGCGATTGCCGGCGAGGACGAGACGGTAGTCCGGATGCGCATTCCAGCCGACGACGAGCAGGCACATGACGGCAATTGTACGGGCTCGACGCCGGGCGGCTCGTCGGCGGCCGTCAGTCGGCGCGGTCCGCTGCCTGTGACCTGCGGCTGCGGACGAAGACCAGCCGTCCCGCCTTGCGAGCAACCCAGACGCACAGTGCGATCACGGCCGCGAGACACGCGAGCGGCAGGGCGATGGCGAGGATCGCCAGCCCGGTCGCGCCGATCGTCTCGGCGGTGCTCACGACCGGATTGCTCAGGCCACCGGTCGCGATGCCGGTCTTGGCGCGCACCAGCGCCGCACTGCCCTTGGTCAGACCGGCGATTCCGCCGCCGGCGATGATCGCCACCGGCCACATGACGCCCGGCGGCACGTCGGCCATCACCGAGGCGCTCGCCACGATGCCGGCTGCGATCGTGACGGGGCTCGCCAGCAGATCGAGCACGTGATCCACGCCCGGGACGTAGTAGGCAAGCGTCTCGAGCGCCGCGGCGCTGCCGAGCGTGACGAGCGCCGGAGTGCTGGCCAGCCAGGTGAATCCGTCGCTGAGCGGAAGCCACCCCGACCGTGCCGCAATCGCGGCGATCAGCAGCGGCAGGAACACGCGGAAGCCCGTTGCGGCCGCGAGTCCGATGCCGAGCGCGATGCTGAGCAGCATGCCAGTGAGGTCGGTGCTCATCGGGGAGGGCCCCAACGCCGCACGCCGGCTGTTGCTGCGAGCGGCACCGCTGCACCCGCGTCGTACCAGTCCTCGATCAGGCGATACGACACCGACTGTGGCGGCGGCAGGCCCGGGACGCCCCCGGCGATCTCGGCACGCGTGAACCAGCGCGCATCCTCGAGCTCGTCGTCGGTGCGGATCGCCGCGTCGGCGGCGGCAAGCGCGGTGAAGCCGACCATCAGCGAGGAGGGGAAGGGCCACGGCTGCGAAGAGTGGTAGCTCACCTCGTGAACCGTCACGCCGGTCTCCTCGAGCACCTCCCGCGCGACCGCGTCCTCGAGACTCTCGCCCGGCTCGACGAAACCCGCGATCGTCGAATAGCGCCCGGCCGGCCAGGACGCCTGCCGGCCGAGGAGCGCACGCTCGCCGTCGGAAACGAGCACGATCACCGCCGGGTCGAGCCGTGGAAAATGCTCGCTGCCGCAGTCGGGATTGCTGCACTTCATCACGTGGCCGGCGCTCGCGCTGGTAGTGGGTGCGCCGCAGGTGCCGCAGTGACGATGCCGCGTACGCCACAGGACCATCGCCCGCGCATAGGCGAGGAGACCCGCCTCGTCCTGCGGCAAGGCGCCGCCGCTGATCCGCAGATCCTCGAAACCCGTGTCCGGCGGCAGCGCGAGCGAGCTGTCGTCGGTGAACTCCGCGGCAAACACGACCCGACCGTGGAAGTGCCCCAGGAGCACGTACTCGGTGCGAGGTACACGCTCGCGCAGCGCGTTGCTGAACTCGAGCAGCGCGGCGCGAAGGCCCGCCGGCTCCCTGCGCAGCAGGCTGCGGCTCTGCCAGACGGGCACCAGGAGCGTCGCCGGATCGCTGAGCGCCGTCTCCAGAAACCCGGAGTCCCGGCGCAGGTGCGCAGCGCGATCGAGATAGGGACCTGAGAAGACGTTGGGCGGGCGCACGGTGGATCCGGATGGCGCCCTGGATTCTAGTCTGGATTTCCTCCTTGCCGCCGCCCGCACATCAGCTGGCGTCGCGCGCGGCGTCGAAGGGGAGCGGCGGCGCAGGCAGCGACGCGTCGGGCCAGCGACAGGCGGGACAGGTGTCGCTGCCGACAGCGAGCGTGTCGTGCACCCAAAGCGCACGGCAATTCCTGCAATGCGCGAGCTCGTACTCGTCATGCAGGGCCAGCGCGTGCCGCAGATACCAGGCATGCTCGAACGTGATCGCGCTCGCCGGACAGAGGCTGCGGAACGTGTCATAGACGTCGCAGAACCTCGCGACCTCCTCGACGCTCGGTCGCTGCAGCAGCCCGGGCCGCCCGAGCAGCGCGCAGGCCCGAAGCAGACTCGCGATCGTCGCCGCCTCCATCTCGAGCGCGTTCGAGCGACGGAAGAAATCCATCTGCCGCGGCGAGCGGCCGCGCCGGCGGCGCACGGTGAGCTGGGGTTGCGTGCGGAAATAGTCGCGGAATAGCTTGCGGATCCGGTCGGCGGAAAGCCCGGTGCACTGGCGGATGGTATGCGTACGTGCCTCGTAGCCGATCAGGCGATAGGCGATCGTGAGTCGTAACCGGTCACGGTCGTAACGGCTGTCGGTGATGCGCATGACCGTCTCGACTTTGTCACCCAATGCGTGACAATATGGTCTCATAGGACCATATTCCAAAGTCTATAACCAAATGTGGTCTAACAGGACCAGATTTGGAGATCGTTGCATGAAGCTGCCACCCAGCGGGTCGGATCCGCCCGGCCTCGCGCCGCGTCATGGCTTTCTCAGTCCCTCGATCCGCCGCGACATCGCGGACGTCAACCGGCAGTTTCTCGAGCTGGCGCTCGAGCCCGCGCTGGCCGACGACCCGCGCTTTGCGCTGCCCGCCGAGATCGGAGGCGCGCTGCTCGCCGGAGGAGGGCCACTGCTGGGGCGACTCGCGGCCTGCCCCTTCACGCTGTTCCGGCTATCCCTCGACAGGAACGGGGCGCTCAGCGTGGATCGCGGGCCGGGGGTCGAGGATACCCGACGGCCCCTGGTGGACGCCGCTACCTGCGCGCGTACCCACTCGTTCGCTCACGTGGCGCTGTTTCTCGCCTGGCGCCTGGCGGACGACGAGCCGCTGGCGCTGCGTATCGTGCTCGGCCTGTCGGCGGCGGAGGAGCTGCTTCTCAACGAGACGCCGCCGTCCGAACTGCTGCGTCTGGCCTACGCGCCCCAACTCCTCGGACCGCGCTGGATACGGGAGGCGCGCTACTGGCGCCTGCTGCTGCGCGCCGCTGCGGGCGACTCGGAGTCGACGCTGCGACGCGCGCACTGTGCGGGCATCTGTCTCATCGCGGCGAGCCTCGTGACGGGCGTGTCTCCGCGGGGCACACGGTCGAGCGGCCGGGGGTCACGGCGCTGAGCCCGCCTTCCTTGCTGCGCCCGGCGCCGCGCATTACGCTGCCGACCCCGCTCTCTCCCTTGGTGTCATGCACGCTCTGTCCCTGCGTCAGCTGTCGAAGATTTACAAGAACGGCGTCCACGCGCTGAAGGGCATCGATCTCGACGTCGAGGCCGGAGACTTCTTCGCCCTGCTGGGACCGAACGGCGCCGGCAAGACCACGGCGATCGGCATCCTGTCCTCGCTGATCACCAAGACCTCGGGCAAGGCCTGCGTCTTCGGCCACGACATCGACATGGAGCTCGAGACGGCGAAGGCCTGCCTGGGCGTCGTGCCGCAGGAGATCAATTTCAACCAGTTCGAAAGGGTGTCGACGATCCTGCTCAACCAGGCCGGGTTCTACGGCATCCGCCGCAGCGTCGCGCGCGATCGCGTCGAGCGCTGGCTCAAAGAGCTGTCGCTGTGGGACAAGCGAGACGCGGTATCGCGCACTCTTTCCGGCGGCATGAAGCGGCGCCTGATGATCGCACGGGCGCTGATCCACTCACCAAGGCTGCTGATCCTCGACGAGCCGACCGCCGGGGTCGACATCGAGATCCGCCGCTCGATGTGGGAATTCCTCCGGCGCCTGAACGCCGAGGGGACCACGATCATTCTGACCACCCACTATCTCGAGGAAGCCGAGACCCTCTGCCGCAACATCGCCATCATCGACGAGGGGCGCATCATCGAGCAGGGTCGCATGGCGAGCGTGCTGCGCAAGCTGCAGACCGAGGTGTTCGTGCTCAACACCCGCGCGGCCGTCGACAGCGTGCCGCAGTTGCCGGGCTACGCCGTGCGCCTGACCGACGAGCACACGCTCGAGGTCGAAGTCAGCAAGGAGCAGAACCTGAACGACATCTTCGCGGCGCTCACCTACCGCGGCATCGAGGTCCTGTCGATGCGCAACAAGTCGAACCGGCTCGAGGAGCTCTTCATGCGCCTGGTCGAGGGTCGCGATACAGGGGAAGTCCCGGCCCTTCCGGCGACCGGTGCATGACGGTCGAGACCGGCAGCACCGTGACCGAGGCGCGCGACGCCGCCGGCGACCGCCGCTGGGTCGGATTCGAGACGATCGTGATCCGCGAGTTCGGCCGGATCATCCGCATCTGGGCCCAGACGCTGGTCCCGCCAGCGATCACCGCGACGCTGTACTTCCTGATCTTCGGTAGCCTGATCGGTCCGCGCATCGGCGACATGGGCGGCTACAGCTACATGCAGTACATCGCCCCGGGGTTGATCATGATGTCGGTGATCACGAACAGTTACGGCAACGTCGTGTCGTCGTTCTTCGGCGCCAAGTTCGGCCGTCACATCGAGGAGCTGCTCGTCTCGCCGCTGCCGAACTGGCTGATCGTGCTCGGCTACGTCGTCGGCGGGGTGCTGCGCGGTCTGCTGGTGGGCGTCGTGGTGACGGTGATCGCGCTGTTCTTCACCCGGTTGCACGTCGAACACTGGTTCGCCGTCATGGGCGCCGTGCTGCTCACGGCGGTGGTCTTTTCGCTCGGCGGGTTCATGAATGCGGTCTTTGCGAAGAACTTCGACCAGGTGACCTTCATTCCGACCTTCGTGCTCAATCCGCTCACCTATCTCGGCGGGGTGTTCTACTCGATCCGGATGCTGCCCGACTGGGCGCAGCACCTGTCGCAGGCCAACCCGATCCTCTACATGGTCAACGCCTTCCGCTACGGGTTCCTCGGTCACTCGGACGTCAGTGTGACGTTCGCCTTCCTGGTCATGGCGGTTGCGGTCGCGTTGCTGTTCGCCAGCTGCGTGTGGCTGCTCGAGCGCGGGATCGGCATCCGCGACTGATGCGGCGGACCGGGTCGGCCTCAACGAGGGCGCGGAGCTGATCGAGCCTGCCTCCGACCCGGCTACCGGTCGGCTTCTCTGATCACTCGCTGATCGGGCGGCGCAGCTCGGTCACCGCGAAAGACATCAGCACGAGCAGCAGCACTGCCTGCAGCGCGTGCACCCGCGGCCGGCGCGAGACGATTCCCGGGAGCAGCAGCGCGAGCGCGACCAGACGCACCGTGAGCCAGGGCTCCGTGCTCCAGCGGTCGAGAATCAGGCCCGCCGCGACCGTCGACAGCGCCACCGACAGCGCGAGCAGCCCCTGCAGCAGCCGATGGTGCTCGTAATAGTAGGCGCGCATGTCGTGTTGCGCGCCGTCCTCGAGCTCGGGCACCGCGAGGTGGCTCACCAGGTACAGCGATACCGGCACCGAGAGCAGCAGCAACCCCTCGACCACGGTCCACGACGTGACGTCGCGATAGCTCCAGAGCTGGAACCAGACCACCACATACGCCACGAACAGGATTGCGAGCCAGCACGTGTGAACCCAGTAGAGCCGCGTCCTGCGGCGCGACTCGAGCATCTGGCCGAGGCTGCGCACCAGCAACGTCAGGCCGAGGCCCGTAACGATGGAATAGAGCGTGACCAGGAACTCGAACAGGCTCATGTGCACCTCAGCGGTTCAGCTCGAGCCAGCGCGCGAGCACCAGCAGCAGCCAGATGCGGTCGAAGTCATGATCGACCGGCGTGCGCAGGACGCCCGCGTCGGTCAGAGTCGACATCGCCTGGCGCACGTAGCCGGAGTCCTGCCGCAGCCAGCGGCGGATCGGCAGGCCGAAGCCCTTCTTCGGGCGGTCGAGATGGCCCGCCGGCAGGCGATCCCTCATCAGCTCGCGCAGCACCAGCTTGCCGCGCCGCGCGTGCGCATCGACCAGCAGGTCCGGATGCATCGAGAACGCGAGCTCCACCAGCCGGTGATCGAGCAGCGGTGGGCGCACCTCGAGGGCATGCGCCATGCTGGCGCGATCCACCTTGGTCAGGAGTGCATCGGGCAGCGCCGCGTTCAAATCCATCCAGCGCAGCCGTTGCGTCGGATGCAGATCCTCGCGCCAGAACGATCGGTACGACCACAGTCGGTCGTACTCCGGATCGACGAGCCGCGGGTGGACGATCGCGTCGAGCGTGTCGCCGACGATCCCGGCACCGCGCATCGCCGCAGCCTCGAGCCCCTGCGCCGCGCGCTTGCCGAGCGAATGACGCAGGCGGCTGGTCGGCGGCAGCAGTTTGCCGAACAGGCTCGCGACGGGGCCGGCCGTGGGGGACTGGAGCTTCCAGTAACGCTTGTAGCCGCCGAAGAGCTCATCGCCCCCCTCGCCGGACAGCGCCACGGTGACGTGCCTTCGCGCGAGCTGCGCGACCAGATAGCTCGCCCACGCGCCGCTGTCGCCGAAGGGTTCGCCGAAGCAGCGCGCCACGGTGTCGACCGCCGTGCGCAGATCGCGTGCATTGGCCGTGAGCTCGTGATGATCCGTGCCCAGGTGCTCGGCCACGCTGCGCGCCGCAGCCGCCTCGGACACCGAGCGGTCCTCGAAGCCGAGCGTGAAGGTACTGACCCGTCCGGCGAAGGCGGCGACCGTCGCCGAGTCGATGCCCCCCGAAAGGAAGAGGCCAATGGGCACATCCGAGACGAGCTGCGCGGGGACCACCTGCTCGAGCAGCTCGCGCGTGCGCGCCACGGCGGTCGGCATGTCGTCGATGCGGGTTTCGGTGGCGGGCGTCCAGTAGCGAGCCAGGCGCAGCTGGCCGTCTTCGAAGACGAAGGAGTGCGCGGGTGGGAGCTTGCGCAAACCCCCGTAGATGGTCTTCGGCGTCGGCACGTAGCCGTAGGTCAGGTAGTCGACGAGCGCGGTCGGGTCGACCGCCGCGGGCACTGCGGCGCGCAGCGCGCCGAGCTCCGAGGCAAAGGCAAGACCGCCTTCGTTGAGCGCGTAGTGCAGGGGCTTGATCCCTAAATGATCGCGCGCACCGAACAGCCGCCGGCGGCGGCGATCCCAGATCGCGAACGCGAACATTCCCTGCAGATGGCGCACGCAGTCGTCGCCGTACTCCCGGTACAGGTGCAGCAGCACTTCGGAATCGGAATGCGACCGGAACGGTCCTGGCAGCCGCGACTTGAGCTCGCGGAAGTTGTAGATCTCGCCGTTGTAGGTGAGTACCAGCCCGTCGAGCTCCATCGGCTGATGCCCGGCGGGTGACAGATCGATGATCGACAGGCGCGTATGGCCGAGGCAGACGCCGTCGTCGCGCCACATCCCCCGATCGTCCGGTCCGCGATGCCGCAGCAGGGCGGTCATCGCCTCGACCGTCGCGGCCGCTGCCCCGGCGCCGACCACGCCGGCGATGCCACACATGCCCCTAGCCCCTGCTCATGAACGCAGCGGGCCGCCCACGTAGGGGCCTGGCTTGGAGGGGGCGCTTTCCGGATCGTGAAAAACAGGGATGTTTTTCACGAAGGCTACATGGACGTACTTGCGCCGGTCCGGAAAGCGCCCCCTCCAAGCCAGGCCCCGTTGAAGCATTGTGCTCGTGCTTGAGCTCGAAGCGGACGGTGCGATACGCCCGGTCCGTCAAAACGGCGTCTGTGCGCACGTCGCGAGTCAGTCGGCTTCTTCGCGGGGCTTGAAGGCCGAGATCAGCTCCTGCTGGCGCCGTGCCGGTACGGGGTCGTAATGCGACAGATCCATCGTATAGCTGCCCTCGCCGCCGGTGAGCGCCTTGAGCCGCGACAGGTAGTCCTGGAGCTCGGCGAGCGGCACGAGCGCCGTGATCTCGGCGCGCCCGCCGGGCAGCGTGTCCTGCCCGTTGATGCGTGCGCGGCGCGTCGCGAGGTCGCTGGTGACGTCGCCGATCGCGCTCGACGGCGCGCTGATCGCCACCCGCACCACCGGCTCGAGCACGATCGCCCCCGCCTCGCGGATCGCCGTGATGAAGGCCTTGCGCCCGGCGGCGACGAAGGCCACCTCCTTCGAATCCACCGGATGATGTTTGCCGTCGTAGACGCTGACGCGGATGTCCTGCAGCGCGAAACCGGCGATCGCGCCTTCGCCCATGACCTGGCGCACGCCCTTCTCGACCGCCGGGATGAACTGGCCGGGAATCGCGCCGCCGACCACGTCGTCGACGAACTCGAAGCCCGCGCCGCGCGGCAGCGGCTCGATACGCAGATACACCTCGCCGAATTGTCCGGCGCCGCCCGTCTGCTTCTTGTGCCGGTGATGGCCCTCGGCGGGCCGGCTGATTGTCTCGCGATAAGGCACCGACGGCGGGGTCGTCTTCACCGCGACTCCGTAGCGGTCGGTCATGCGCGCGAGCATCACGCGCAGATGCAGATCGCCGAGGCCGTACAGCACCGTCTCGTTCTGCGCCGCGTGATGCTCGACCCGCACGCAGGGATCCTCGGCAACCAGCCGGTGCAGCGCTTCGGAGAGCTTCTGCTCGTCGCCGCGCTTCTCGCTGCGGATCGCGAGCCCCAGCATCGGCGGCGGAAACGCGACGGATTTCAGGTGATAGTGGTCCTCGTCGTGCGAATCGTGCAGCACGGCGTCGAAGTGCAGCTCGTCGATCTTCGGCACAGCGCAGATGTCGCCCGGGATCGCCTGCGTCACCTCGGTGTGATCCTTGCCCTGCAGCTGGTAGAGGTGCGCGATCTTGATGGGCTTGCGGGCGTCGCCGACCAGCAGCTGCGCGCCGCTGCGGACCGTCCCCTGGTGTACACGGAAGATGCCGAGCTTGCCGACGAACGGATCGATGGTCACCTTGAAGACGTGCGCGACGACATGCTTCGCCGGGTCGGGTGCAACCACGATCCGCTCGGCGTCCTCGCCTTCCCCCTTGAGAAAGGGTGGCGGGTTACCCTCGGCGGGGTTCGGCATCAGTCTCAGCAGCACCTCGGTGAGCTGGGCGATACCGGCGCCGGTCTCCGCCGAGCAGAAGCACACCGGGATCAGATGGTCCTCGCGCAGCGCCTGCTCGAACGGGTCGTGCAACTGCTCGGGGCTGAGCTCTTCACCCTGCTCGAGGTACAGCGCCATCAGCTCCTCGTCCACCTCGACGACCTGGTCGATGATCTCCGTGTGCGCCGCCTCGACAGAGGAGAAGTCGGTCGGGTCGCCGCTGGGCTGGAAGAAGCAGTCGACGACGGCTTTGCCGCCGTCGGCCGGGAGATTGAGAGGCAGGCACGCCCGACCGAAGGTCTCGCGCACCGCCGCGAGCACCTCGGCGGCGCGCGCCTCGCGGCTGTCGATCTTGTTGATGACGATCAGCCGGGCCAGACCGCGCGATTTCGCGAACTCCATCATGCGCTCCGTCATCGACTCGACGCCGTTCACGGCGCTCACCACGATCAGTGCCGTCTCGACTGCCTCGAGCGCGGACAGCGTGCGGCCGAGGAAGTCCGGGTAGCCGGGTGTGTCGATCAGATTGACGCGCCGCCCCTGGTGCTCGAAGCCGCAGATCGCGGCGTCGAGCGAATGCAGCAGGGATTTTTCCTGCGGATCGAAGTCGCAGACGGTCGTGCCGCGCGCCAGCGATCCCTTCGCGCGGATTGCACCGGTGTGCGCGAGCAAGGCCTCCGCCAGCAGCGTCTTGCCCGCGCCTGCTTGTCCCACCAGCGCGATGTTGCGGATGTCGGCCGTCGTATAGGGCATGTCCGTCTCCGGATTCGAACTGCGTCACGGAAAGCATACCCCCGCTGTGGCATTGAGGCGGAGTTGTCAAGCGGGATTGGCTTGCGCCCGGGATCAAGGTAGAAAGAGTTATCGAGCGGCGGCGTGCCGTCGCTCTTCCCCCAGGGGTGGGATGCATGGCGACGGGCAAGCGTGCCCTGATCGTGGACGACTCGCGCTCGGCGCGGGTGATTCTGAGCCGGATGCTCGAGCATCACGGCATGGCGGTCGACACGGCGGAGTCCGCCGAGCAGGCGCTGGAGTTCCTCGCCCAGACCCGCCCCGACGTGATCTTCATGGACCACCTGATGCCCGGCATGGACGGCTTTCAGGCGGTGCAGGCCATCAAGAGCGATCCGCAGACCGCGACCATTCCGCTCATGATGTACACCTCGCAGGAAGGCGAGCTGTACGTGAGCCAGGCACGCGCGCTCGGGGCGGTCGGCGTTCTGCCAAAGACGGTCCGGCCGGTCGACGTGTCGCGCGTGCTGTACCAGCTCCATCTGCTGCCCGATCGCCGGCAGAAGCGCTCGGCGCTGTTCGAGGGCGTTGCGGCCCGCTCGCTGGCCCGCATGAATGTTGCGGAGGTTGCGAACGGCGATTCGGTCTCGACAGCGGCGCCCGAAGAGTCGGGCCCCGCGCCTGCCGCAGCGCTCGCGCCCGCCGCTGAGTTCGCCGAGCTGCATGCGAACCTGCGTCAGTCGATGCAGCAGCTGCTCCGCGACCAGCTCGCGGAACAGCGCCGTTCGATGGTCGCGACGGTGGAAGCGCTGGGTCGCCGCATGAGCGCCGAGCTCAAGGATGGGCTGAGCCGCCTTCCGCCGCCGCCGAGCGTCGAACTGCCGCCACCGCGCGAGCCGCTGCCCTGGTGGCCGATCGCCGTCGCCGCGGTGCTTGCCGCGCTGCCCGGGGTCGTGCTCGGGGCGCTGCTGTGGCGCGAGATCGGCGCGCATCGCGCTGCACTGCGGGAGATCGCCACACTCAAGGCCCGGCCGGCGGCGTCCGCGGCGGCGAGCGCCCTGCCATCGGCCGCCCCCGCCTCGCTGCGCCGCGACTCGCCGGTGCTCGTCGAATACATGCCCTATGGCGAGCCGCCCTTCGACGGGACGCGGCTCGAGCGCCTGCGGGCGCTCGCCTCCGACCTCGAAACGCAGGGATTCCGCGGGCGCATCGTCGCCGAGAGCTTCGTCGGTGACTTCTGCCTGATCGGCAACGCCTACGACGGTTTCTCGGTCGCGGAACCCGACCTGCCGCTTGCCAAGTGCGCACTGGTCGGCAATCCGGCGGACGATGCGTTTTCGCCGGCGCAGCGCCAGTCCGTCGCGTTCGCCAATTTCGCGGCCGGGCTGCGCCAGCGCACCAACGGCGGGATCGTGGTCGAGGTGACCAACGGCGGACGCAGCGATCCCGTGCAGTATCCGGAACAGCGCGAGGGCATGACGGCGGGCCAGTGGAACGGTGTCGCGACGCAGAACAACCGCGTCGAGTTCCGCGTGATTCCCGGCGCATGATGCGCCCGTGACCGCCGAAGCGACAGGCGACGCGCGCCTGGCGGTGCCGGGCCTCGCGCGCAGCGGCGACTTCATCGCGCCGCCGTGGCTCGCCAGTGCGCACCTGCAATCGGTATGGCCGAGCCTGCCCCTGCGCCGCCGTGCCGTGCTGCGCCGCTGCGCCGAGCTGATCGAGGCCTCCGAGCCGGTGCTGCTCGACTGTGGCGAGGATGTCCGCCTGCTCGCCCTGCGCTCGATGCAGGAGCGCGCCGGACGCCCGTCCGCGGCGCGCATGATCGTGCTGTTGCACGGCTGGGAGGGGAGCGCGGACTCGCTCTACGTGCTCTCGCTCGGTCAGTATCTGTTCGCGCGCGGATTCGACGTGCTGCGGCTCAACCTCCGCGATCACGGCGACACGCATCACCTCAACGCCGGTATCTTCCACTCGTGCCGCATCGCCGAGGTGGTCGGTGCGGTGCGTTGCGCGCAGCAGCAGCATCCGGACCGCGCGCTGAGCCTCGTCGGCTTCTCGCTCGGCGGCAACTTCTGCCTGCGCGTCGGGGCGCGGGCCGCGCAGGCGCACCTCGAGCTCGATCGCATCGTCGCCGTCTGTCCCGTGATCGATCCGGCGCACACGCTTACCCGGCTCGAGGACGGATGGGCGCTGTATCGGCGCTATTTCGTGTGGAAGTGGCAGCGCTCGCTGGCGAAGAAGCAGGCGGCATGGCCCGATCTCTACGACCTGCGCGAAGTGCGCCGCATGGGCGACCTGCGGCGCATGACCGATCACCTCGCGCGGGTGCACGGCGGCTTCCCGTCGCTCGACGCTTACCTGCGCGGCTATGCGGTCACGGATCGTGCGCTCGAGCCGCTCGCGGTGCCGACACGGATCATCGCCGCGGCGGATGATCCGATCATTCCCGCCGCCGATCTTGCGCAGCTCGCCGCGCCGCCCGCGCTCGAGATCTCACGCACCGCGCAAGGCGGCCACTGCGGATACATCGACCTCGCCCTCGGCGGCAGCTGGCTCGAGCGCGAGGTGCTCACGACGCTGCAGTCGCGCCGGCGCTAGTTCCGCACCGCAGCTGAAGCATTGCGACAGCACCAAGCGCAATGCGTGCGCTGAGCTGGCCGTGCGGGGCACCCATCCTCAGCCCTGCAACGACCCGTAATCGTGGTACGCGGCTGGCCATACACCCCACCCGAGCGACGGCGAGCTGCACCAACCAGCTGCCGTCATGCGCCGCGGCGCGCCATCTCCTCGCGCCAGCGCAGGAAACGCGCCGCGAGCGTCGCATTGGCGGCCGGCAGGAAGCGGCGCTCGAGAGACGGCGCCCGCCAGTGCGCAGGACGACCGGCGGCGAGGAACGCGGTGCCGCGCGCAGTCGCCTCGCGCAGCGCCGGCCGCTCGACGATCAAAGCGGCCAGATCGGCGATGGCGTGACAGAGATAATCGCTGCGCGCGAGACCGCCGGTCGCGGTGAGCGACGTCAGCGAGCCGGCGCGGCGCATGACGTCTAGGTTCACGCACAACATGAACGCAATGCTCTCGATCACGGCCGCCACGCGCTCGAGATCGCCGCTCCCGGTCGTGAACTCCACGGGGAAATCCGCGCGCCACCACGGCGAGCCGAGACCCCCCACGCCGTTGATGAACAGGGGCGCGTCGGCCACCGCGGCCGCCGGCAGCGCCCGCACCGCCCGCCCGACGTCGAGCGCAACCTGCGACTCGACCCACTCGAGCGCGCTGCCCGCCCCGTTGACGGTGCCTTCGAGACTGCACAGCACGCCCGACCGGTCCGAGCACAGCACGCTCTTCAGAAGGCCGTCGGCGGGCGGGGTTCCGGCGGGGATCGCACGCTGCAGGAATGCGCCGGTGCCGGCGTTGAGCCAGGCCTGTCCCGCCTGCGGATCGCCGAACGCGAACACCGCGGCGGCCTGATCGCCCGTGCAGGCGGTGAGCGGAATGTCGCGGCCCGCGAGGCGCAGCACCCCGTAGGCGTGACGTGTCGTGACCGGTCGAGGCAGAGCGTCCGCGGGGATGCCGAACGCCGCGAGCAGCTCCGGCACCCAGTCCTGCGTGTCCGGATCGAACAGCAGCGTCCGCGCCGCATTCGACGGATCCACGCACACGGGGCGATTCTCGAGCAGGCGGGCAAGCAGAAAGCTCGACAGCGGGCCCGCGGCCAGTCGCCCGGCCGCGGCCGCGTCGTGCACCGCGGGCAGCCTCTCGAGGCACCACCGCAGCTTGTTCGCGCCGTAGTGGGGTGAGAGCACCAGACCGGTACGGCGACGGACCCACGCCTCGCGCGGGCGCAGCCGCTCGAGGAACCCGGCGTCGCGCCGGTCCTGCCACGACAGCGCGCGCGACAGCGCGCGGCCGTCCTGCCGATCCCAGCAGACGACCGTCGAGCGCTGGCAGGCCAGCCCGGCCGCGCCGATCGCGCGGCCACGCGCAGCCGGGCTGTCGCAGACATCCTCCGCCGCGAGGCGCAGCGAGCTGGCGAGCTCGTCGGGGTCGTGCTCGACGCGATCCGGTCCGTCCCGATAGGTTGCGACCGGCACATGCGCCTCGGTCAGCTCGTGTCCGGCGGCATCGAACAGGACGGCACGGCTGGCATGGCCGCCCTGGTCGAGCGCGAGCACGAGGTCGCCGGCGTCGCTCAAGCGCCCGGGTCCGTGGCGTATTGAGCGAGCAGCGCCCTGACCGCCATCGTCTCGACGAGCCGCGCGCCGCGCGCGCGGCAGGCGCGCGCCGTCTCCACGTCGCGCACCTCGTAGATCGCCCAGTCCCACGCACCCGGCCACAGCGGCACGCTTTCCGGCGGCAGCCGGTCGAGATCACAGAACAGGAACTGCGGCGCCAGTTTCGCGGCGCGGGCCCGCGCGGCGGCGTCGTAACCGCCGAGCACCCAGCCGATGCGTGCCGACGAGCCGCGGCGCGCCGCCTCGAGACAGGGCAGGTCGAAGGAGATCACGACGCACCGGTCGAGCACCGCCGGCAGACACGCCAGCACGCGCTCGAGTACCACCGTCGCGCCGAACTTTCGCAGGCTTGCGCGCTTGATCTCGACGAACGCGGTGATCCCCGGCCAGCTTGCGAGCTCGGTCGCGAACTCGGCGAGCGAACAGGCGCGCACGCCCGCGTACCGGTCGCCAAAGCGTTGCGGCTCGCTCATCGGCAGCCGGGCGATTGCTGCCCAGTCGAGATCGAAGACCGAGTCGGCGCGACCGCTCATGCGACGGAAATCCGCGTCGTGCAGCAACAGCGGCACCCGATCGGCGCTCAACTGCACGTCGAGCTCCAGGTGGCGCACGCCCAGATCCACCGCCGAGCGCAGCGACGGGAGCGTGTTTTCGGGAAACTCTGCGGCGTTGCCCCGGTGCGCGACGATCTGCGGCAGCGGCTGCGTCATGCACGCGATCTTACTTAATGCGGCGCCCCGGGTCGGTGGCGCTCGTGCACGAGCGGCGCCGTCCGACAAGACCTGCCCGTCTGCTGACGATTCCTGTCACCGCGAGTCGGCCAGGGACACGGATGTGCATGATTGTCGAGCGCCTGGCGTCTGGCATGCAATTTGCTCCAATCACGTCGCGCATTGGGCGCGCTGCGATCAGCGACAAATGGACCAGGAAGTCATCGCCTTGTTGTTCCCGGAACCCGCACGCGCGCCGGAAGGTCCGGTTCACTCCGTGCTCGCGCTCGTGCGCGACGAGCAGGGCTTCGTGGAGATCAAGAGCCTGCGTCCGGACGTCGCGTTGATCAGGCGCGCCCGTGTAACTGGCCGCGTCAATTGCGGCAAGCCGATCCTCGACCCCGTTACCCGCGAAGTGATGGGCTACGAGATCGCGCCCATCGTCCTGCCCGCCGCCTGAGCCCCTGCATCTCTGCCCCGCGGCTTGCGCCGCGGGCGGCTGCGGTATAGTCCGCGCCGCCCCGGCTGGCCGCACCGTGCGTATTAGGGGGTTGGGATGCGCCGTCTGCCTGCAATGCTGGTCACGTTCGCCGCTGTCTGCGGCGCCGTGCACGCCGAGTCGCCCGACGTCCCGGCGCCGCTGCGGGACTGGGAGGACTGGGTGCTCGACGGTCGCGAGTATCTGCGCTGCCCCATCGTCGATGGTGGTGCGGCGGGATCGGCAGAGAATCGCATCTGTGCCTGGCCCGGACCGCTTGCAATCGACGCGGGGGCGCACGGCGCTTCCTTTGCGCAGCCGCTGCAGGTCTTCGCCCCAGGTTTTGTGCCGCTCCCGGGCGACGACACGGTCTGGCCGCAGGACGTCGTGGTCGATGGCCGGGCCGCTCCGGTCGTCGGACGGGGCGGCCGGCCGCATCTGTGGCTCGCTGCGGGCACGCATCGCGTATCGGGGCGCCTCGTCTGGTCGGTGATGCCCGAATCGCTGCCGATTCCAGCCGCTTACAGCCTGATCGAGCTCACGGTCCAAGGCAGCCGCGTCGAGTGGCCGGAACGCAGCGGCGACAGTCTGCGCCTTGGCGCCGCGCGCGAGCCGCTGGCGCAGGTCGATCAGCTCGACACGCAGGTTTACCGGAAGCTCACCGACGCCATACCCGGCCTGCTGCGCACCCGCGTCACGCTCAATGTCGCGGGCCGCGCGCGCGAGGAGCTGATCGGTCCGCTGCTGCCGGCCGGGTTCCTGCCAATGCAGCTCGACGCACCGCTCCCGGTGCGCCTGCAGCCGGACGGGCGCCTGCGCGTGCAGGTCCGGCCCGGCACCTGGACGCTTGAGCTCGTCGCGCGGAGCGCATCGGCGCTCGAGGCAGTGCGCGTGCCGGCCTCGGGCGTGCCCTCGGAGGTCTGGAGCTTCGAAGCTATCGACCGGCTGCGTTCCGTGACCGTCGAGGGGCTGGAGGGCATCGATCCGGCGGAGGCGAACGTGCCGCTCGACTGGCGAGGGCTGCCGGCGTATCGCCTGGAGCCAGGCGCCGAACTCGCGCTATCAGAGCGCAGCCGCGGGATGACCGGGGAGGATCTCAACCGGGTCGATGTCGAGCGAAATCTGTGGTGGGACTTCGACGGTTCGGGCTACACGTTCCAGGATTTCGTGGGCGGCACGATGCGGCAGGGATGGCGGCTCGAGATGGCGGCGCCGTACGCGCTCCAGGGCGCTCGCCAGGGCGAGCAGCCGCTGCTCGTCACGCAGGGCGCGGAGCAGCGCGCGGGGATCGAGTTGCGCTCGCCTCAGCTTGGCGTCGAGGCCACGGGTCGGCTCGCGCGAGGCGGCGCGATCCCCGTCGGGGGATGGGACACGCGCCTCGCACACCTCGCGCTCAGTCTGCGCCTGCCGCCGGGGCATCGGCTGCTGGCCGCGCCCGGGGTCGACAGCTCGCCTTCCGCGTGGCTCGATCGCTGGCGGCTGCTCGACGTCTTCGCCGTGCTGCTGCTGGCCGCCGCCGCGTTACGGATCGCCGGCGTCCCCGCGGCAGTGCTGGCGCTCGCAGCGTTCACGCTGACGCATCTCGAGCTGCCCGGGCTGACGTGGGCGGCGCTCAATCTTCTGATCGCCATTGCGCTCGTTCGCGCGCTGCCCGAAGGGCGGGTTCGCCGCTGGCTCGGACTGTGGCGCGCGGCGAGCGTCGCGATCGTCGTGCTGATGCTGGTGCCGTTCGCGTTCAGCCAGGCACGGCTGGCGCTGTTCCCGCAGCTCGAGCCGCTGGGCTGGCAGGCCCTCGAGTCTGTCGGGGTGACAGGCGCAGGGCGGGACGAGGCGGCGGAGGGTGTCGCGGACTACGCGCCGCCATCACCGATACAGACCGAAATCTCCGGCGAGCTCTCCGACGCGCGTCTGCGGCAGGTGGAGAAAGCGCCGGCAGCCGCGGCCGTCGAGGCCGACGTAGCACAACCGTCGTTCATGGCGCCAGGGCCGCAGGTGCCCGCCAAGACCGCCTCGGTCGCGGAGCGATATGCACCGGGTACGCGGCTGCAGAACGGTCCCGGGGTCCCGCGATGGAACTTCCAGGTACACCGCCTCGAGTGGAGCGGTCCGATCGAGCCGACGCTGCACATGCGGTTGCTCGTGCTGACGCCGGTCTGGCTCAGCCTGTGGCGTATAGCATCGATCGTGCTCGCGGCGCTCGCGATCTACGCGATGATCCGTGCGGGCTTCCCTGCTGCCGGCGTGCCGCGGCTCGATCGCTGGCTGCGGATTGGCCCGTCGGCCGCGGCGATCGCTCTGGCCATTGCTCTCCCGTTCGGCGCTCCGGAGGTGCGAGCCCAGACCCCGTCGCCAGACCTGCTCGAGGTGCTGAAGGACCGCCTGTCGCGGCCGCCACCTTGCGCGCCCGACTGCGTCTCGATCGCGCATGCACAGGTCGACCTCGGTGGCGCTTCGCTCGAGATCGTGCTCGAGGCGCATGCCCAGGCGCAGGCAGCGCTCGCGCTTCCGGAAGCGGCGCAGCGCTGGCAACCGGATCGCGTGCTCGTCGACGGTGCCGTCGCCTCCGCGCTGGCCAGGAGTGGCGACGGTACGCTCCGGGTCGCACTGCCCGAGGGCGTGCACACCGTAACCTTGCGCGGCGGCGTGCCGGACGCGGACTCGCTGCGGCTGGTGTTTCCCGAACGACCGGCGCGGATCGCGGTGAGCGCGCCCGGCTGGCAGGTCGCCGGCGTCGATGACGGACGGCTGCTAGCCGACTCGTTGAATTTCACGCGACCCGCCCGCGCAGCGCCCGTGCAGGGCGCGGGCGTGGCGGAGGGTGCCGTCGTGTCGCGCGAGGATTTTCCGCCATTCGTGCGCCTGATGCGCACGCTCGTCTTCGGCCTCGACTGGACCGTAACGACGAACGTCGAGCGGCTCGCGCCGCAGCAGGGCGCATTCAGCCTGCACATTCCGCTTCTGCCCGGCGAGTCCGTGCTGACCGCCGGGTTGCCGGTTGCGGACGGCCGGCTCGAGATTGCGATGCCTGCCGGGGTCGCCCGCGTCGGCTGGACCTCCGCGCTGGCGCGCGCAGACGCCATCGAGCTCGCCTCGCGGTCCGACTCGCCCTACGTCGAGGTCTGGCGGTTCGAGGTCGGACCGGCCTGGCACCTGCGCTTCGAGGGCACCCCGGAGGTCTTCGCGCCGCAGGCCGTGGGCGCCCTGTGGGTCCACCATTTCGAGCCGCGTCCCGGCGAGCGGCTGGCCGTGACCGTGACGCGACCCGCGGCGGTTGACGGACCGACCT
>JBQGDL010000128.1:0-5203 GCA_052039045.1 Steroidobacteraceae bacterium
GCCTCCAGCGTGCGCTGGTGCAGCGTGAATGGCGACTGCAGCACCTTGCGCATCTGCGCAACGCGCGTCGGACTCGTGAGCTGCAGGAACAGCTCGTGGAGGTCCTGGCCGATCGCCTCATCGCAGGTGAACAGGCCGTAATCGGTGTACTGACGCGTCGTCTTCGGGTGGTAGTTGCCCGTGCCCAGATGACAGTAGCGGCGCAGCCGTTCCTGCTCGCGACGCACCACCATGATCAGCTTGGCATGGGTCTTGAAGCCGACCACGCCGTACATCACCTGCGCGCCGGCTTCCTGCAGGCGGTTCGCCAGCTCGATGTTCGCCGCCTCGTCGAATCGCGCCATCAGCTCGATCACGACGGTGACCTCCTTGCCCGCGCGCGCGGCGGCCACCAGCGCATCGACGACCGGCGAATCGGGGCCCGTGCGGTACAGGGTCTGTTTGATGGCGAGCACGTGCGAGTCCGCCGCCGACTGGCTCAGGAAGTCGACCACCGGCGCGAAGCTGTGGAACGGGTGGTGCAGCAGCACGTCCTTCTCGCGGATCACATCGAACAGGTCCGGCCGGCCGAGCAGGCGACGCGGCACGGCCGGCGCAAACGGCGCGTACTTGAGGTCGCGGCGATCGACCAGATCGTGGATCGACATCAGCCGGTTGAGGTTGACCGGTCCGTCGACTGCGTAGTGGTCCTCCGCCGCGAGCTCGAAGCGTTCGAGCAGGAAGTCGCGCAGGTGGGCAGGGCAGTCCACGCGGGTCTCGAGCCGCACGGCGTCGCCATAGCGGCGCGACGCCAGCTCACCCTGCACCGCGCGCATGAGGTCCTCGGTCTCCTCGTCGTCGACGAAAAGGTCGGCGTTGCGCGTCACGCGAAACTGGTGGCAGCCCCGCACCTGCATCCCCGCGAAGAGCTGCGCGACGAAATACTGGATGACCTGCGAAAGATAGATCAGATCGATCGAGCCCCCGCCGGAGGGCAGGCGCATGATCCGCGGCAGTGAGCGCGGCACCTGCACGATGGCGAGCGTCGCCATGCGGCCGAAGGCGTCGGTGCCTGCCAACTCGACGACGAAGTTGAGGCTCTTGTTCTGGATGCGTGGAAATGGCCGTGCGGGATCGAGGCCGAGCGGCGTGAGCACGGGCTCGACCTGGTTGGAGAAATACTCCGCGACCCAGTCGCGCTGCTCGGCGTTCCACTGTGAAGGGCGCAGGACGCGGATCCCCGCGGTTTCCAGCGCCGGCAGAATCGCGAAATTGAGCAGCGCATACTGCGTATCGACCAGCTCGATCGACTGACGGCGGATCGCCTCGAGCTGGTCGTTGACATCCATGCCGTCCGGCCCTGCGGCGAGCGAGCCCAGTTCGCGGCGCTGCTTGAGTCCGGCGACGCGGATTTCGAAGAACTCGTCGAGATTGCTGCACGAGATGGCCAGGAACTTGACGCGCTCGAGCAGCGGGACCGTGCCGTCCTGCGCCTGCGCGAGCACGCGGCGGTTGAACTCGAGAACGGACAGCTCGCGGTTGATGAAGAGCTGTGGCGATCCGAGGTCGACGCTGGTCAGGGCAGGCGCGACGGACATAAGTTTCAAAGATACTACCGCCGCATGACCGCGCCGTGACATCGGGTGCAGGGCGAGCGGCAAGAACCGCCTAAATTCGGCTCAGAGCCGATCTGCCGCGAGTGCCCCCGGCGGTGTGCCGGATTACGGCGAGGTCTCAGTTGGCGGCGTAGACCTGGACGTCGGCGGGGCGAGCGATCAGGTTCATCTGCGCCATCAGGGTGGCCGCCTCGGTGCGGAACTCGGCGAGATATGCCGGCGGCAGCTCGACTCGCGGCATCACCACCCTGGCCGGGTTCTTGTACACGCCGCGCACCCGGTACTCATAGTGCAGGTGCGGACCGGTCGCGGCGCCCGTGGCGCCGACGTAGCCGATCACGTCACCTTGCGCGACACGGCGCCCGGAGCGCGCGCTCTTGCTGAAGCGCGACATGTGACCATAGAGCGTCGTGATGCCGTTGCCGTGGTCGATGACGACCGCGTTGCCGTAACCGCCCTTGCGCCCGGCGAACTGCACGTGTCCGTTGCCGGATGCCTTGATCGGCGTCCCGGTGGGCGCGCCGTAGTCGATGCCGGTGTGGGCGCGGATGCGGCCACTGATCGGATGCCTGCGCCGCGGGTTGAAGTGCGAGGTAATGCGGGTGAAGTCGAGCGGCGAGCGCAGGAACGCCTTGCGCATCCCGTTGCCGTCCGGCGTGAAGTAACCGAAGACTTTGCCATCGGCCGACTCGAACCATACCGCGCGGTGCGTCTTGCCGTTGTTGACGAATTCGGCGGCGAGCACCTTGCCGTCGCCCACGTAGGTGCCGTCCTGGAAGCGCTGCTCGTAGAGCACGCTGAACTCGTCGCCGGCGCGGATGTCGAGTGCGAAGTCGATGTCCCAGCCGAAGATGTCGTTCGCCAGCGTCATGATGACGGGTGCCGAAACCCCGGCGAGCTGCCCGGCCTCGAAAAGCGAGGTTTCGATGCGCGCGCGGCGGCCGACGGACTCGACCTCGAGCGGGTTTTCCAGGTAGTTCACCGCGTAGCCGTCGCCTTCGCGGGCGATCGACAGCGTCAGCGTGTCGCTGATCTGACGGTTGAGCGACTGCAGGGCGCCGTGCTGGTGCGTGAGCGTGATGCTCTCGCCGGGGCGGAGCATGTCGAGCGCCTTGCGCACTTCCTTCCGGCGACGCAGCTCGGCGAGCGTGCCGAGATCGATGCTCGCGGCGCGAAAGATCCGGTCGAGCGTGTCGTTGCGCTGCACGGTGACCTCGATGCTCGCCGGGCCGTCCTCGGCCGGCAGCGTCGGTGTCGACTCCGCCACGGCGGCCAGCGCGGTGAGATCGAGCGGCAGCGGCGCGGAAGCGGCGGTGGGCCGGCCGCTCTGGAAAGCCACGGCGGCTGCGACCAGGGGGAAGGCGAGGGCGGCAGCGAGCCAGCCTCGGGCGCGCACGTAATGCAGCGCGGCCGAAAACCGCGACGACACCTGCATTTGTTCTTGTGAGCTCAAGGTCGACCCCCGGCAATACTTGGCGGTAACTTAGTTGGCACCGTCTCACGCGTCAACAGAAAAAATCGGCGATTTCTCGAACCCGTACAGTCGCTTGCGCCGGTTATCCAGAGTTTGTGACGGGCTGCACAGGTTGAGCCGCGGCGGCAAAGGGCCCGTGACAGCCCTGCGCGTCGGGTTCGGGCCCGTTGCCTGGCTGCGGCGGAGCGCCTAGAGTCGCCCGTTTTCGCCGCACGCGCGGCGATGCACTCTTGGCGCCCGATGCCGTCCGTCGACGAACAACTGCTCGAACTGCGCCGCGGCGCGACCGATCTGCTGGTCGAAGCGGATCTGCGCCGCAAGCTCGCGCGCGGCCGGCCCCTGGTGGTGAAGACCGGTTTCGACCCGACGGCGCCGGATCTGCATCTCGGCCACACCGTGCTCATCAATAAGATGCGGCAGTTCCAGCAGTTCGGCCACGACGTCGTGTTTCTGATCGGCGATTTCACCGGGCTGATCGGCGACCCGACCGGCCGCAACGCGACACGTCCACCCCTTACCCCCGACGCCATCCGGGAGAACGCGCACACCTACGAGACACAGATCTTCAAGATCCTCGACCCTGAGCGTACGCGGGTCGAGTTCAATTCGACGTGGATGGGACCGATGAGCGCGGCCGGCTTGATCCAGCTCGCCGCGCGGCACACGGTCGCACGCATGCTCGAGCGCGACGACTTCGCGAGCCGCTACCGCGGCGGTCAGCCGATCGCGATCCACGAGTTCCTCTATCCGCTGGTGCAGGGCTACGACTCCGTGGCGCTCAAAGCCGACGTCGAGCTCGGCGGCTCCGACCAGAAATTCAACCTGCTGGTCGGGCGGCAACTGCAGGAGAGCTACGGTCAGGAGCCGCAGGTCGTGCTCACGACGCCGCTGCTCGAGGGGCTCGACGGCGTCAACAAGATGTCGAAGTCGCTGGGCAACTACGTCGGGATCACGGATCCCCCAGGGGAGATGTTCGGCAAGCTGATGTCGATCAGCGACCAGCTCATGTGGCGCTACTACGAGCTGCTGTCGTTCCTGCCGGTCGCCGAAATCGCGCGCCGCCGCGCGGCGGTAGACGCCGGACGCAATCCGCGCGACGCGAAATTCGAGCTGGCGGTCGAGATCGTCGAACGCTTCCACGGCGGCGGAAGCGGCGCGCACGCGCGAGACGAGTTCATCGCGCGTTTCCAGCAGGGCGCACTGCCCGACGAGATCCCGGAAGTCAGGCTGCCGGCCACGGACGGCCGCATCGGGCTCGCGCAGGCGCTCAAGGGCGCAGGACTCGTCGCGAGCACGAGCGAAGCGATGCGCCAGATCCGCCAGGGCGCCGTGCGCATCGACGGCGAGCGGGCCCAGGACACGGCCGCGACGCTGCCGACAGGCTCGCGTCACGTCGTGCAGGTCGGCAAGCGGCGCTTCGCGCGCATTGTGGTGGGCAGCTGATCCTTGGCCGCTTCAGCGTCCGGTTGACGCGCTGCGCATCGTCGCTATACTGCGCGCCCCTTCGCGAACGAGGGGCCTGTCCGGAGCGGTAACCCGTCGCATTGCAAGCGTTTTTTTGCGGCTCGCAGTGTTGACAGTCACCCGGAATGGTTCATAATTCGCGTTCTGCCCGGCTCGCTCCGGGCTTGCTCTTTAAGAATCGGAAACAGGTAATTTGTGTGGGAGCTCGCGTCAGTTGCGGTGAGCGCAACAACGGCGAGTATCCAAATAGCCAGTTGAGCTTTTTGGTTCTGCTCTCCAAGTAAGTCGCAAGACTTCAAGTGAAGAGTTTGATCCTGGCTCAGATTGAACGCTGGCGGCGTGCCTAACACATGCAAGTCGATCGGTAACGCGGGGGCAACCCTGGCGACGAGAGGCGGACGGGTGAGCAATGCTTGGGAATCTGCCCATCAGCGGGGGACAACCCGGGGAAACCCGGGCTAATACCGCATACGCTCTACGGAGGAAAGCCGGGGACCGCAAGGCCTGGCACTGACGGATGAGCCCAAGCCGGATTAGCTAGTTGGCGGGGTAACGGCCCACCAAGGCGACGATCCGTAGCTGGTCTGAGAGGACGATCAGCCACACCGGAACTGAGACACGGTCCGGACTCCTACGGGAGGCAGCAGTGGGGAATATTGGACAATGGGGG